>DALYIW010000287.1:0-11101 GCA_031970155.1 Coleofasciculaceae cyanobacterium CTOTU46601 | reverse complement strand
TTTCCTAATCTAAAAAACTACGACGCTTTTTCATGTCTTATTTAGAAACGCTATATGCAAAATTATATCGTTACATTGCTAAGCCTTGGCAATCTGAAGACTTGAGATTGACGGTTAAAGAAGCCATACATAGTTATATTCAGGATAAAAAAATTGCCTTAAAAAATGCTAAACTCCAGCAAACCAATCAGGAATTAGAAGAATTAAACTGCAAGCAAGCTGAACTCATTGCCCAACTCCACCAGGCGGAACACAAGTATCGTCATATCTTTGAAAATGCGCTGGAAGGCATTTTTCAGAGTACTCCAGACGGACGTTATATCAGTGCTAATCGCGCCCTAGCGCAAATCTACGGCTACAACTCACCTGAAGAGTTGATGGTAACTCTTACCAACATCAATCATCAACTGTACGTCGAACCACACAGCCGTAGTGAGTTTATGAAACTAATGCAGCTCGAAGGTGAAGTGTCTAACTTTGAGTCAATGGTTTATCGTAAAGATGGCAGCATCATCTGGATTAGTGAGAGTGCACGTACTGTCTGCAATGCCGATGGCTCACTGTGCTACTATCAGGGCTTTGTTGAAGATATTACCTCTCGCAAAAAAGCTGAAGCCGAACGAGAAAAGTTTACTCAAGAACTGTTTCAACTCAACCAATCTTTCTCACGCTTTGTCCCCAGTCAATTTCTCCAGTTGTTGGACAAGAAAAGCATTGTTGATGTCCAATTAGGTGACCAAGTGCAGAAAGAAATGTCGGTGCTATTTTCCGATATTCGCGACTTCACCACCCTGAGTGAAAGCATGACACCGGAGGACAACTTTAAATTTATCAATGCCTATCTCCGTCGCATGGAACCAGCGCTGATTGAAAATCAGGGCTTTATTGATAAATATATCGGCGATGCAATTATGGCGCTGTTTAGCGGTAGTGCAGATGATGCTCTCAAAGCTGGAATTGCCATGCTGCAACAGTTGGCTGAATATAATCAACATCGCGCTAATTCTGGGTATGCGCCCATTAAAATCGGCATTGGTATCAATACAGGTTCTTTAATGTTGGGGACAGTCGGGGGAAAAAACCGCATGGATGGCACCGCGATTAGTGATGCTGTCAATTTAGCCGCCCGTCTGGAAAGCCTGACAAAAATGTACGAAGTGCCGCTTTTAATCACTCACCACTGTTTGGCTCGTTTGCACAACCCAACTGGGTATAATATCCGCTTCATTGATCGCGTCAAAGTTAAGGGAAAATCAAAAGCTGTGGCAGTCTTTGAAGTGTTTGATGGGGATGAGCCTCAAGTTAAAGAGAGCAAGTTAGCTACGAAAACAATCTTTGAAGAAGGATTATTCCTCTACCATCGGCAGGCAACCAGGCAAGCAGCACAACGGTTTCAAGAAGTCTTGAGTCTTAACCCAAAGGATGCGGTAGCTCAAATCTATCAGTTGCGCTGTCTGTCGCAAGAAGAAAAGCCAAGATGCGATCGCATTTAGCGTACCACCTTACCAAGAAAGGATGAGGGATGATAGCGTAGCGGTAGCGACGATGCGTAGCGTCGGGATGAGGGTAAAGCACCATTATTTTTCATGAAGAAAAAATAATTTTATTATTTAAAGCATCATTATTTATGTATTGGGCTATTCATCCTTCCCACTGATTCCCTACTCCCTACTCCCTACTCCCTACTCCCTACTTCGAGCAAGATTTATCGATCAGCTCAATATCAAAAACCTCCGCGAACTTGGCAGCTAAAGACTGACGCACCTCCTCCACACTAATACCAGGGACAAACTGAGCGAGACTACCGACAGATTTATCAGCAATACCACAAGGCACAATGTACTCAAAACCGCTAAGGTCAGGGCAAACATTCAAAGCAAAGCCGTGCATTGTAATCCAGCGCGATACTTTAATCCCAATTGCTGCTACTTTCCGTCCTTCTAACCAGACGCCAGTCATTCCAGCAACGCGATCGCCTTTGAGTCCATAGACACCCAACAGCTGAATCAGTACCTCCTCCAACTGTCGCAAATACCAATGCAAGTCTTGCTGGTAATGCCGAAGATTCAGAATTGGGTAGCCTACTAGCTGACCTGGACAATGATACGTCACTTCGCCACCACGCTCCACCCGATGAAGCTCCCAGTGATTGTCGGTTGGGTCAAACTTGAGAAACTCAGGACTTGCTCCCTGACCGAGGGTGTACACTGGCGGATGCTCTAACAATAAGAGAACATCAGGAAGCGTCATGTCCTTGATGCGTTGGCTTACAAGCGATCGCTGCTGTTCCCATGCCACTGAATAAGGCACCATCCCCAAATTCTCTAATAAGCATTGATGCCGCACTTTTCTCTCATTATTCTTTATCGGTTACACGTTAACAGGTTCAGGTTATAATTTCCAACCTTCACTATTCAAACCTTCAACAAATGTCAAAAAATGCAAAGGAATTTGAAGAGAAATCAAAGGCTCCTGTTGTCTAAAATACAAAGTGTTACCGTGAAGATATACCCCAAGAGCAGCAATTCCATCCGCCGTTGCTCTTGATGAGGCAAACAGTACATGATGGAGTGGTCAGTATGAAGCTTGTGATCCAGGGCAAAAACATCGAAATCACTGATGCGATCCGTGAGTATGTACATCAAAAAATTGAAAAAGCAGTTAACCATTTTCAAAACATAACAACAGAGGTAGATGTACATTTATCTGTAGCTCGCAACCCTCGGATAAATTCTAAGCAGGCTGCTGAAGTAACGATTTATGCTAACGGAACCGTAATTCGCGCTCAAGAAGGTAGCGAAGATTTATACGCCAGCATCGATCTAGTCGCTGATAAGATTCAGCGCCAACTGCGAAAATATAAAGAGAAACTGCTACACAAAAAGACTCACGATCAGCCGAAGACGGGGGTTATCGTCGATGAAGTTCCTGTATCTCCTGATCTGATTGGCGATCGCACCCCCGAACTTCCCAGCGAAGTGCTGCGAATGAAGTATTTCGCCATGCCGCCCATGTCGATTGAGGAGGCCTTGGAACAGCTACAACTGGTAGATCACGACTTTTACATGTTCCGGAATGTCAAAACAGGTGAGATTAACGTAATTTACGAACGCAATCATGGCGGATATGGCGTAATTCAGCCCCGCAATGGCAATGGCCAAGTTCAGAGCAAAAATGGTAAGTCTGCTCAAAGCTTTGACTCTACAGTAGAGAAATCAAACGCTTTTTAAAGTTTTTAGCTCAAGAGAGTTACCTGCCGTAACTACTGGTTGTGCAATATAATGGAAAGTTAGTCTAAATTTCTTTAAAGGGATGAAGACTAACTTTTTTTTAATGGGTCAGGACTTCCGCAAAGAAAGTCTATAAAGCGCTAGATGTGCTGTCTTGAGCGTAAGTCCTGTGGGTGAAGCTTCAAACCATCTGAACCTCTGCATTTCTTGGTGTTCCAGTTTAGAAAATACCGTAAATTGCTTTTTTATTGCTTTCTGGGTCTGAGTCTAGTCCTTCTAGGTTCAGGTGCTTTTCTCTACTATCAATTCTTACAAACTGCTAATCAGACCCATCAAACTAACTATGAAATTTATAGGAAAGCTCCTTTTAATCAGCCTAGTTATTATCCTGTAAATCAGTCAGTTTCATCTCGCTTCTATCAAGCAATAGGAACATGGACGGGGCGATTGATTTTACCAACAAAAGAGCAACGTCAGGCGGTTAAGGGCGTTCTTTTTGAAGTTTATCATGCAGATACTACCCATCAAAACTTAGTAGGAAAGATTGTGAACTTGAGGTGGAGCAATGACCCAGAGGTGCAAGCTTATGTCCATACGGTAACCCAAGATGTTCACTTCACTGAACAGACACAACAAAGTAAAAAGCAAGGGAACTTACATCCTGATCGCCTCAACAACTGGCAAAAGGTTGACCCCTTAGAATCACTAGCTGGAGCCAGACCTGATGATCAGGTGATGGTATTGCTGAAAGCGCCAATTTTTGTAGAGGAGAAAGGTGGCGATCGCCCAACGTTACTCTTGACAAAAGAGCCGATACAAATTACGGGTCGCTATTATGGCTTAGTTACGATTATTAGGCCAACTATTAGAGGCAGCGATCGCTTTTTAGTGCATCACTTTAATTCAGATTCTCAGCAATTTGATGGTCTAAAAGAGATAATTCGGATTCCCCAAGTGCCAGCCGATTGGCAGGGAGTATTTCGCTCAAAAAACCAAGGGATAGAAAAATCTCCCTACAATCCTACTGGTTGGTATATCTATGGTGCTAAAGATGCCGATGGCATTTTTGTGACGCAAGCGATCGCACCTCGTACTCTATTCCGACTCCAGCCCGATAAAGTACTCTTGGGAAAAAAAGCGGCAATCAACTACATTAACAAAAAATACTGGAAAGACACCCCAGCGCAAAAAGGCAAAGCTCAAACAATTCTCCTCGATCCAACCGCTAAACAAATCAATGAGGCAATGTCTAGCTGGCGAGAAGGAGATATTGCGCTTGTCTTACATACCTTTGGTGGCATTGGTGGGAAAAAAGCGGAATCAACTCTGCTAGGTGTGGTCACAGGTCATTTTGCCTATGGATTGGCGCGTGTAGTACGTGACCCTCTAACACAAGAATTACGCTTTGATATTGAATATCGACAAGTTTACGCCCATAATCCTGATGGTATTGTTGCTGGAACAATCTCTTGGCCAGGTTACATGGGTGACTTGCAACGGGGTTGGCTGGGAAATCGCCCCGTATCAGATATTCTGGTCAAATTGGATGCGGTGACTGAAGATTACGACTTTGATGGCATCAAAGTGTCACCCTTAAAAGAATTTACCTTGGAGCTGGATATCATGATGGCGCGTTACCGGATTGGAGATGGTACAGGTGCCTCTGTCGTAACACCAGCCATCTCTTGTGTCCAGGATTCCAATCAGGCGCTGTATGTGACCATTAAACGTATTGAAGCGGCAATTCAGTCTAATCCTCAAATTCAAGACTGGCTCCAACGTTATCCCAATCATCCTCAAACTAAGCGCTTTCAGCAACTGGTAAAGTTAGGGCGATCGCTAGAGAATCAATTGGTACCACTGGGGATCGTGCGTTCTGATTGGCATCGAAATACTCAAACCCTGGCAGCTACCCATCTCGAAGGTAACTCCTTCACTCATTTCTTAGCTGCCTTAACGACTTGGCGAACTCTACTGCCACGGCGAGCACACGATGAAATTGCTACAACTTTTCTTAAAAATAGAGCGCCTGTTTGGTTAATTCGCACGAATCAGGTTGGTGGATTTGATCCAGATATTAAGCCGCTTGCTCCTACTGCATTATTGGGTCATCGAATTAAATGAGATTCTATAGCAGTACATTTGTGTTTCGCTGCCGCCCTTAGGAAACCCTCAGCAATAGAGTAATAAGTTGCAATCAAGGGCTTACACTACCGAATTTCTAATTAAATTTTGTTAAGATTGACTCGGATATTCAGTCATATGCGACTCTATCCGCATCTTTGGCTGTCATCTCCCCATCATCTGCCCTGGAGACTCTTGATGCTGCGACTTGAACATATCAGTAAAATTTACCCCACTGGCGAAGTTCTCAAGGATGTTAACTGGGAAGTAAAAGTAGGCGATCGCATTGGCCTTGTCGGTGTCAATGGTGCAGGTAAATCCACGCAACTCAAAATCATTGCTGGGGAGATTGAACCGACTGCCGGAGAAGTCATCCGCCCGAATAGTTTGCACATTGCCTACCTCACCCAAGAATTTGAAGTAGACCCCAGTCGCACCGTTAGAGAAGAATTTTGGACAGTATTTAAAAAAGCTAACCAAGTACAGCAGTCTCTGGCGCAAGTGCAGGCAGACATGGAAACGGCTGATCCAGAGGAACTCGATCGGCTGATTCATAAACTAGACAAATTTCAGCGCCAGTTTGAAGCCCTTGATGGCTACGGGTTAGAGGCACAAATTGAGAAAATTTTGCCAGAGATGGGATTTGAGTTAGAAGATAGCGATCGCCTCGTCAGTGCCTTTAGTGGCGGATGGCAGATGCGAATGAGCTTAGGCAAAATCCTTCTGCAAAAACCAGACCTCTTGCTGCTAGACGAGCCAACTAACCATCTGGATTTAGAAACCATCGAATGGCTAGAAACTTACCTAAAAGGGCTAAAAACCCCAATGGTGATAGTTTCTCATGACCGGGAGTTTCTCGATCGCCTCTGCACCCAGATTGTAGAAACCGAACGTGGCGTTTCCACCACCTACCTAGGCAACTACTCCGCTTATCTGCAACAGAAAGCTGAGATGCAGGAAGCACAATTAAGTGCTTATGAGCGTCAGCAGAAGGAACTAGAAAAGCAGCAAGCCTTTGTAGACCGATTTCGGGCAAGTGCGACTCGCAGCACCCAGGCGAAAAGCCGCGAAAAACAGTTAGAAAAAATCGAGAGGATTGAAGCCCCAACGGGGGGATTAAGAACCTTGCACTTCCGCTTTCCTCCCGCGCCTCGTAGTGGTAGAGAGGTGGTGAAAATCAAAGATTTAGTTCATGCCTACGACGACAAGATTCTGTTTTTAGGAGCAGATTTGCTGATCGAAAGAGGCGATCGTATTGCCTTCCTCGGTCCCAATGGCGCAGGAAAATCTACACTGCTCCACTTAATCATGGGCATGGAGCAACCCACAGAAGGCACCGTGGAATTAGGCCAGCATAAGGTGATTCCTGGTTACTTCGAGCAAAATCAGGCAGAAGCCCTGGATTTGCAAAGAACGGTGATGGAAACTATCCATGATGAAGTACCAGACTGGAAAAACGAAGAAGTCCGCACCCTCTTAGGTCGATTTCTGTTTAGTGGCGATACCGTATTCAAAAAGGTTGAGTCTCTCAGTGGAGGTGAAAAAGCCCGCCTAGCCTTGGCAAAGATGCTCTTACGCCCTGCCAATCTCCTAATTTTGGATGAACCTACCAATCACCTGGATATCCCGGCAAAAGAGATGTTGGAAGAAGCGATCCAGAATTATGATGAAACGGTGATAATTGTCTCACACGATCGCTACTTTATTTCTCAGGTTGCCAACAAAATTGTCGAAATCCGAGATGGGGAATTCCGTACTTATCTGGGAGATTACCATTACTATCTGGATAAAATTGCTGAGGAGAAAGAGCAGGAAAGATTAGCTGCGATCGCCGCCCAGAAAGCCGCCAAGAAAGCTGCCAAGAAAGCCAAGACCGCAGGTAAGCAAAAATAAAGTTATGTCAAAAACAGCGATTAAGGAATAAAAAATTTGATAGACTCACTTAGCTAAATCGCTGCGATAAGGAACTGTATTTTCGTCTCCGCAAAGCTTTAAGCTTTATGTAGCAACCTTTTCTGAGGTTTTGTCATCTCGAAAACTTAGAAACCCAAAGGAAAAGCAAAATAGCAGTGAATTTAAAGCGCAATGGTATATCATTGCGGTGAAATTCATGTAGAACAAAGGGCGGAACTATGAGGCAAGCACCGATCTCTCCCGTGGTGCTAGTCATCTTGGACGGTTGGGGCTACCGTGAAGCAATCAATGGCAACGCCATTGCTGCCTCCCGGACACCTGTAATGGACAGCCTTTGGGCTGCCTACCCCAGCACATTAATTCGGACTTCTGGTAAGGACGTAGGTTTACCAGATGGTCAAATGGGTAATTCAGAAGTCGGTCACCTGAATATTGGTGCTGGACGAGTGGTGCCTCAAGAGCTGGTTCGTATTTCCGATGCGGTGGAAGACGGCACCATTAGAGAGAATCCAGCGCTTCTGAAAGTATGCCAAGAGGTTCACACTCAGGGCGGAAAGCTGCACTTAGTAGGCTTGTGTTCTGAAGGTGGGGTGCATTCTCATCTAGACCATCTACTCGGATTGCTGGATTTTGCCAAGTTACAAGGATTATCCGAAGTCTGTATTCACGCAATTACAGATGGTCGTGATACCAAGCCGACTGAAGGCGTTGAGGCGATTCAAAAGATTCAGGATCATATTGACAAAATCGGCGTCGGGCGGATTGTTACGATTAGTGGTCGCTACTACGCGATGGATCGAGACCGACGCTGGGATCGGGTCAAAAAAGCCTATGACAACATGACTCAGGATGGCCCTGGAGACGGTCGCTCTGCCGTTGAGGTCTTAAAGGTTTCTTACAAGTCAGACATCACAGACGAATTTGTCTTCCCGATCAGGCTTGCTCCGGGGGCTGTGGAATCAGGAGATGGTGTTATTTTCTTTAACTTCCGTCCTGACCGAGCAAGGCAATTAACACAAGCTTTTGTTGCTCCAACGTTCAATGGTTTTGAGCGAGAGCAGATTAAACCCCTGACTTTTGCAACATTTACGCAGTACGACCCAACATTTCCAGTATTGGTAGCGTTTGAGCCTCAGAACTTGAATAATATTCTGGGCGGAGTGATTGCTAAGAATGGTTTACGGCAATTTCGCACTGCTGAAACAGAGAAGTACGCCCACGTCACTTACTTTTTCAACGGTGGTTTAGAACTGCCTTTTGAGGGTGAAGATCGGGAACTCGTGCAAAGTCCGATGGTGGCGACATACGATCGCGCCCCAGCCATGTCCGCAGAAGAAGTCACAGATGTAGCGACAAGGGCAATTGAAAAACGTATCTATTCCCTAGTTGTAATCAACTATGCCAACACCGACATGGTAGGGCATACCGGGAATATAGAAGCCTGTGTGCAAGCCGTTGAAACTGTAGATCGGTGCCTAGGACGCCTGATCGAAAGCATCAACAAAGCTGGTGGCACCGCTTTGATTACTGCCGACCACGGTAACGCCGAATGTATGCGAGATGAGACAGGTAACCCTTGGACAGCTCACACAACTAACCCTGTGCCCTTTATCCTAGTGGAAGGGGAAGGATTAAAAATCCCTGGACATAGCACGGAAGTTGCCTTACGCAACGACGGACGCCTAGCAGATATTGCGCCTACTATTCTGGAAATCTTAAAACTGCCTCAGCCAGTAGAGATGACCGGGCGTTCTCTGCTAAAACCCGTTGAATTTGAAGTTCGAGCCAATCGGACACCCGTACGTGTTTCTCTATAGCAACCGTAATTTAGTCACAGAGTTGTCATCATGACCATTGTTCAAGTCACGCAAATTATCTGGGCTGTTTCTGCTCTAGGTTTGATTATCCTGGTACTGCTGCACAGTCCTAAGGGCGATGGAATCGGGGGAATTGGTGGTCAAGCCCAACTATTTACCAGCACCAAGAGTGCAGAAACAGCCCTGAACCGAGTTACCTGGGTTCTCGCTGTTATTTTTATTGGCTTGACAGTGGTTTTGAGTGCGGGTTGGTTGGGCAAGTAGAAGTTTTGAGTTTTTGACGACCATCACCTCTAACTCATAACTCTTGAAGTCCCTAATCAAAAAGGGCTACCCATTGAGGATGAGAAGAAGAAATGCAAGTAAGCTAAGGCGTCTTCGCAAAAGCAACTGGAGACGCCTAATTATATTGGGGGTGGTGGTTGCTACGAGTCTGCTGGTCATTTTTGCTGACTTACAGAGGGTGAATGCTCAGGGCGGCTTGTTTACAGAGGAAAAGTACGACTGGCAACTCCCGACTCCGGACTCCCTGGTGGCAGCGACTGATTTATCTTTATCTTCCCTACCGACTCCTCAGACTCACCCCCTACCTGCCACATTGGCGCAGTGGCAAGACGTTACTAGCTCTGGCGATTTCTTGGCCCAGGTAAAGCTGACTCCGGTAGGTTATCTGGTCTGGTCAAAGTTTCCGATTAAGGTTTATGTAGAGCAACCAACAGACCCCACAGAGTCTTCTAGCAGCATAAAACGCTTTCAGGAATGGGTTAAGGCGGTATTACAAGCTGTACAAGAATGGAGTAAATATTTGCCTGTGGAAGTGGTGGCACAGCCAGAAATGGCAGATATTTCTATTTTGCGATCGCGTCCTCCTGTACAAGCGTCCCTCAACCGCGAAACCGGACAATTCAATATTCCCCGCGCACGTTCTGCCGAAACCCGCTACGAGTTTTACCTTCGCAAAGCCATAGGCGCACCTGAAGAGATTTTATCCCAGCGATTTACTATCCAGCTGAGTCCTGACCAAACAGCTGAGTATACCCTTGCAACTGCCCGTCATGAATTCGGTCACGCCCTAGGCATCTGGGGTCATAGTCCTTTAGAAACTGACACCATGTACTTTTCCCAAGTACGCAACCCGCCTCAGATTTCTGCTAGGGATATCAACACGCTCAAACGGATTTACGAACAGCCCACTCGCTTAGGCTGGCCTTTAAGTGTTAAGTCCAACAGCGAAGAATAACTGCTTTTACTTTTGGTAAAATTCGTTCTCAAGCTCGGATAACTGATCATCAATATCAAAATGGTTGCACTTATCCCATTTATCAGCTAGTGCCAGGATTTGCCCAATCACAGAGTAGGTTTCCTGTGAACAAGAAATATCTCTTATTCCCCAAGAACCATGACCAAGGGCAGTTTCCTCAATAATGGCAAGGCTTTGATCGAGTTCCTTCCTAGCATCTTTGAGTAATTCACCCAATCTTTTGGCGTTTCGTTTTTGAGCTTTTGCTTGTTGGCGTGTAAGTAACATATCGCTTTGCTTTAACCTCTACTGTTCATACTTCAACAGTAGAAAGCTCATATCCGGTAGAGAAGAGACCATATGCAACTCTTTTAATTGACTGTTTGCCTTCTATGTGTATGTGGCAATCTTAAGCGCTACCGTCGTCTGCGTGTGGCCAATTTGCCAACTGGCACTGATGAGAGCTGATTGGATGGACTAGGGTGAAAAATTGCGATCGCCTACGGCACCAGCGTTGCTGAGCGCACGTAGATTAACTGATGAGGGTAGATTGAAGGCGATCGCACTTCAGCTAATTTTCTGTATCTTCGCCTGGTTGGGTATCAGCAACAGACGCTTGAGCTGCCTGCTCCACAAATTCAACATCCAACTCTAACGCCGTAGCAATTTGTTCCACACTCAAACCTAGCTGTAATAACCGGGGTACGGTTTCTAACTTGCCTTCTAACTTGCCTTCTAACTTGCCTTCTAACTTGCCTTCTAACTTGCCTTCTAAC
>DALYIW010000286.1:0-11105 GCA_031970155.1 Coleofasciculaceae cyanobacterium CTOTU46601 | reverse complement strand
GCATCGCTGTGAGGTGTGGGGTAGGGGCTAAGGCCCTGCCGTGCCCTTACAATCTCTGGACTCTTTAGAGGAGTGTGAAGTATGGAGCGATCGCGCAAATCGTTTAGCTATAGTCGTGGAAACAACCAAGTTAGACAAACGCGGGTATTATGGTGGACTGGTTACTACTCTGGGGAGCGACTCAAGCTGTCGGGGTTCTTGCATACCCGATTTTGCAAGACTTGGCAAAAGAGGGAGCAAAAGACTTTGCCAAAGATTTCTTTAAAGACTCCCTGAAACATGTAGTCCTACGCGAAAAAGACCCGCGCAATATTGCTGCTGGCAAAGCTATCAAAGAATTTCTGCAACTGGTGCAGCAGGAATTAAAAGATGCAGACGTTTCTGAGGAACAATTGCAGCAGTATACCAAACCATTAAAAGAACTTCTTAACAATAAATCGGTTAAAGAGATACTAGGAAGCGCCTTTAAAGATGACAGTCAAGTTTTAGATACAAAGACCTTAGCCAAAACCTGGTATCAGCTTAATTTGTCACCTTTACCACCAGAGGAATTTGACTGGGAACTGGTTGGCAAGCTGTACCGCAAGAAAGTTAAAGCTATCATCCGTGAATTGCCTGAGTTACGGGCTATCCTTGACTCAAAAAATCTAGAATCTATCCAGCAAAACACAAAAGAATTGGCTGGAGTTTCCCCAGAATTTGACTTAAGACGGTATCAGGAAGGGCTGCAAGAGCGATACAGCAATCTCAACTTAGATAGTTTAGATACGAGTATTTACGACTATCGAGAAAAACTCAAAGTATGGCAAATCTTCACTGCACAAAACGTGCGAGAATGCCAGGAGTTTTTACCTCAAGTTTACGAAATTCCCAAAGAGCATCAAAAACGACTGCGGGAGAGCAACCAACTTGAAGCAGAAGTTGACCCAGAGGAGTGGGAACGATACAAACAGGTTTATTCTCAACAGCCAATCTGCTCAGTTCTGGATATCATCAATGACTCTCAAAATTACCCCTATGTTGTAATTTTGGGCGATCCGGGTTCTGGGAAGTCCACGTTGTTGCAATACATCGCTTTGAATTGGGCAAGAACGCCTCTTAATAATGTTATTGAACTGCCGATTCCGTTGCTGATTGAGTTACGGAGTTATGGACGCGATCGCAATTCTGGACAATGCCAGGATTTTCTGCAATTTTTCCACAATGGCAACGTTATCTGTCGCCTCAATCAGCATGAACTCGACGAACGGCTCAAAGCTGGTAAGGTTTTGGTGATGTTTGATGGGTTGGATGAGGTGTTCGATCCGGCGCAACGAGAGGAGGTAATTACTGATATCCATCGCTTCACTAATGATTATCCAAATGTGCGGGTAATCGTGACTTCTCGCATTATTGGCTACAAACCGCAACGACTGCGAGATGCTCAGTTTCGTCACTTCATGCTGCAAGATTTAGACTCAGAACAAATTCAGGATTTTCTCTATCGATGGCATGAGTTAACCTTCACGGATGAGGCAGATAAAGTTAGAAAACGGGAGCGACTGCAACAGGCAATTAACACGTCTTCAGCGATTGGGGAACTAGCAGGAAATCCTCTGCTGCTGACAATGATGGCAATTTTGAACCGCAATCAAGAATTACCCAGAGATAGACCAGAACTCTACAACCAAGCTTCGCGAGTCCTGCTGCATCAATGGGATGTGGAGCAGAAATTACTGGAAAATCCGAGGGTGGATTCGGTAGCGATCGACTATAAAGATAAGCAGGCAATGCTGCGTCAGGTGGCATACCACATGCAAGCAGCAGATAAAGGTTTGGCTGGCAATCTGATTCGGGGGGAGGATTTAGAAAAGATTCTGACTGGCTATTTGAAAAGTATAGAAGTTAGTCAGGCGAGAACGGTTGCTCGGTTGCTGATAGAACAACTACGGAGTCGCAACTTTATTTTGTGTTACCTGGGTGCTGATTCCTATGGGTTTGTGCATCGGACATTTTTAGAATACTTCTGTGCCTACGAGTTTGTTGAGCGGTTTGGAAAACGGGGACTTGAAGGGGGTTTGACGCTGGAAGAACTCAAGACGGAAGTGTTTGGCAAGCACTGGCAAGATGAGTCTTGGCATGAAGTCTTGCGATTGATTGCGGGGATGATTGATACGAGCTTTGCTAGTGAAATTATTGATTATCTAATCGAGCAAAAGGGCGAAGCCAAAAAATTTAGTAATCTATTTTTGGCGGCGAAGTGTCTTGAAGAGGTGAGAACTTGCTCGGTACTAGGGACAACCGCTATCCAACTTCTCAACCAGCTAAAAGATTTAACTCAGTATGACCTGAATTACAGTTATGAATGGTGGGCTGAAGAGGCAAGGCTAGTTCGTGAAATTCGCACCCAAGCGGTTGCAGCAGTGGTAACCAGTTGGAAGGATAGTCCCGATACATTGCCTTGGCTCAAAATTTGTGCACTGTCGGATGACCATCGGGATGTGCGACAAGCGGCGGTGAAGGAGTTAGCCCGTAGCTGGAAAGATGACCCCGAGACATTGCCTTGGCTCAAAACTTGCGCCCTGTCGGATGACCATTGGGATGTGCGACAAACGGCAGTGCAGGAGTTAGCCCGTAACTGGAAAGATGACCCCGAGACATTGCCTTGGCTCAAAACTTGTGCCCTGTCGGATGAGGATTGGGCTGTGCAAAAAGCGGCAGTGCAAGAATTAGCCCGTAGCTGGAAAGATGACCCGGAAATCTTACCCCTGCTCAAAACTCATGCCTTGTCGAGCGATAATCCAGAGGTGCGAATTGCTGCGGTGGAGGAGTTAGCCCGTGGCTGGAGAGATGACCCGGAAATCTTACCCCTGCTCAAAACCCGTGCCTTCTCGGATGATAATCCAGATATGCGACATACGGTAGTACGGGAGTTAGTCCGTGGCTGGAAAGATGATCCTGATACATTGCCCTGGCTCAAAACCAAAACCCACGCTTTGTCAGGTGATCATTGGGCTGTTCGATTTACGGCATTACAGGAGTTAGCCCGTGGTTGGAAGGATGACCCGGAAACTTTACCTATCCTCAAATCCTGCGCCCTATCAGATGATATTCCGGATGTGCGACGAGTGGCTTTGCAGGCGTTAACCTTTGTTTGGAAAAATGACCCGAGAACCTTATCTATTCTAAAATCCCGTGCCCTGTCGGATGACCATTGGGATGTGCGATATGTGGCATTACAGGAGTTAGCCCGTGGCTGGAAAGATGATTTGGAGATGCTACTTATCCTTAAATCTCACGCCTTATCGGATGACGATTGGCGTGTGAGATATATGGTGGTGCGGGAGTTAGCCGAAGGTTGGAAGAATGAGCCTTGGATGTTTGAATTTTTGTGTAATATTTCCGCCAATGACCCGTTTGAGCGTAAGGAAGACAGAGAAGACAACCCTCGGCAATTAGCACTTGAGATCATCATCAAGCAATATCCTAACCATCCTCAGACTCTATCACTGTTGCGCGATAGAGCAGAAAATGACCCAGATGAGAAAGTGCGAGAGTTTGCCAGGGAGAAATTGAAGCAATAAGAAAGGCAAAATTAGAACTGTGGAAAGTGAGGAGTAATCAGGTAAACCTAGTTTATGCCTAAAAAAATCAGGGAGTTGAAAAGCTTACTCTTGAAAGCAGGGTTTACTTGCACTCCTGGTAAGGGTAGTCATACTAAGTGGTTTCATCCTCTGCTACCTGGAAAACTTACTTTATCAGGTAAGGATAGTAACGATGCTAAACCATATCAAGAGAAAGATGTTAACAATGCACTTCAGAGAGTAGAAGAAATTCAACAAGAGGAAGACGAAGAATGAAATCTCACTACACCATCATTATTCAATGGTCAGATGAAGATAAATGCTTTGTTGTTAGTTTGCCTGAGTGGGGAGAGTTTTGTCATACCCACGGAGATACTTATGAAGAGGCACTAAAAAATGCTCAGGAAGTCTTAGAACTTCTAATCGAGTCAGCTTTAGACGAGGGGGAACCGCTACCAAAACCTATAACTTTCGGACAGTTACCTCAAGTCGTTTTATCCGCCTCTTAGGATGACGATGGGAAATGAGGAGCGAGCTGGTGCATCCCGTTGTTGTTGTAAATTCGTAGTGTGAGCATCTTGCTCACATACACTTGCAAGCAAGCCTTCCAGTTCGTACTACCCAATACTTTTGCTTGCATTGGGATGCACCCGAAACGATCGGAGAAACAATGAAATACACAATCGTAATTCAGTGGTCAGATGAAGACCAATGCTACGTTGTATTCCTACCTGAATTTGAGGATGTAATGCAGCCTTGCACTCATGGAGATACCTATGAAGAAGCTCTTAAGAATGCTCAAGAGGTTCTAGACCTTTTAATTGAGACAACTCTTGAAGAAGGTAAACCCCTGCCAGAGCCTAAGACTGTAGGGCAATTATTTCAAGTAGCCTAGTACTGCAACGAGCGATCGCATCTAGCCCATTGCAGGAGTTATATCATGTCCGGTTGATTAGTTATGAATTGTAGGTTGACACCTCTTTTGTCAGATGTTGGGTCTCGTACCTTGACCCAACCTACCCATATCGTAAGGGTTTAAGCGGACATGATATTAGCCAAAGGTTGGAAGGATGAGCCTTGGATATTTAAATTTTATTTCAGGTGGCATAAACTTAGATAATTATAAGGAGGTATAAACTCATGACTACATCTGTAAAGACAACTAAAGTCTACGACGAAATTATTGAATTCATTGCTGCTGGAACTACGCCTCAAAGTGTCATTAATTTTAAATTATCGGAAGCAGCACAAGAACGTCTTGAAGACCTAGTTTATAGACACCATACAGGGAAAATTACACCAGAGGAAAAGAGGGAATTAGACCATTTTTTGACGCTAGAACATATAATGACACTGGCAAAAGCACGGGCTTATACGTACATTAAATATGAGTAATAATTCCAAGTGTAAGGTAGCGATATGGGGTCAATAGTTTGGCGGACTGGAGAACTTGTCCGGTTCTTCAACCCACGTCGAGACTTTTGGAGAGAACACTTTCGACTCAATGAAGCTGTAATTCAACCCCTGACAGACATCGGAGAAGTGACCGCACGAATTCTAGAGTTTAACAGCGAAGACCGAATTCTAGAGCGACAAGCATTGGTAGCAGTTAGCAGGTATCCATCCGCATCAGCCCTACAACGCATAACGCAGTAAACAACTCTTGTGTTTAAACATTATGAAACTAACTACAACAGAAGAAATAATTTATCCATCCAGTGACGGTCAACCAATGGCAGATAGCACAATTCAGTACCAATGGATTATCAAAATCCAAGGCGGTTGTGATGCTCTGTTTAAAGATGACCCGAATGTATTTGTTGCAGGTGACTTACTCTGGTATCCCATGGAAGGTAAGAAAACCATTTCCCAAGCGCCTGACACGATGGTAGTCTTTGGCAGACCAAAAGGCGATAGGCGTTCATACCTGCAATGGAAAGAGAATAATATTCCCCCACAAGTCGTCTTTGAAATCCGCTCCTACAGCGATAGCAATACCAAGATGAATAAAAAACTAGCCTTTTATAATCGCTACGGAGTAGAAGAGTATTACCTCTATGATCCAGACAAGAAAGAATTGAGTGGCTGGCAACGAATTGAAGGACTATTAGAAGTAATTGAACCGATGTCAGGATGGACAAGTCCTCGCTTAGGAGTGCGGTTTGAATTGACAGAAGAAGGATTAGAGTTATATCGACCTGATGGACAAAGGTTTCTCTCCTATTTGGAATTAGAGCAACAGCGTGAACAAGAAGCCCAACGCGCCGAACGATTGGCGGCAAAATTGCGAGAATTGAATATCGATCCAGATAGTCTCTGAGTGAATCGATGCGACCAACTTTGCTGGTGATCTTCGGGCGATCGCATCCTCAAGGACTATCTGCATCCTAATGTTGCACACTGATTCAGCAGGACTTACTCATGGATCCTACATAGAGTAGGGGTGAACGGCCGTTCACCCCTACAAATGGTCTTTCAAGCCGTTCACCCCTACAAATGGTCTTTCAAAAGGAAATTTGCGTAAGTCCTGTTTGTGTCAAATCATCAAACTTTTACCTCATCAGCAAAGCTAGCCCAACGAACAAAGTAAAATGGTCCGGCTACTGAACCCCAAACATGCTCATCCGTTTCTGGATCGCGCCCTCGATCAAGACTGATAAATTTTTCTTCGTCTATCTCGAAGCTGCTGTCGAGATAGGTGTCTTTACCTTTGCGAAAAACTTTGCAACACTTACCCGGTTCCACTTTACCTTTGAAGCTGTTACCCGTCCATTCCACGATCATGTTGCAGCCAGGAAGTTTCTCTAGGTCTTCAGCGGTTAGAGTTTGCAGGCTTTCGAGGTTGCGAGAGGCACCGTAGAATTTTTGTTCGTTTTTGACGGTGTAGTTTTCAATTTCGATATGATCGCCTGCATCAATTAACTTCAATGCCCGCAGTCGATAGGGGTCATTCAGCATATAGTCATAGGCTTGTTCGACAAATAAACCAACTCCATCTAGCACTGACAGAGACAGAGGACGCATACAAACCCGGATATGGGCGTACATGGGGGGATTTTCAAAAGCCTGTAGTTGATTGCTAAAGTCTGCTGCCATCCAACGAGCTAAGGCGGCAATATCAGTAGAATGGGTCATTAATTTATTCAGAATTATCATTAAACTTCATCAATAATTGTAAAACTTAAGCTGATTCTCACCCAAGTCATACCAAGTAGCTCTCAAATGTGGTAAATCACCTAGAGCTTCTTGAGGCTGGAGGAAGGGGAGAAAGAAAAAAATAAAAACTAAGGGGAGAAGGTAAAAAAGGGAAAAAGAGAGAAGGCAACAAAAGCTTTTAAATTGAAAACACCAGCAACTCATTAAATGTAAATAAAGAAAACTTAGAAAAAAGAGAAGGATTGCCAGAATAAGTCATTACGAAAGCACGGTCAGAGACCGTTTTGAGTATAAGTTCATCCTTAACTTCCTAATCTTCACTGGACAAAACCCTTCTGAATTGGAACACTGAACGGCAACAGACCTCAGTTCCTAAGGACTAAAGACCAACAATGAACTGTCGTTCATCTGGCGTTGAGCTTCCTAAAAAGGCAACTCTCTTAGAATTACTTTTAGTAGAGAAGGGGAGGCCACATCATGTTTGATTCATCCACCTTACCTGTGCATAGCCTTCCGCCATCGCAGATTGAGTTGGCTGCCCAGCAGTTAATTCAAGAGAGTATGAATGATCCGTGGAGCGATATCTCACCTGCGGTTTATGATACAGCTCGTGTCTTGCTTCTGCCGCGATCGCTACAACCAAAGGGAAGTTTAGACTTCCTCTTACGTAAACAGAAAGAAGATGGCAGTTGGGGTAGTCCCGATGCATATTGTCTAGTGCCAACTTTGGCGGCAACGGCAAGTCTCCTTGATCTGACTCTAAAAGTGGCGCGTGGAGAGGAGATTACTGGGGACGCCAGTGATGTTTCTCTAGCCGCTTGGCGTGGTCTGGATTTTCTTGCACATACCTTGCGCGATTTAACAGAACTGCCAGATCTAGTCGCGATCGAACTGATATTACCTGCTCTAGTCGAAGAAATCGAAAATACGTTGGCAGGACTGGCAGATGTGACCAATCAAGTATGAGGGATGAGGGATGAGGGATGAGGGATGAATAAGACAAGGGTGGGAAAAAGGAACTATCTTTGAGCCTTGCTCCTTCATCATGATTGAAATCCTTTGTCTTTCTCAGTGACACCAGTTCCGTCCTAATAACACCAAGACTTCGACTCAAAAAAATAAAATCATCAGGGCTAACTTTATCTTGCATCTGAGTATGTAACTTGCTATGAACAGGTCTCACGGAGTTCATGACAAAAGCCGCTTCTGGCTGAACGTGAAAGAATGTTTGAAAATAACGCTGCCGCCACCAGATAGGGAGCGTTTGACAAGGTTACGTACCGCTGCGCGTATCGGAAAACCACTGCCTACTCAGATATTCCATTCTTGGGAAGTTCTCGGTAGTGACCTCAATTACGTACATGATGTGCGTGATGTTAACGGAGTAATTGGGGGTTCTCCAGCTGCAACTGTTGCGATGCTGACTCGATCGCCAGTGCATCAGCAACGTTCAATTGCCTCTATATCAGAAATAGCTGCTCGTCTTGGAGGTGCTTTGCCAGTTGCAACTCAGCTAGACACATTTGAACGGTCATGGCTGCTTCACAATCTTATACAAGCTGGCGTGCCAGTGCCGGAAAACTCAGCCCGTGCTGCCGTTGAGTACTTCGCTTCCTGCCTAGGCCCACGCGGCGCTAGCTTCACGCCAGGACAAATGCCTGATGCTGACAACAGTGCCGTAGTTCTGAGTGTTCTTATAGCTCTAGGTTATCCAGTCGATCCGGTGTGTTTGCTCACCTATGAGGATGAAACTTGTTTCTGGTGTTACGAGGGTGAGCGTAATCCATCTGTGACTACTAATGCACACATTCTAGAAGCTTTCGGCAGCTACATGAGGCAGTGCCGTTGGTCATTGCCAAAGTATCAGCAAGCGATCGCAAAAATCTCAGCTTACTTACTGGCCGTCCAGAGACCCGATGGCAGCTGGCTTGATAAGTGGCACGCATCGCCCTATTATGCTACTGCTTGTTGCGTGCTAGCCTTGCGGCGCTTTGGTGTGGGCGATACAGCCGCTGCTCTCAATCGAGCTATTTCATGGGTTTTACACACGCAACGAGACGATGGCTCATGGGGCTTCTGGTGCGGGACGCTTGAGGAAACCGCCTATGCTCTTCAAATGCTCTTACTTGCTGGACAAACCCAAGACCCTGTAGCGATCGCGCAGGCAGCAAGGCGCGGTGAACGCTTCTTAACTAAGCATCTCAATGCACCACCAAACGACCCAGTGCATATGCCGCTTTGGCATGGCAAAGAACTTTACCAGCCGAGGCGTATTGTCCGCGCCGCTGTCTTGAGCGCCTTGTATCTGTGTGCGAATACCCGATCCAATGCTCAGCCCGCAGGCCAACAGAGGCAGATCAGCCGTGCTGCCTAGAGTGCCAGTCTAGTGATAAAAGTTGACAAATTGACTTTTATGTGCGCCCATGGACAATCAAGATTCCAGCCTCAAGAAGCTTTCCCTGCTGGTCATAGATATTCTGGGAACGGCAAGAACATAATTTTGAAGCAATTTTTGCTTGAGTGTTGCATAAGTCAACTTTAGTTTCGACCTTTCAATAAATAAAAAAGTTTATTGGACTGATTTTTTTTGCTCTATATTCCGTCCAAAAGTTCAATACGAAAGTTATCAAAAATGAACCTACCTGATGGTCCCAAAACTCCACCGTTAATACAAACCATCCAGTGGATGGCTGACCCATTAAACTTTCTAGATGACTGTGTTCACCGCTATGGTGACCTTTTTACAGTCAGAAGAAATAAATATTGCCCAGCTGTTTACATAAGTAATCCACAGGCGATTCAAGAGATATTGACGGCTAATCCTAAGGTGTTTAACTCTGGCTTAAAGAACAGGCTTTTACAAATATTATTGGGGCAGCACTCAATTAGTATGAGCTTGCAAAATCGCGATCGCCATCAGCACCAACGACGACTACTCGTGCCCCCGTTTCATGGAGAACGGATGCGAACCTACGGTCAGCTCATCTGTGACATCACTGATCAAGTGATCAGTCGGTGGACAATCGACCAACCCTTCTCAGTCCGTTCATCCATGCAAGCGATCGCCATGCAAACCATCTTAAGTACCGTTTTTGGCCTGCATCAGGGACAACGTTGTGAGCAGCTTCGGCAACTACTGAGTTCACTACTCGATTCGATTAGCTCCCCCTTAAACTCCAGCTTAATTTTCTTTCACTCCCTCCAACGAGATTTAGGTTCCTGGAGTCCATGGGGACGCTTCCTGCGCCAAAAGCAAAAAATTGACCAACTCCTCTACGCCGAAATTGGGCAACGCCGCGAGCAACCCGATCCATCACGAACAGATATCCTCTCTTTACTGATGTCTGCTCACGACGAAACCGGCCAGGGGATGACGGATGTGGAACTACGAGATCAGTTGATGACTCTCCTACTAGCAGGTCATGAAACTACTGCTTCAGCCTTGACTTGGGCTTTGTACTGGGTTGCTCAGCTACCGGAGGTTCGTGAGAAACTGCTCAAGGAACTCGACACACTCTCTCCCGACTCAGATGCGATCGCTATTGCTCAACTTCCCTATCTCACAGCAGTTTGTCAAGAAACATTACGCATTTACCCCGTTGCTTTGATTTGCTCCCCTCGAGTTGTCAAGTCATCCTTCCAGCTGATGGGCTACCAATTTGAGCCGGGTACAGCACTAGTCCCTTGTATCTATTTGACCCACCATCGGCAGGAACTTTATCCGCAGCCCAAGCAATTTAAACCAGAGCGGTTTCTGGAACGTCAATTTTCAGCTTATGAGTATATGCCCTTTGGTGGCGGCAACCGTTACTGTATTGGGTCGGCTTTTGCACAATTTGAAATGAAACTCGTCCTGGCTAAAATTTTGTCGCGCCATCAGTTGATGCTAGCCGATAGCCGCCCCGTAAAGCCTGTACGCCGTGGCTTTACGCTGGCTCCCCCTAGCGATATGCAGATGGTTATGACAGCTAAGCCGTGTCAGAAAAAGAGCCTGGTTCGAGTCTAAGGTTGTTATTTGTTGTTGGTTGTTGGTTATTTGTTGGAGACGTTATTGCCCCGCAGACGAGTGTCAGGAAGTTAAGGAAGTTAAGGAAGTTAAGGGACAGGACTCACCCACCAACTTCTAGAGCGATCGCGCGCACCCACATTGATAGGACTTACGCTTTCTTGACCCTTGAACCGCCATATGTAGGGGTGAACGGCCGTTCACCCCTACTCTATGTGGTATCCATGCGTAAGTCCTGATTGAATAAAAATTACTTTTTTCCGACTCCCGACTCCCGACTCCCTATTTTCAAGCTAGGCACCATGAGCGGAAGCTCACAAAGAAAGAATGAAAATTTCTCTTCTCCTCCTCCCGACTCCCGACTCACTACTCCCTATTTT
>DALYIW010000285.1:0-11206 GCA_031970155.1 Coleofasciculaceae cyanobacterium CTOTU46601 | reverse complement strand
CTCATCCCTCATCCCTCATCCCTCATCCCTCCTTAAATCTTTTCTTTTCTTAAGAAATTGGTGGGGCAGGGTAGCCGTGCTAAAATTCCGTCAGCATGGTGACTTCCACCCTGTAAAAGCGCTAATAGTCGCGTTTTAATCTTTATTGTGACCGTTAAAGGCGTCGATGCTCAACCCATCTAACAATCCTCCTGAACCACAATACAACGTAGTATTTCTACAGCAGCTGATCCGTAGTCATCCGCTTGCCTGTTTAGGTGGGCTTTGGGTATCGCTGGTTTTGCTTGGCAGTGTAGCAACTCTTGGTCTGTTTAACCCTGGCACGATTGACCATGAGGGGTCTAGTCCAACGCCAACCCTAGAAACTATCCAAGAATCCACGCCCCAATCTAAAGCTAAAAAAGGTTTACCTCTAGTAGTGTTTGGTACAGTTGCCTTAGCCTGTGCAGGAGGTTCGTTATTAGTTACTCAAGCTTTAAAACACGCAACAGAGCATCGTGATTCTGCCAAACGGTCAAAACCAATTGTGACGGTTCGCAAAAAAACACGACCCTCTGCTAAAAAACGCCGTCCCCTGCCCAAGCCACCGCAGCCAGTTGCGGCACACAATCAGAAAGAGGGTGGGCAAACTCTTGAACCGATCCAGACACGACAGCAACCCCTACAGCGGACAGTTAACACTAACCCTCGTGGAGTGAGTCCGCTAATGCGAACAGGGGACGGAGGCAACCACCAACCGAATCCTGTAGCAATGAACCATCAACAATGGGTATCTTCTTCTCAATTCTCAATTCCCAATACCCAATTTCGGGAAGCTCGTATTCCTAGTCAGACGCTGCGGCAACCTCTACGTGGAACGGGGAACACTAGCTCCCGTCGAGTAGAACTGCCAAGGCCAACAGGGGCTCAATTTAGATCGAGACCAACTGCCCAAACTCTGAACAACCGAGTAGCAACAACTGCTGAAAAACAGGCTTACGTAACCGTATTGCCACCAGAGGAAAGCCATCCTCTAGATGGTCGTCGTCAAGAGAGTCTTGCTGATTTGCTGGATTTGCGTAAACAGCATTCTCTCAATTCGCTGATGCGCGGTAAGTCGTTGCTTTAGCCAAACAAGAGAGAAATTCAGAACTTACGCTTTCTTGACCCTTCGGCAACGCTGGCGGGTCAAGATTTCGGCTTCCAAAAGCCTTGACCTTTGAAGCACCATCTGTAGGGGATCTATACGCTCCTACCCGTTTGTCGTATCTGTGCGAATATCATGTCCGGTTGATTAGTCAGATGTTGGGTCTCGCAGCTTGACCCAACCTAGCCGTTTGTCATATCTGTGCGAATATCATGTCCGGTTGATTAGTCAGATGTTGGGTCTCGTAGCTTGACCCAACCTACTCATATCGTAAGCGTTTAAGCGAACATAATATAAGTTCTGAAACTCAACAAACGTTGTCTAGACGTTCCGTGGAATGTCTCGACGACTAGTTAATTTTTCACGGCTAAAAGCGATCGCCAATCTTGAATAGTCTTCTGTGACCAAAGCCAATTTTTGCTCAGGGCATCAGGTTGAAAGTTAACGGGATCGTCACTCATCACTTTTTGACGTAGCTTGAGCGACTTATTTAACAAACTTGCTCGCTTATCGGCTGGCTGCTTTTGAGCATATTGCCGCATCCCCAGGGCTAAGCCAGCATAGGTATTCAGGAGTTCTTTTTTGGTAGTGTTGCCTGCGGCGTTTGCCTTCACTGTTGCAGATTCGCTGAGATACAAAGCGTCTAACCAAGCTTGGTTGGCTCTCTCGTAATTGCCTTCAGCGTAGTAGGCAAATCCCAAGGCACTAAGGTATACAGAAGATTTGGGTTGCTTTTTGTGTGCCGTTTCCCAGTAACGTCGGGCATCAGTAGCACTGTAATCCTTATTGTCTTCTTTTTGGGCAAACTCCCAAGCCAGACGGCCTTTTAAATATAAGATAGCCGGGTTATCTTCTTGCGCTCGCGGCACAGATTTAAGAGCAGCAGATGCCTCAGGTAATGCCTGCCGATTTAGTAATTCCTCTACAGCCTTCTGTCCTGTAGCGAGATTTCCTTGGGTGAGTTGTTCGATCGCAAATCCTGTAACCTTTGAGTTTTCAGCTTTTTTCAAATCAACATTCTGAGAACTTGAGGTCTTAGGATTACCTGGAATTGGGATACTTGACTCTGGCAACAGATTTCCCGGTTGTGGAGCGCGGTTCTGGAAAAACCAAAAGCCCAATAAAGCGATCGCCAATACTCCGGTTGCTCCTAACATCCACAGCCTGGGGACACGTCGTAACCTTTGCCCCCAGATTTTTAATCCTCCTGGCTTCTTGTGCCCATCTGCTTCCAATGAATTGACAAAATTGTCATTTTGTGCATTAGAGGCTTGAGTTGTCCCAGCTGACGTTTTTTTTGCTGATGAATTCTGCTGTGGAGAAGACTGGTCGTTAAGAGAAGGAGCTGACAAGATCGATTCACGAGCATCTGAGGCCGCTCTCGGTCGTTGCTCGGTCTCAGAGGCTGGTCGTCCTGAGACACCGTTTGCAGGATCGCTATCAATCTGACTCAGCAAATTGTTAATAAAAGCCGGGATATCGTCAGCGTCTAGATCATCTCCGTGAACATCATCAGCAAAGTCAGCTAGAGACTCATCATCGTCAAGCCATTCTGCCATTGAGCCATTAACTAACTCATCCTCCATGTCTAAGAAATTGTTGGAGGTTGGTCTTGCTGGTGCGATGAAGGGCGTTTCGACATTCCTGGCAGGTGGGAGCCTTTCAGGAGGAGCGGGTAAGTCAAACAGTTCGTCTCGATGATCAGTGGTGTCATCACCATTACTCAAGAAACCATCGAATTCGCGATATAGATAGAGAACAGGCAAAGCCCAATACAATTGGTTCGACCCGTAGGCAGAAATTAACCCCTGCCGCGCTCGACTGAGGCTCAGGTCAATGGGATAGTCTTGATTGAGGTTGCGATAAAACAGCCGTGTTAGTGTTAGCGCTACTTCATCAGGAATCCGCTCTGCCATTGCCAAAACAGCAGGAATTCCTCGCTTAACTAAAGCTTCTGCGAGGTTGCGCTCTTTTCGATTATCCAGAGCATTTGACGTAGCTGTATAAGCACCGCGACAGGAATTAAATACCGCCATTTGGACGTTATTATTGGCTAGCAATCCTGCCAAATCATCACCCGTTAAGGTTTCAGTTAGCCCAGTTTTGTTACTGACTAGGTAGAGGTCACCGCCAGATTCTCCCAAGTTACTGTGACCCGCGTAGTGAAAAACTTGATATTGACCTTGTTCCAGCGCTTGGGTCAGCTGTTCACGTCCTGGCTGTTCTAGGATATCAAGCTCGATTCTCCGTGAGTTACTTAAAGGACGGCGACTCAGTTCATTTTTGAGATGATTAGCTTCTTGTGATAACTCCAAAGTTTCCTGATCGCTGGGACTAGCAATTACCATCAGAATTCTTAGAGTTTGGTCTGATTCATGGGGAGACCTACCATTTGTCCTAGAGGAACGCTTAGTCACCAAGCGCTTTCGCTCTGTACCGAGTTGGTAGCGGGAGAAAGCTACTTCGATTCCTGTTGCTAGGGGGCGATCGCCTTCATGAAGCACTTCCCAAGGCAGGCGGGGTAAGCGGTTGCCTTTGAGTCCCAGGCGCAGTCGCAAAACCTTGCCTTGATTTTGGGCGATCGCCTGCGCCATGATCCAGCTATCTCGCAGGCTCCCTTGGAACAGAGCATTGTAAAGTTGCTGACCGAGTGCCACCAAGTTCAGAGAGGACTGACTTACAGGTTCCTCCCATTCTGGCGAGAAAAATATATCTTCAATGAAAGCAGGATTACCCTGCAACACACCCAGTAGGGGGTCATTCATCAACTGCCGCGCCTGAGCTAACCAATCCTCGACCGGCCAGCGGACTTGCTCTTCTGCTAACGGGACTCCTGGCGCGACTTCTTCGAGGCGCACCAGATATTCGTCTTCTCCTAGGGGAGTCACAGAGATGTGAAATTCCTGTGCCACTGCTACCTGGTCAATTTTGATCAAATACAAGGGTTTTGGCTGAGTTATGAACAGTTTTAGAGGATGCAATATTCCTATCTACGTATAGATAGATGCAATTGCCTGAAAGTTTCCCAAGTTCTTCATTTGATTCCCTGACAAGCAAAGGTCAAATGTTCAGATCTAGGAGCAACTTTTCCTGGATTCTTCCGGATGGCTAGAACCAACTTCGGAAGAGTGGAATGGTAGATGCACCCTGATTGACATTCCCTGGCTCACCGGTTTGAGCTGGGGATTTCTTTTGCCAGCAAGGAGTATCTGTGAGTACTTGAACTCAAACTCAAAACTGCTATGAGCTTATCGCCTAACACCCTTATTCTGGCACTCCCTCTGCTGACTTGGTTATTTGTTGTTGGTTATTTATTGTTGGTTGTTTGTTCTAACATACTCGCTGGACTCTCTAACCAACAATAAACATCACTCGCTTCCCACGCCAGCTTTTGACGTGGGATGAGTTAACACTACTTAAGCACTTCAAAGGACTGGACTTCCAGAACGGGTCCGATCATGGCAAAGGTCATCACATCGTCTCGTACTTGACCTTCGACTTTGACTTTCAGGTCTGATTTCTTTAACTCAGCTGGGGCATCCTTGAGTTCATAGGTTTTGCCTGAGTCTGACACCAGTGCCCAGGTACCGGGTCCTAGTCCTTTACGTTCGATAACACCTGTGACTTTAATGCTCATGCGGCTTGCTCTTCTCCTTTTGAGGCTAAATAGGCGAGTCCATAGCATAGTAGAGCATTGACACCCAAGAACACGCGAGCCAAAAGGCCAGAACCTAAGCCCCAAACTGCTGGTGAGAGTGCAGCACTCACCGCCAGACAACTAGCGACACCGAGGGCAGACCCAATTGCCACCCATTTCCATTGGGGGTGTCCCAAAAATAACAGCACCAACGCTAAAGGAATTAACACACTGGCAAATAATGGGTTTAATGCCGCGCCACCTTGAACAGCGTTACCCAGTTCAGGGATAGAACTTCCTAGAACTCGGAACGGCCACTGAGGAAGGTCAAAAATATAAAAACCGCGCAAGAAGAACAATCCCGAACTCCCAGCAAACAGTCCACTCGCCAGTGACCAACTCCAGCCAAAGGGAAAATAATTCCGCAAGAACCAGGCCAAGAGGTAGGAACCCAGAACCATCAAAATCTTGGGCATCAGTGCAACTACCCCGCCATCAATCCAGAACCGAGGATTGAGATAGCCACTGTCTCGTAACCAACGGAAGAAGTCACGGAAGGTAATTTGTCCTCGCAGGGCAAGCTTAACGGCTGCCGCCGCATCCACATGACCAGCACCAAAATGATTGAGAGGGTCTTCCTGGACAGTTCGTACCGATTGTTTCAAGACTTGGAGTATTTCATCCGGTTCTTTGATGCCAGAGGCCTTGACTAAAGCTGCAACACCAGCAACGTGGGGGGATGCCATGCTAGTACCCTGATAGCTCTCAAAGACGGGTAAACCCGTTTCTGGGTCAATCGTCTCTTGCAAAATCTTACCGATTTCACTGCCTCCAGGGGCTGAGATATCTACACCAGCGCCAAAGTTAGAGTAAGGGGCTTTATTACCAGCCGGATCGAGAGCAGAAACGCCAACAACATGAGGATAGCGAGCGGGATAAGAGGCGGAATTTTCGTTAGAGTTACCTGCTGCGGCGACGATGAACACACCTTTTTGGTGGGCATAGTTAATCGCCTCTTCCATCAGAGAACTCTCACCAGGGCCACCTAAGCTCATATTAATCACATCGGCATCATTGTCAGCAGCAAAGCGAATTGCTTCAGCAATATCAGCAACTGTACCACCACCACTAGCACCCAGTACCTTCAAGGGCATGAGGTTGGCTTCGTAAGCCACCCCAGCTACACCATAATTATTGTTGGTGGATTGAGCGATCGTCCCGGCAACGTGGGTACCGTGGCCTGCGTCATCATCCGCTTCGATCCGGTCATTAACGAAGTCGTAGCCTTTGACAAATTTTGTCTGTTCCAAATCTGGAACTTTGCTGATGCCAGTGTCAATCACCGCGACGGTGACACCGCTACCCTTAGTTTCATCCCAGGCAGATTCCACGTTGATACTCCGCAGATTCCACTGTTGACTGTATTGAGGGTCGTTGGGAACCTCGGAAGTTTTATAAATGTAGTTGGGTTCGATAAATTCGGTTTCTTTGGCGAGTTTTGACTTTTTCAGGGCATTTAGTAATTGCTTGTCGCCTTCTACAATATAGATGTGGTCAGCCGCTGAAAATTCGCTATTGAGGCGAGGATTAAGGTTGTATTGTTGTGCGATCGCCTTCAATTCCTGATTCATCTCAGTTGCTGGGACATCTTCACGAAAGTCCAGCACAATTGACTGAAATTCCCCCTGATTTGCCAGTCCTTTAAAATTAAACAGGGCAAAACCCAGCCCTACTATAAACAGACACAGTATCAAAAACTTTCTCATGGCAACTCGTCCGCTGTCGCGCCAGTTTAACCTCTACCATAACTCATACATCTCCTGCTGAGTTCGAGTAGTTAAGGCTATTTACAGGTCTTCATGATGTGCCTTTTCCCCTAAGAACAGGCGACAATAGTTAAGCTTTAAGCTCCCGCACCCGACTTAAGTACAGAAGATTATCACGTTAACTGTTGATTGTTGACTGTCTTGAAAATAGGGAGTCGGGAGTGGGGAGTCGGGAGTAGGGGAAGCAAGATTTTTATTTTGCAAGTTGTGAGCCTTCACTGAGGGTGCCTAACTTAATAAGTAGTCCTACTTAGAGGTTGGGAAAAGTCATTCGCTGGAGCTGTCGTCAACCTGATTTAATTCTTGCAAAAGTTTTTGCAAGATATAGTAAAACGGTTGTTTTTTTGTATACAAAGTTAAAGATGGAACGTGGTTTACTCTGGTTACCTTTGCTAGCAGCATTTATTTGGCTTGCCTGGTCAGGTTGGAACGAATTCCAAAAAATTGAAGCCTATCGCCGTTGGGCAACTGAGTTTGAGCGAGCAAAATATGATATTTATGCGGTGTTGGGTCAAAAAGGCAGTGACTTGACCTGGGGAAAACCCACTCGTCAAGGCCCAGTGAATCTAGAAACCTTCTCTCTCAAAGATGTTCAATCGCTCCGCTTGCTAGTAGGCCAGCAGTCGGCTGACTTAGACACACTGCTGGAAAATGGGCGTAAGATTAGCGTAGCTGGGGCGCAAAATGCGATCGGTGCCGGTACGCGAAGTGCGATCGCACTAGAATTTCTCTTAAAAGAACCTGCTACCTCAATCAAAGTTCCCTTTACAGAAATACCCTTGGCAGCTGAATGGGGAAAGTATTTACAGCAAGAATTACAGCGCTTACGCCTGGAACCCACTGAGTAGCTGTAGAAGAGGAAAGTTACTCATTATTAAGGATGAGCGAGTATTTTTTAACCAACAACTAACAACAAACAACAAACAACAAACAACCAATAACTATCTACCTTGCTGTATATTCCGCTGGAATGAAGTACCCGCGACAACTTCTATCTGTAGCGCGATGGAATTATTTTCAAATTACAGGAGTATAAGACGGAGATGTAAATGCCGCACCTTTGCTGTTGTAGTTGATCTGTGAAGGCTCTTCCAATCCCTAAGGAGAATAACTGCATAGAAACCTAGTTTTTGCAACAGCGCAGGTTGGTAACTTCCGTCATAACACCGTATCCTGTGACGCAGGGTGAATAGATACGATGAATACAAGTTATCCAAAGCCTCGAAAAGTCTCACGCCCAATGGCGCTGCTGCTTTCAGTTTTACTAGGGGTTCCTTTTTTTACTGGTTGTTCCAGTCAGCAAAGTTCAGCTCCACCGCCTCCGGTTGACGATACAAGAGCTGGCTCACAAACCGCTCAAGCCCCTGCTACCCAACCTCAAGCCAAGAAGAAAGGATTGTCAACGGGACAAAAAGTGGCGATTTTGGCGGGAGCTGCGGCACTTTACTATCTCTACAACAAGCATAAAAATAAACAAGAGCAGGGGTCGCAAGGGAAGTACTACCTTTCTAAGAATGGGCGCGTTTACTACCGCGATGCTCAGAATCGCGCTCACTGGGTAACGCCACCACCCGGTGGAATTAAGATACCGGAGTCGGAAGCACAACGGTACCGTGACTTCCAGGGCTATAACAACAGTCCTACAGGTCGTGACCTTCAGGATGTGGTGCGAGAGGTGCCACAGAGTCAGTTAGCTCCAGTTCCGGCACAGTAATCGCGGCGATTGAGGTGTAGCAGATTAGCGTCTTTAAGGGATGCCCCTGGAGTGCTACATGCGCTAACGCCCAGTGACGAACAACCCATAAAAACAAGATGGCGATGTGGAATAAGTCTGTACTCTCTACACTGCCGCTTGACCAGAAGTTAAATAAGGAGAGCCACCATGGTAGACGGATTTCTGCGAAAGATGAAGGATGCGATCGCTGGGGGTGACGAACCTGAGCAAGATGCAGTCTACGACCAGCAGGCGTACCCAGCCAGCAAAGACCCCTACGGCGATCCTAGCTATCAGCAGTATGGTGATGTACGCCCAGCCAGCGAAGACCCCTACGGAGACCCCGCCGACCAGGTGGGGGATTACGGGCAATTCGGCGATGTGCGCCCAGCTAGCGAAGACCCCTACGGAGACCCCGCCGACCAGATGGGGGACTATGCACAATTCGACGACGTACGCCCAGCCAGTGAAGACCCATATGGCGACCCTGCCGATCAGGAAAATTTCTATTAAGATGCTTTAGGGCTGTGCCTTGGTGAACAGCAAAACAAAAGTACAACTTAAGTAGCCAGTTACCCCTTTAGCAAAAAAAGCGCAGCTGTTCCACAGTTGCGCTTCTTTGTATCATTCCATAAAAAAGCCCTCTCCATCGAATGGAGAGGGAAGGGTCTACAGGTTTCTAACTTAATCAAGAGCCTAATCAATGAGTGTGAATAATTTGTGAATAGCTTCTTCGGATCAGGTCAAGCGTTTTCTCAGCCTACCTTATAAGCGAGAGAGCTGAAGTAGTCAGGACTTACGCACAGAAACTACATCTGGTGGGGGCACGATACCAAAGCCCTTACATTTAGACTTTTACACAAACATTTGTGTAAGTCCTGGTAGTGATAAGCCTCGCAGCGCCTACTGTGCTAATACACAGTAGGGGGAGGGAGTCAGCCCTCAGTCAGCTGCTACCCAAGATGAGGTATTTGTTTATAAGTCGCTCGTAAAAAAGCCCAGTGTTGCAAGCACCGGGTCAATAGTTTTTTAAGGAGATCCCTACTGTACAGATCAGTAGGGCTTACTACAACTACTTCTTCAGCTATTTTTCAGTAAGTAGAAAATCTTTGTGTCATCAAAAAGCCCTGTTCTTCAATAATTGGGCTTCTTTTTTTTTACATTAGTAGTCAACCGATGAGGTGGTATAACAGGATACTTGCCTAGATAACTTCTGTGTCTGTAGGTATAAAAAAACTGAACATTAGATGAATCTTTAGACGGACGAGCAGCAAAAGTAATCAAGTTAACTTAGAATAGCAAACTTTAAAAATTGCATTTTTGCTTGAGACTACAAGAACTAAGACAAGGGCATTGGCACTTAGGATTAAAAAACTTATAAATAAGTGAATCTTAAGTAAACACTCTCATGGATGAACGAAAATATAATGCTAGTTTTGATTAGCAGCTTATAAGGAGATATCAATGAGTACAAAGCAAAACAAAAATTCCCTGAAAAAGCTCCTTAGTATAGCAGGAGTAGCTACGGCTAGTGTGTTTCTGGGTTTTCCCGCCCTAGCACAAACATCTACCAATAATGGGTGTGGAAGTTACCGAGGAAATGCTACTACTGGTGGCGGGTGGTATTGTGCAATGGATAGAGTCAATCCAATGCCTTCTAATCGCGAAGCAAGCACAATGGACAGGCAATCTTCCACTGGTGCAAACTCCTCAGAAACTGGAGTAAATTCTAATCGTGGAAGTAACACGATGGATTCGCAATCTACTGAATCTACTGATAGTGGCTCCAGGACGATAGAGCGGCAAACTACGACAAGTCAATCCACCACAATAGAACAACGCTCTAACACTACAACCTACCCAGCAACTCCAGTAACTCCTCGGAGTGAAACCACCCCAAGTGAGCAGCCACAACAACCTACTACTAACACCCCTAGCGTAAACGAATCTACGGATCAAGGTGTGCGAGCGCTCTGGTAATTTCCTCATTAACTTATCCCACGCAAGCTCTTGATGTGGGCTTATGCCAGAGGCAAGTTGTTTGTTATTGTATAAATAGCATTTTTTTAACAAACAACTAAAAGTAAACAATCTGCGTCAGCAGGTGGCGTTCCTTCTATCTCCAAAAAGTTTTAGGAGGAACGCCTAGTTTTTGTGAAATTGATTAGCAAAAAACTCACATTGGAGAATTATGTGGTCTCCGTATCTCTAGGCTGACTGGAGGATAAAAGTAGGTTATATTATTGCTTATAATTATTGCATAAAAGTAGATTTTTAAGATGCTAAAACACTCAGCAACTTGGGTTAGCTTATTATTAACAATTGCCTTCTTTTCTAACCCTCAAGTGTTATTAGCAGATGAACAACCGATAGTAAATACTAATCCTTCCTCAGATTCAGTTACTCAACCCATACGCCTAAAGATTAGCCTCAGTCGCCGTCAAGTCACCTTGTATCGTGAAAACACGCCAGTTAAAAGTTATCCAATTGCAGTAGGTCGTAAAGGATGGGAAACGCCAACTGGTAATTTTGAAGTAACTCAGATGATTCAAAATCCCAAGTGGATTAACCCGATAACAGGCAAGGCTATTCCAGGAGGCGATCCAGAAAATCCTCTAGGCCGTTACTGGATTGGATTTTGGACAAATGGTAAAGATTGGATTGGCTTTCACGGTACCCCTAATCCTGAATCAGTGGGTAGACAAGCCTCTCACGGTTGTATCCGGATGTACAACAAAGATGTGGAGGAATTATTTAGTCAGGTTAGTGTGGGAACACCAGTAACGGTAGTACCCTAGTAGAGTCATGACTTAACGCACAGACACCATCTGTAGTGACGTATAGCTATACGCCCCTACAGATGGGGGTTCAAAGGTCAAGAAAGCGTAAGTCCTAAGAGTTTT
>DALYIW010000284.1:0-11211 GCA_031970155.1 Coleofasciculaceae cyanobacterium CTOTU46601 | reverse complement strand
CCTGCCACTGTCACTGGCCTGTCCATTAAACTTTGATACCCAATCCGTTTTTATAACCTTTCTTTCAGTTTTGGGCTTGTTCTCCCCCTGCTTCCCCTGCCTCCCCTGCTCCCCCTGCCTCCCCCTGCCCTCTATCTGCCCTACGGCATCGCCCGAACCTTAATTACATCATTGCGGCAACCACTGACTACGAACTGACCATTCGGGCTAATCGCTACTGCTAAAATCGCTTCTAGATGACCAGTAAAGGTATGAATGTTTTTGCCCGTCTTCAAATCCCACACCTTAACCAATTTGTCATTACCGCCACTAACCAGTGTCCGCCCATCTCGACTGACGGCAACGGAAGTCACACCGCTTAGATGTGCGCTTAGTGTGCGAATTTCTTGACTAGTACCTAGGTTCCAAACTTTAATCGTTTCGTCGATACTGCCACTAACTAGAGTTCGCCCATCGGGAGTAATAGCAACAGACGTTACACTGCCTGAATGGCCTGTAAGCTTACTCATGTTCCCGACATGAATGGTACCGTCAGCGCAACCACTGACTATTGTCTGCCCATCCGGCGTTATGGCAACAGCATAGACCCAATCTGCATTAGGAGTAACAGTGCGAAGCTCCTGTCCTGTTTTTAAGTCCCACACTTTAATGGTGGTATCTTTACTACCGCTGACTATTGTCTGTCCGTCAGGACTAATAGCAACCGAACAGACAGTATCTAAATGTCCCACCAGAGTACGAATTTCTCTCCCAGTACTCGGGTTCCATATTTTAATCGTCTTATCTAAACTGCCGCTGACAATGGTCTGTCCATCGGGACTAATAGCAACAGAATAAATCCAGTCAGAATGACCTCGAAGGAGATATTTTGATCGAGCACTGAGAAAATCCCATACAACAATCGTCCTGTCTGCACCACCAGTGACCAACGTCTGATTATCTAAGCTAAACGCTACAGAATAGGCAGAAGTTCGAGGCGCAGCAAACCAAAGACCCAGGATTTTCTCGACTTCCATAGAATAGGCATTGCTAGAGGTAACATTGCCGGATAAAATCAAACCGACTAATTGCTGTGATTTTTTGTCACGTAACGATGTGTTCAAGAACTCAAGGGCAGAGTAGACAATAATATTCCAATTTTCTACTAAGCTGCCTTCTAAATCTAAAGCCCTCTAACCAGGAATTTAGGTCTTTAGAGGTATTGAGTTTTGCTCTAGCCCATTGAAACTGAGGATTATAGACTCTGCTGAGAGGGCTGATTATGTCTCAAATGTAACAGAAGCATTTGACAAAAGGGATAATGTTCTGCTGTTAGCAAGAATATTACTCAGCTAAGAGTTTTAAGTTGACATTACCGAGTATCGATTATGAATCCTGAAACTGTAGGACCTGATTCTTCAAACTATACATCCGCTGAAGCTGAACAACCAGAAGTAGTGGAGATCAACAACGGAGAGACTAAGCTCTTGACGCCTAAAACATCGACAACGGCATCCTCCAACAGTCAATGGCAGCAGTACGGGGAACAAATAGCCACATTTTTACAAGCTTTACCAACTTACGTTACCCGCTTCTTTCAAGAAAACAAAGGACCTTTGGGGACTGTTGGACTGATTGTGCTAGCTTTGGTGACGGTTAGACTGACGTTAGCTTTACTGGATGCTATCAATGACATTCCGTTAGTAGCGCCGACCTTGGAGTTAATTGGTCTAGGTTACACAGGTTGGTTTGTATACCGCTATTTACTGACTGCTGCCAACCGCAAAGAACTCACTGAGGAAATTAACACCATTAAAAATCAAATTTTGGGAACAGATAGCTAATAAATGCCACTAACCCCCGGTTAATAACCGGGGGCTGGCAACAAGCTGTTTTCACGTTCGGAGAATTTTTAGGTAAACACACCCCGCCCACAAGGGGACGGGGCTTTAGCCCTGATTAAAAGTTGAGCAAAGGAGAGAAAGTTGACCCTCCAACACACAACTCATAACCGAGCTTTCGGGTTGGTTTACAAAGGCAACCCCAAGAGTAGCAATATTGTTTGCTGCGTTCCAATCCGCATCAGCTTCCAGTCCGCAATAACCGCACTTAAAAACTTTACCGTTGCGGTACGACTTCCCTTTTTCTCCTGTGACGTGATGGCATCGGCTGCACGTTTGAGAGGTATAAGCAGGTGGAATAAGGACAACGGGAACTCCAGCCAAGACAGCTTTATAGGTGACAAACGCCCTAAGTTGATAGAACGCCCAATTGTTCGTTCTTCTCCGCTCAGTTTTGTTCCGGGGCTGAGCATTCAAAGACTTACGAATATCAGTCAAGTCTTCAAACGCCAGCGTCGCACCTATTGTAGACGCTTCGTTCACCAGTTGTCGGCTGATGCTGTGGTTGATGTTTTTCTGAAACCTCGCTTCTCTCCCAGAGAGCCTCTTGAGGAGCCGTCTTGCCCTACGAGTGCGTTTGGATTGAAGCGATGCTCTAACTCGGTCGTAGCGGTCACGAGTAGCTTGCAACTGGCTACCATTCCAAGCCTTGTTGGTGGAAGTTGTTGCGATGTCTCGTCTTCCCAAATCGACACCAATTACCTTGGGCGTCTTGCCTGTTGGTGGGGTGTCAAGTTCAACCGCAATCTGAATGTAATAGTCTCCACTCCGTCGTTTGACCAATGTAGCGCTGGTAGGAGTTTGTCCTCTGAGCAGTGCCAACTGATAGTTACCAATGGACAAAGGGAACCAAACCTTCTTAGACATCAACGTAATGCCTACGTGTTGGTCGGACTCTCTATAAGTGAAGACTCTAGCATCCAAAGAGATGCTGCTTGGACGAAACTTGTGTACTTGCTTGACGGCTTTCATGTTGCCCACCACTCGACGAATGGCTTGGCAAACATGATTGGCTTTCAGTCCAGTTGTCAGCCTAACCGTATAGTAGGTCAAGTGATGCAACTTGGTGGCATTGCGGCAGTTTTCGCGCTTGGCTACCTGCAATATCTGATTACAAGCATCCGCAAATCCCTGCAAAGTGCGGTCAATTTCTTGACGCAACTCTACAGGGACTTGGAGCTTGCAGGATACAGATATCGTTTGAGTCATGCACTGATTATACTTCATCCACGTTGTTTATGGAAGGCGTTACACCCTGCCCCGCCTTCCTCCCCACCCACTTTTGGGATGGGGTTTCCAGGCGGGAAGACTTTTATGAAATTTGCTCAATGGGCATTAGCGTGATGCGAAGCGCCATCGCTCTTGGCAGCAATCTTGGCGACTCTCGCATCATTCTAGAAAATGCTCTAAAAACCCTCGCCATAACCCCAGGAATCACCTTGGAAGCTCGTTCTAGCTGGTATCAAACTGAACCTGTGGGGCCACCGCAACCGGATTATCTCAACGGCTGTGCCTTGCTCAACGTTGAACTGACGCCACAGGAACTTTTAGAAACTTTACTAAGAATTGAAGCCCAATTCGGTCGCATCCGCCAAGAACGTAATGAACCGAGAACGCTTGACCTAGATTTATTACTCTATGGGGATTTAATTCTAGACAGCCCCAACCTGCAAGTGCCCCACCCCCGTATGAGGGAAAGGGCATTTGTTCTGGTGCCTTTGACAGAAATTGCCTCGGACTGGATTGAACCAGTTTCCAAAAAAGCGATCGCACAACTTGTACAAACGGTAGACTGTTCTGGAGTCCGTAAATTGTAAAACTTTACTGATCAGCTTTTTACTTTTATAACCTTTAACATTTCAACTCCTTATGGCGTCAGGTCGCGAACCCCCTCAACTGTTAAAACAACGCCTGGTTTACCAAGGCCGCAAATTTAATTTTGAAGTCAGTTCTCTTCGTCTACCTAACAAGTCAGAAGGAGAGTGGGAATGCATTCGTCACCCAGGCGGTGCTCTGGCTGTACCCGTAACCCCAGAAGGCAAACTGGTGCTAGTGCGACAATATCGCTTTGCCCTTCAGGGGCGTCTTTTGGAGTTCCCTGCTGGCACGGTGGAACATCACGAAGATCCACAAGAGACAATCAAGCGAGAAATTGAGGAAGAAACCGGATACCGCGCCCACCAATGGCAAAAATTAGGCGAATTTGCTGTTGCACCTGGTTATTCTGATGAGTTGATTTATGCCTTTCTGGCTCAGGATTTGGAAAAGCTAGAGGCACCTCCTAGCAAAGATGCTGACGAAGATATAGAAACTGTGTTGATGACTCCTGAGCAGTTAGAGGAAGCTATTCTTGCTGGTGAGCCAATCGATGCTAAATCCATTTCTAGCTTTGTCTTGGCGCGTCCCTTCCTGACAGAAGGTAGATAGGGAGATAAGGGAAGCAGGGGAAGCAGGGGAAGCAGGGGAAGCAGGGGGAGAAGATGATGAAAGTTGAATGCACGTCAGCTCAACAGGATTTGATACAACTGAGAAAAACTATTAAAACCTAAATCAATCAAATGTTATTGGAGTTGGCGATTGGGGATGCTTATGGGGCGGGCTTTGAATATGCTAGCCCGGAGCTGGTTGAGCGTTACAACGATTTGAGTGGCTACGTGCAGCATCCCCGTCATCAGCTGAAACCGGGTTGCTACACTGATGATACTCAGATGAGTATAGCGATCGCAGAAACGATCATTGCTCAAGAACCGTGGACCCCTGAGGTTCTAGCTAGTTGGTTCGTTGAAACCTTTAAAAGAGATCCCAGAGAAGGCTACTCCAGCAAGCTTTACCAGTTTTTGTTAAGAGTCCAGGATGGACGTGAACTCATAGAATCAATTACCTGGACTAGTGACAAAAGTGGGGCGGCAATGCGTGCTGCGCCGATGGGTGTCTTCCCGACTGTTGAGAAAGTACTTGAGGCAGCAACCATACAGGCGGCTATTACCCATAACTCGCCGGATGGCATCAACGCAGCTAGAGCTGCTGCTTTGATGTCTCATTACTTTATCTATAAACTTGGCTCAAAAAGCGAACTAGGGAAGTTTCTTGAGGAGCATGTAGTCGGTGAATGGTCGAATCCGTGGCAAGGTGAAGTAAGGTCAAAAGGCTGGATGAGTGTTAGAGCAGCAATAACTGCGGTTATGCGAAATGATTCCCTTAGTGAGCTTCTGAAGGATTGTATCGCTTTTACTGGGGATGTGGATACTGTAGCTGCGATCGCCTTAGCCGCCGCTTCATGCAGCGATGAAATCACACAAGATCTTCCTGAGCATCTAATCACAGGTTTAGAGAATGACTCCTACGGTAGGGATTATATTACTGCTCTAGACAGAAAACTAATGGGTTTAGTGGCTCGATAATACATACCATCATCACTGGGAAGGAGGCAGGAGGAGACAAGCCAGAGAAATAGTCGCACAAACAAACTGCGTCTTTCATCCCTGCGCTATCATCCCTCATCCTTCATCCCTCATCCTTTCTTAATCACTAGCCTTTAAGCTGGCAGAAAGAGCCACCTATCTCAAGTATTGATTGAATGTCTGATTTGATTCTGTTCTGGCATCGCCGTGATTTACGTATCTGTGACAATATTGGACTTGCCGCCGCTCGACAAAAAAGCCAAAAAGTGGTAGGAGTTTTCTGTCTCGATCCGAATATTCTGGAACGAGACGACGTGGCACCAGCACGAGTGACTTACATGATTGGCAGTTTGCAGTCACTAGAAGAGCGCTATGGTGCAGCGGGTAGCCAGTTGTTGATTGTTCATGCTAATCCGATTCAAGCTATACCAACTCTGGCAGCAGCTCTCAATGCTAAGGCTGTGTTTTGGAATTGGGATGTGGAGCCTTACTCTCAACAACGCGATCGCTCCATCACAGAAGCCCTGAAAGAAAAGGGCATCGAGGTACATCACCACTGGGACCAACTGCTGCACTCACCAGAAGAGATTTTCACGGGTTCTAAGCAGCCTTACACGGTTTATACCCCCTTCTGGCGTAACTGGAGTAGTAAACCCAAAGCCTCTCCTGTAGAAACCCTCAAAAATGCTGAGGGACTCACTCAAAAAGAACAGGAAGCTGCACAAAAAGCTGGAATTGTCAAGCTACCTACAGCAAAAGATTTGGGATTTGTCTGGGAGAATGAACTGGTTACGGCACCTGGAGAAGCAGCAGCAACCGAAAAATTAGAGGAATTTTGCCAAAGTGCGATCGATAACTATCAAGAACAACGTAACTTTCCTGCAGTTCCCGGCACTTCCGAGCTAAGTGCGGCTTTAAAATTTGGTGCGATCGGCATTCGCACGGTTTGGAGTGCCACTCTTGCTGCCTTAGAAAACAGTCGCAGTGATGAAACTCAAGCTAGCATTCGGACATGGCAGCAGGAACTTGCATGGCGGGAATTCTACCAACACGCCATGTATAACTTCCCGGAATTAGCAACAGGTCCTTATCGAGAGGCGTTCAAAAACTTCCCTTGGGACAATAACGAGCAGCTTTTCCAAGCTTGGTGTGAAGGCAAAACAGGCTACCCCATCGTTGATGCTGCAATGCGTCAACTTAATGAAGTTGGGTGGATGCATAACCGTTGCCGCATGATTGTCGCTAGTTTTCTGACCAAAGACTTGCTGATTAATTGGCAGTGGGGAGAAAAATACTTTATGCAAAAGCTGTATGATGGTGACCTCTCGGCGAATAACGGCGGTTGGCAGTGGAGTGCTTCTAGTGGGATGGATCCCAAGCCATTGCGGATTTTCAACCCCGCTAGTCAAGCCAAGAAATTCGACCCAGAAGGCGAATACATCCGACAATGGCTACCAGAACTGCGCTCTGTCGATACAGAGTTCCTGATGACGGGTAACCTATTGCCGACTGAGCGCTACGCTCTTGATTATCCTGACCCGATTGTGGATCACAAAATACAACAGCGTCAGTTTAAAGAGCGTTATCAGCAGGAAAAAGTAGTTAACGCTTAAGGATTACATTTGTCGTGCAAACTGTTTCAGTCGTTTGGGAAGTGCATGGCATAATGTAAAACATTTGCTCAACTCGAAAGCTTTAAGATTTGGAGTTACGAGTTCTGTATAGTCCATTGGTCAATAAGACTAGACGGCGGCATACTGCTGCTACCCTGCCCCAAAAGGCTGACTTAATTAGCCGCCTTTGGCAGTGTTGATCTTTAAAGTTCTATTCTTCTGGAGCGCAAGGCTAACGTGAAGGTTTTGGTGGTGGGCAATGGGGGACGCGAGCACGCTCTTGCTTGGAAACTGCTGCAATCGCAGCGTATTCGGCAGGTGATATGCGTTCCTGGTAATGGTGGCACAGCGACTATGGAGCGTTGCCAGAATGCTCCCTTACGAGTTGATGATTTTGAGGGAATTTCCCGGTTTATTCTGGTTCAAAATATCTCTTTAGTGGTTGTTGGGCCAGAACTTCCCCTATCTTTGGGAATTACAGACTACCTCCAGCACGAACACCCAAACTTGATGGTTTTCGGTCCAACTAAGGAAGGAGCACAAATTGAGGCGAGTAAGTACTGGGCTAAGACTTTAATGCAGTCGGCTGGTATTCCAACGCCAAGCTTTGCTGTTTTTACGGGAGTTGACGCTGCCTGTGCCTATGTGGCGACTCAAGGGGCACCGATTGTGGTAAAGGCTGATGGCTTGGCAGCAGGTAAGGGGGTTACGGTGGCTGCCACAGTTGAAGAGGCGCAAGCCGCTGTTGAGTCACTTTTTAAGGAGGGGTTTAGTACCGTAGTTATTGAAGAGTGTGTAACGGGTCAAGAAGTTTCTATTTTGGCTTTGACAGATGGCGTGAGTGTTAGACCTTTGCTACCTGCTCAGGATCATAAGCGGATTGGTGAGGGAGATACAGGGGAAAATACGGGTGGGATGGGGGCTTATGCTCCAGCACCGTTGGTTACGCCTGCTTTGATGGAACGAATTGAGAAAGAAATCCTCCAACCTACTGTTGATGCCTTACGGCATAGAGGTATCGATTATCGGGGCGTTCTCTACGCAGGCTTGATGATTACTCCCCAAGGTGAACCTACGGTTCTGGAATTTAATTGCCGCTTTGGCGATCCAGAAACTCAAGCTATTTTGCCTTTGCTAGAGACTCCTCTAGAAGATTTGCTGCTGGCTTGTACTCAGCAGCGATTAGCCGAATTTCCACCCATCGCCTGGAAACCAGGGGGAGCTGTTTGTGTTGTCGCGGCGGCTCAAGGGTATCCAGGGACATACCAGAAAGGTTATGCGATCGCAGGTATTAAAGAAGCTGAATCACTAGGAGTTACGGTTTTTCAAGCAGGGACTCAGTTCAAGCAGCAGCAGCTAGTGACAGATGGAGGCCGCGTACTGGGTGTGACGGGAATTGGTGAGACACTAGAGAAGGCGATCGCTAATGCTTATGCAGGATGCGATCGCATCCAGTTTGAAGGTATATACTACCGTAAAGATATCGGTCATCGTGTCTCTCAAACTGACCCCTTACCCAGTTAAAGAGGTAGGGGATAAATCGTATATCTTTTAGAGGAGTGTTGTAGTTTTCCTGTTATTAGTGGTAAACCAACTTTGCTGGCCTTGTTAAAAACCATTCGAGAAGTTATTGCACATTGGTGGTCCGAGTTTACACTACAAACCCGGCTGATGGCGGCTGCCACCCTAGCCGTCTCCTTGATCATGAGTGGCTTAACCTTCTGGGCAGTCAACACCATTCAACAGGATGCTAGACTCAACGACACTCGCTTCGGTCGCGATCTGGGTCTATTGCTAGCCACCAATGTTGCACCTCAAATTGCGGAAAATAATTTAGCAGAGGTCGCTCGCTTTTCTCACCGCTTCTATAACAGCACCTCCAGCGTTCGTTACATGATTTACGCTGACGAGGATGGCGAAATCTTCTTTGGCATTCCTTTCTCTGAATCAGAAGTCAAGAATTCGCTGACGATTCAACGTCGAATCGAGCTACCAGACAACTACGCCAAAAACTCTGAGTTGCCAATGGTGCGCCAGCACCTAACGCCTGATGGGGAAGTGACGGATGTCTTTGTTCCCTTGATGCATAACAACAAGTACCTGGGCGTTTTAGCGGTTGGCATTAACCCAAATCCTACAGTCGTTGCCTCCTCAAATTTGACGCGGGACGTGACGATCGCTGTTTTTATCTCGATCTGGGTCATGGTGATTTTGGGCGGAGTGTTTAATGCCCTGAACATCACTAGGCCAATTAAGGAACTCCTCAGGGGTGTCAAAAGCATAGCTGCTGGTAATTTTAAGCAGCGAATTGACCTGCCATTAGGAGGAGAACTAGGCGAACTCATTTCCAGCTTCAACGACATGGCAGAGCGATTAGAGCGCTATGAAGAACAAAATATTGAGGAGCTAACCGCCGAAAAAGCCAAGCTAGAAACTTTAGTGTCTACAATTGCCGATGGCGCTGTACTAATTGATACCAATTTACAAGTGATGTTGGTCAATCCGACAGCACGGCGAATTTTCGGCTGGGAGGGCAGTGACATTATCGGACAAAATGTTCTGCATCATCTGCCGTCGTCGATAACCATAGAACTCACGAGACCCTTATATCAAATTGCGGCGAGAGAGGGATCTACAGAACGAGAACGTGAAGGCGAAGAGTTCCGAATAACTCTCACTGAACCGACCCCTCGAACTGTCCGCATTCTTCTGACAAGAGTTCTTGACCAGTATCGCGAGAGCATCAAAGGCATTGCGATGACAGTGCAAGATATAACCCGCGAGGTAGAACTGAACGAGGCGAAAAGCTATTTTATTAGCAACGTTTCTCATGAACTCAGAACACCTCTATTCAACATCAAGTCATTTATCGAAACCCTGCACGAGTACGGTGAAGACCTCTCTGAAGCTGAGCGTCGAGAGTTTCTCGAAACCGCCAATCGTGAAACTGACCGTTTAACACGTCTAGTCAACGACGTTTTAGATTTAACAAAACTGGAGTCGTGTCGAATTTATCACTTTGAGCCTGTAGATATTGCTCAACCCGTAGAGCAGACCCTGCGTACCTATCAGCTCAACGCTCGTGACAAAGGTATTGAATTGGTTCAGGAGATTGAACCCAACTTGCAACCTGTTTTAGGTCACTACGATCTTTTGCTCCAAGTTTTTGCCAACTTGGTCGGCAACGCGCTGAAATTCACGGCATCCGGTGGACGAGTGACGATTCGCGCTTATCAACTAGAACAAAGTCTCAATCATCACAGCGAGACAGCTCAAGTGCGAGTTGAAGTTTCTGATACGGGAATTGGGATTGATCCAGAAGACCAAGAGGCAATTTTTGAGCGGTTTTTCCGTGTAGAAAACCGAGTTCATACTCTAGAAGGAACTGGCTTGGGTCTTTCAATTGTCAGAAACATTATTGAGAAACATCATAGTCGAGTTCACTTGGTCAGCGAAGTTGGAGTAGGTACAACTTTCTGGTTTGACTTAGATGTGTTTAAGGAAAACAAGACCTCAAGTGAGATGTTGCTGCCAGAAAGCACCTTATCGACAACAGAAACCAGCTCCGTTGCTGCTAGTGCGTCTTAACTGTTGTTTGTTGTTTGTTGTTTGTTGTTTGTTAAAAAATACTTGCTAACGAATAACTCCTGGCGGCGGCATACAGTCGGGAATTGAAAAATATAGAATTTTCACAACTCACTTCTCTCGTACTCAAAACTTTTGAATTATTACCCATTATGTATGAGCGAAACCAAAGGACTTGATATTACTTAGATGTCGCGATGAGGGTAAGTATAAAACTCACCGCTAACAATCCCAGTAGACCAAGCAAAGTTGGGTTTCGTTGACACCAAAGCCTTGCTGTTGTGAGTAAGCTGTGACGGGGAGTATAAAGCTGCTGATTCTCTAACTTAGGCTTAGAAATGTCATCGTAGAGGGTACATTCCTCGGCATGGGGACGTTGGGGAAAAGTACAAGTATCATCAGCGTGATAGGTACAGCTTTCACACAAAGGCGTGTTTCCCGTCGCCCGATGTAAGGTGATACCTGGATGACCATAAGCTTTGAGAACCATTTTGCAATGGGGACAAATGACCGCCGTGTTATTGACGGATTGATGGCAGCGGGGACAATTTGACATGGGTAGTCGCTCTTAATCTGACGATGCTTAACTTAGAAAATAGGGAGTCGGGAGTCGGGAGTCGGGAGTCGGGAGGAAGAGAAATTTTCAGGTTTGAAAGTTTAGGACTTACGCAAATTTTTCATGACGAACCGCCATTTGTAGGGGTGAACGGCCGTTCACCCCTACTATATGTG
>DALYIW010000283.1:0-11234 GCA_031970155.1 Coleofasciculaceae cyanobacterium CTOTU46601 | reverse complement strand
AAATTCTAAGCTTTTTCAGATTTTTTCTACCCAACATTTTAAGCTTGGCGTGCTAGTAGGTTGGGTTAAGCGTAGCGCAACCCAACAAATCCATGAGAAATATTGAGTTTCTTTCCAAAGGCAGAACTTACAATTTAAGCCAATTCTGGGAAAACAAGCTCTAGCCTCTCCATAAGTTGATACCCTCCCCCGTTCTAGTTGTGGACTAACGGGGGAGTTTTGTTATCCTACAAAAGTTTATTTCACAAATTATTCACATTTCAACCTTAGATTAGAGGAGTATTAGTGAACAATGCATGTCTCTCCCACCACTGGGAAGGATGAAGGATGGATGGTCTCACAGATAATAGTGCTTGAAATATTGAAAATTTCTTTTGTTCAACCTAATTAAATATAGGGGCTTGTACTCAAAGTTTTTCATCCCAGACTAAAGTCCCTAATCCCTCATCCCGACGCTCCTAACGTCGCTACCGCTACGCTATCATCCCTCATCCCGACGCTCCTAACGTCGCTACCGCTACGCTATCATCCCTCATCTCTAATCCCTAATCCCTCATCCCTCCTGCTCTCGCGAGCAAATTTGAAGACTATCCAAAGAATCAGCAAAGGACAACTTCGGTACCATAGAATTATTTCGAGCGGGTGCATTGGATGCAATATCACGCTATGTTGCAAATGCGCTTCGACTGCCTGAGGGAAGACGGGCTTAGCTCAAACAACTTCCAAGGCAAAGGGGTAATTAACAAGTTCAGCAGGTAAGGCTGAGTTTCTCAGTCCGTATGTCTTGTCTCTTGTTGCTCCTGCTAATTGAAGTTAGACACTTACACCCCTTGGCGTGAGAGCAATAACGCTTACGCCAACCTATTCCCGTACCTACGTAGTCAGATAAAGCGGAATCAACGCTTCACAGCGTTCTTATCGCTAGCTCCAAGGGAACCTCTCCGTGAGCATAGCCATCTCTAGAAAGAGTAGAGAGCTAACCTGCTAATGCTATACGGTTTGGTAACGTGGCATCCCCTCGATTTATCCGGAAGGAAGCACCATACCCTCGATAATGGGTAGTGGTTAATCGGTAGCGGGAATTCCTGCTTCCCTACTACCTGCAATTCCCGTGATTCATCCATCTGCGGGAGTTTATCGCCTAGCAATCGGCGGATTTGCTGGGACTATGTTGAAAATTGCTCTCATCCATTACGCAAATGCAACAGGAAGGAGCCATGAGTGAACTGTTACGAATCGTTCTTGACGGTGATGAGAAAGCCGATCTGCGTCAGTTACTAGACCAGTTACGCGCTGACCAAGGGCGGTACTTCCTAAGGAATCAGATTTTACAAGCTTTTGATGACTACTGCAACAACTATCAAAAGCCAGCCTACTTTTACCACTCTTCAGCTCTAGGGGAGCTGGTTCGCTATACCCATGAAATTATTCTGGAAGAGGAAAGCATCTGGTTCATTGTTCGTCCTAAAATTGCTTCTCAAGAAATCTGTCGTCTGACAGGAGATCTTACCCATGTTGAGTCGATGCCCGTGCAGGCGTTGCTAGACTTACAAGATCGTCATGTCTTTGCTGACACAGAGCGATCGCCCCATTCTCCCTACTCAGGTGGTGTACTAGAAATTGATTTTCATCCCTTTTATGACTCTCTCCCAACAATTCGCGACCCCAGAAACATTGGCAAAGGGATAGAGTTTCTCCACCGTTACTTATCAAGTCAGCTATTTGCTGATAGCAAACGGGACAAAGGGAACGGGCAGCCTCAATCGTGGCTGGAGGCTTTTCTTGACATATTGCACAACTCACAGTACAGAGGAACACCGCTACTGATTAATGAGCGGATTAACTCAACCACTCAGTTGTCTAAACAAGTCAAACTGGCTTTAAACTTTGTCGGTAAGCGCCCAGCAGACGAGCCTTATGAAAAGTTTCGCTTTGAGCTACAAAGTTTGGGTTTTGAACCCGGATGGGGAAACAGGGCTGGTCGAGTGCGAGAATCGCTAGAATTGCTCGATCGCCTCATTGATTCACCCGATCATGCGGTACTAGAAATTTTCATTGCTCACATTCCCCTGATCTTTCGGATCGTCCTGGTTTCCCTCCACGATCGCATCTCTCAAGATAACCTCTTGGGGCGTCCTCAAACCGCAGGCCAAGTGGTTTACGTCCTCGATCAAGCTCGTAGTTTAGAAAAGCAGCTACAAGAAGATATTAAGTTGGCTGGGCTAGATGTGTTAGGTGTCCAACCTAAGGTGATTATCCTGACACGCCTAATTCCCGATGAAGAGAAAAAAACTCAGCAACGTTTGGAAAAAATCCAAGGTACTGAAAATGCCTGGATTTTACGGGTTCCCTTTCCCGAATTTAATCCCAAAGTTACCCATCACTGGATATCGCGATTTGAGATTTGGCCTTACCTAGAAAGCTTTGCTCTCAAGGCTGAAACCGAGCTATTAGCAGAATTTCAGGGGCGTCCTAATTTAATTATTGGCAACTATTCTGATGGCAACTTAGTAGCCTTCCTGTTAGCAAAACGCTTGAAGGTAACTCAGTGCAGTATTGCTCACGTCCTGGAAAAACCCAGATATCTATTCAGTAATCTCTACTGGAAAGACCTAGAGGAGCAATACCATTTTTCCCTGCAATTTACAGCTGACTTGATTGGGATGAATTCAGCAGATTTCATCATCACCAGCACCTACCAAGAAATTGTGGGGACACCTGAACAGTTAGGTCAATATGAATCTTACAAACACTTCACGATGCCCGATTTATATCATGTTGTCGATGGCATCGATCTGTTCAGTCCCAAATTCAACGTGGTGCCACCTGGGGTGAATGAAAGCGTTTTCTTCCCCTACACCGAAACCTCAACTCGAATACGAAGTGAATCTAGGCGGATTAAAGAGTTACTGTTTACTCAAGAAGACCCCCAGATTGTTGGTCACCTCGACGACCAGAGCAAGCGCCCAATTTTAGCAATCGCTCCTCTCTACCCCAGCAAAAACCTCACAGGTTTAGCGGAATCTTTTGGGAAAAGTGAACGGTTACAGGAGTGTTGCAATCTAATCCTACTGACTGGGAAGGTGCGTGCTGAGGAGGCTCAAGACCCTGAAGAAAAAGGTGAAATAGAAAGGCTCGAACAGCTGATTGAGCAATACAATCTCCACGGTAAAATTCGCTGGATAGGCTTACATCTAACCACGTCTGACATCGGAGAAGTTTACCGAGTGATAGCTGATTGTGGTGGGCTTTTTGTCCAACCCTCTCGCTTTGAAGCATTTGGTTTGATGCTTTTAGAAGCAATGATTTCTGGTTTGCCGACCTTAGCGACTAAATTTGGGGGACCGTTAGAAATTATTCAGGAGGGAGACAACGGGTTTCACATTAACCCAACTAACTTGGAGGAAACGGCTGAAAGAATTCTCCAATTTATTTCTAGATGTGACCAAGATGCTAACTACTGGAACCAAATTTCTCAAGCGTCAATCAAACGAGTCCGTGATAAATACAATTGGAAAAGTCACACCAAACAATTGCTCGGCTTAGCTAAAATTTACAGCTTCTGGAACTATGCTGCTTCTGACAACAAGGAAGCACTACTGCGCTATTTGGAAGCTTTATTTTATTTAAGCTTCAAACCCAGAGCCGAACAATTGTTACAGCAACACATGCAGCGGTAGGGGCATTTTCTTCTATCTGCCCGTAGAGTACGTCCAGCAACTCCAAAGGTCTACTGATGGCAGCTGGTTGAGTGGTTAGTGGTCAACCCATTAGCAAATTTGTAGTCAACAACCCACAAGAGACGAAAGATGAAGGACAAAGGACAAAACAGCTACTTGCGATACACTGACTGGACTGTGAGTGAAACCCAGTTTGACCCGACCAACTTGCATCACAAAGAGACTGTTTTTACCATAGGCAACGGCTACTTGGGGACGCGGGGTAGCTTTGAGGAAGGTTATCCGGGGGCGATGAGTGCCACCTTGATCCACGGCGTCTATGATGATGTGCCGGTGGTACACACCGAACTGGCCAACTGCCCTGACTGGCTGCCACTGGTGGTGGTGATTAATGGCGATCGCTTCCGCCTCGATCAGGGCGAAATTCTCAGCTATAAGCGTAAATTTGACCTACGTCGGGGTCTAGTGCTGCGAAACGTTCGCTGGCGCAGTGGCTCGGGTTGTACAGTAGATATCCACTTCGAGCGCTTTGCCAGCCTCGCTGATCAGCATGTGTTGGGGCTTCGCTGTCAAGTAACTCCCTTGGATTTCGAGGGAACTGTGGAGATTCAATCGAGCATCAACGGCTATCCAGATAACCAAGGCGTTATGCACTGGGAATGGAGCAACCAAGGTGATCTAACCACAGACGAGGGCGATCGCGCGGTATGGATGCAGCTTCGCACCCGAAACTCTGGCATCGAACTGGGCGTGGCAAGTCGGCTAACGGTATCGGATGCAGAGGCTTCCGTGCGCGTGACTGGGTGTCAGGGCTTCCCTAGTTTGTCTGCAACATTCTCGGTTGAGTCGGGAAAGACAGTGACGCTGGATAAAGTAGTCACCATCTTTACCTCACGGGAGGAGAAGGTTCCAGCTCAAGCCGCTCAAGACAAGCTCAGACAGCAGCCTGATTATACGACTCTGTTATCAGCGCAGGAAGCCGCTTGGGAAGAGGTGTGGCGCTTAAGCGACGTGGTGATCGAAGGCGACATTCAAGCTCAATTTGCGATTCGTTATAACCTGTTCCAGGTACTCATCGCTGCGCCGCGTCACGACGATACAGTTAGTATTCCGGCTAAAACTTTATCCGGTTTTGCCTATCGCGGTCATGTCTTTTGGGATACTGAAATCTTTGCTCTTCCCTTCCTGATTTTCACTCAACCCGAAGTGGCACGTAATTTGTTGACCTACCGCTACCATACTCTCAACGGGGCACGGCGTAAGGCGAGAGAGTCGGGTTATAAGGGAGCAGTATTTGCTTGGGAAAGCGCGAGTACAGGAGATGAGGTAACTCCTCGTTGGGTGCCACCCGCCGATGGCGATGGTGAATTGGTGAGAATTTGGTGTGGCGATCGCGAACTTCACATCAACACCGACGTTGCTTATGCTGTTTGGCAGTACTGGCAAGCGACAGGCGACGACAACTGGATGCGTGATTATGGTGCCGAACTCGTCTTGGATACTGCCGTATACTGGGGCAGCCGAGTTGAGTGGAATGCCAAGCAGGAACATTATGAAATCCGCGAGGTGATTGGCACAGATGAATATCACGAACATGTGAGCAACAACGCCTTCACCAACCGGATGGTGCAATGGCACCTAGAAAGGGCACTGGCTGTTCTAGAGTGGCTCCAGAACCAATATCCCAACCAAGCTGCCACACTGGAGGAAAAACTCCACATTAGCTTAGAGCGACAAGCTCGCTGGCGTGACATTATCGGCAATATCTGGATTCCCTACGATCCAGAAACAGGTATCATCGAGCAATCCGAAGGATTTTTCAAACTCGAAGATATCAACCTCGCTGATTACGAGCCGAGAACCCGCTCCATGCAGGCTATCCTGGGCATTGAGGGAGCGAGTAAGCGACAAGTACTCAAGCAGCCAGATGTGTTGATGCTTCTCTATCTACTGCGTGAAACTCCTGGATTCTACTCAGACATCAAAACGCTGCAAAAGAACTGGGACTACTACGCTCCGCGCACCGACATTACCTATGGCTCGTCTTTAGGACCAGCCATCCATGCGGCTTTGGCCTCTTACCTAAATCAACCGGAAGAAGCCTATGAACGCTTTATGCAAGCCGCATTAGTAGATCTAGAGGACACGCGGCGTAACGCAAAAGAGGGGATTCATGCGGCTTCTGCGGGTGGAGTGTGGCAGGCGATCGTCTTTGGTTTCGCTGGTATCCGGATTAACGATAGCCATCCTCAAGCTAATCCACATCTACCTAAAGGCTGGACACGGGTTAAATTTAAGCTGCAATGGCGTGGTCAGTGGTACGAGTTCGATCTGCACTCACAAGAAGTAGAAAAGGAGTCAGGAAAAATGGAAGAAAACGAGTATGGGAAAGTCGGTAAAGCTCCTAGTAACTTACCAGACATTCAAGGTGTAATTTTTGACTTAGATGGTGTACTGACTGAGACAGCTGAATACCACTACCGGGGTTGGCAGAAGCTAGCAGACGAAGAAGGTATTCCCTTTGATCGACAAGCTAACGAAGCAATGCGAGGTTTGTCACGTCGGGATTCGCTGCTACATATGCTAGATGGTCAATCGAGGACGGAAGAGCAACTCGAAGAAATGATGGAGCGCAAGAACCGCTATTATCTAGAATCCATCAAGGACATTAGTCCGGCTGACTTGCTGCCTGGAGCGATTGAATTGCTCGATGAACTGCGTTCAGCGGGTATTAAAGTGGCGCTTGGATCAGCTAGCAAAAATGCTCGGGAAGTGATCCAGATGTTGGGTATTGCCGACCGGGTAGATAGCATTTCAGACGGCTACAGTGTAGCACGCTCCAAGCCAGCACCAGACTTGTTCCTACACGCAGCGGCTCAACTAGGTCTTGAACCAGAGAATTGTGTAGTGGTGGAAGATGCCACTTCGGGTGTGGAAGCAGCCTTAGCCGCTGGGATGTGGGCAGTGGGCTTGGGTCCTGCCGATCGCGTTGGTGCCGCTCATGTGGTTTTGCCGAATCTGGAAGGAGTACACTGGGCAAATTTACTGGCTAAATTAGGTCAAGCTAGTCCTTCTCTGCAAGCACAAGCAAGTTAATCAATTAGTTGTTGGTTGTTTGTTGTTGGTTGTTTGTTTTTTGTTAAAAGATACTAATTAGTTGTTGGTTGCTGTTACAAGATACCAACAACTAATAACAAATAACCAACAACTCATCTCAGCCCTTGATTAGCAGGGATGAGGAAAAATTTTTATTCACAAAAAATTCACGTTTTGCTGTTAGCTTGGTTTGAGCAGAGTCAGCCTGTCGGTGTCATGCAAAGTACAAGACTAACAACCAAAGTATTACCGAAGCTTTTTCATGTTCAAACCAAAACTTATATTGAACTGCCCAAAAACCTTTGTGTAATTCACATTGGCAAACCTAATAATCATATTCCACCAGATATTGATGTTTCAAAATTACCCAAGACTAATGTTGTGTCAAGAAATCACGCCAATATTCTTGTAGAGGGAAGTAATTATTTTATCGAAGATATAGGAAGTGCGAATGGAACCTATTTGAACCGCACTTTAATCAAATCCTTCACTCCCTACCCTCTTCAATTGGGAGATCGGATAGGCCTTGGCAAGGAAAATCAGGTAACGTTTGTGTTTCAATTTTCTACTAACTCTCCTGCAATTGAGAGCAAATCGACAAAGGATACTCAAAAGTTGATGGGTCTTTTTGCCAAGCTTTTGGGTTCTAGCTTAATGCTGGTAGGATTAGGATTTTTGAGTTCAAGCATAATGATTGGTGGTCAAGCTGACCCCGCACTAAGCCAAGAAACTGGAAAAATAACCAGCCAGTATATGGCTGTTAGTGCCCAGTCTGAACGAGAAAATTACAAAGCGATCGCACTAGAAAAAATTGCATCAGCCGATGCTTTAATCGGTAATGACCCAAAAGCGATCGCACTTTCAGTATTCGGCAAAACTGAATCAGAGGGAGGTTCGCGAGATGTAAAGGTATATTATCCTCAACCCAATCAGGCTGTCGTTATCATCACCCAAATCGGTGTTGCTGATGATTCGATTCGTGGAATCAGATATCGCACTGAATTTAGAACCAGATCAAAACCATCCTCAACTAGCAAGCAGTGGAAGATGGTGTGGGCTGGTTCTCAGGTTACATGTCAACCAGGACGTGGCCATCAAGATTGGTCAGCAGAGCTTTGCTCGTAGAGCACCCTGAAAAATTAACGGCGTGAAGGACGTTCTTAGACGCTACTGACGCCGTTTAGTAGCTGTAAGAGGACAAGGGGGACAAGGGGGACAAGGGGGACAAAGAGGACGAGGGAGACAAAATAAGGGGAAAGTGCCTTAATATTTATCTCTCACATCTACCTTGATGCTGTACTAGATGTCGCCGCGAATTTCTTCCACAATTCCATCACGCAGCAGAATTTCTACGTTCATTTTTCGCACCAAGTTATCCCCCAGTTCGACGCGGAAATAGCTTTCCATCTGACCTTGACTCACTTCTTGGTCAAGTTCTAGCATCTGGACTTGTTGCAGTTGCTGTAACTGCTGATTTTTCTGCTCTAAGAGTTCACTTTTCTTTTGATTGACCTGAATTTGAATACTTTCAATTTGTTGCAATACCTGAGGGCCGGGAGGTTGGAGATTTTGCTTTTGCAGTTCTGCGATCGCACGCTGGCCTTGCATATCTAGCTGTTGCAATTGAGAGTCAATTTGGTTAATCTGCGCCTGAAGTTGTTGCTGAACCTCCTCCTTCCATCGAGGGGTCACGATGGCTTTGATATTGACCGGTCGCTTCAGGAGTAGATTCGATTTAGATTCGTCCATATGTGTTGGATAGGTAGATCTCAAGGTTTATAGGTTTGAAGGTTCGTACTTCAGAGAATAACCAAAAGGCTCTGCTTGAAGGCTTAGGCGATGTACCGCTTTCCTTCCCACCCTCTAACTTTTCACCTGAATCAAGGAAACATCCCGTTTATAATATCGCGATAGCGTTCCGTGACAACGGGACGGCGAATTTTCAACGTTTGAGTCATCATGCCATTTTCCTGGGAAAACGGTTCTAGAATCAGCCGGAATGTCCCAATCCGGTCATCAGGGCGATATCCAGGGCGATTTTGGACTTCCCGGTTCAATTCACTACGGAATAGATTCTGAACCTCTTTACTATCAAGGCCAACTGCTTTGTGTTCCCCACTAGCCGAAGTATCAGACTGTGGTAGAGACAGGCTTAGATTTTGAGAATCTGCCCACTGTTGGAGAGTTTCGAGATTAGGAACAATTAAAGCACCAAGCGATCGCTGATCTTGCCCCACCAGCATAATCTGGTCAATATAAGGACTCCGCAGACAAGCATCTTCAATCGGCTGTGGCTCGATATTCTCTCCATTGGTGAGCACAATGGTATCCTTTGCCCGTCCTGTCAGCACCAAGTCATTCTGAGGCGTCACCCAGCCCAAATCACCGCTATCAAACCAACCTTCTGAATCGATCGCTTTAGCGGTTGCCTCTGGGTTTTTGTAGTAACCTTGCATCACCTGAGGCCCCCGGATGAGGACGAGTCCTTTTTGACCAGTTGGTAGGGGCTTTCGGGTTTCGGGGTCTACAATCCGGATTTCGGTTTCCAGCATCGGTATGCCTGATGAATAGCGCACGTTATGATAAGGACGCCTTACATTAGTAACCGGAGAGGTTTCTGTCAAACCGTAACCCACCAAAACTTCAACACCAATAATTTCAAAGAAATTGTCCAAGTGTCTTGCTAAAGACCCCCCACCACTAATCACTTGATTAATTTGTCCCCCTGTTGCCTCGCGGACTTTTTGATAGACCAATTTATCGGCTAGTTGGTGAACCGGCCAAAGGACGGCAGCCTGGATACTGGCGCTGAGACGTTCGATCGCTGATGGGTTCAGGTTATCTAAACTCACCCCCTGCGCTAGACGCCGCGCCTCAATGTAGCGCTGACTAACCGAGAGGAAGTTTTTTACGAGGCGCTGCTTACTCTCAGGTTGTTCGCGGAACTGCTTTTGGACGCCTTCATAAATTGACTCCCATAGTCGCGGTACGCCCACCATCAGATTGGGTTTGAATTGTTTTAGGTCTTTTTTGACGCTGCGTAGGTTAGTGTAAATCTGCGTACAACCTTGTGAGAGGATGAAGTACTCCACTGAACGTTCGTAAGCGTGCCAGGTAGGGAGGATAGACAGGACGCGCCAGCCTGGTTCTGGAACTAATACCGCACCGTAAGTTGTGACCTGATGTAGTAGGTTGCCATGAGTGAGCATAACGCCCTTGGGTTTGCCACTAGTGCCAGAGGTGTACATCAAGGTTGCTAACGTATCTCGGTTGTGGGTAATGGGTTGTAGGGGATGGTTTGAGCCAATTGCCATCACTTGGGAAAAGTTCAGCACCTTGAGGGTTTCGTCTGTTGGCGGCTGTTCATCTGACAATAGGACTACTAGCTCAATGGGTAGAGAGTCAAGATGTGCTTCGCGCGATCGCAGTTTTTGAAGCGTCTTCAGATCTTCCAACACCAGAGCAACGCAGCCGCTTTCTGTCAAGATAAAAAGCAATTCATCTCGTTCAGCTTGAGCGCTACGTACAACATTGGCTGCACCTGCTGTCATAATGCCTTGATCAGCAATCATCCAGCGAGGACTGTTGTCAGCAAACAAAGCTACACGCTTAGGTATGCCGTCACTATCTAACTCCGGTACGATACCCAATGCCTGCAACCCAGCTGCAAACTGCTGAATCTGCTGATACAGTTGAGCGTAAGTCAGCCTCACCTCTGGTTGAGCATGAGGGTCTTTCAGAGCAACAACCTTTTGAAATCTTTTAGCAGCAAGCGGCCAAATTTCTGGCAAGGACTGTGCTGTGGTGTAATCAGCAAGGCGTTTGAGATTAGCACGCTCTTGTTTAGTTATAAGCAAAGAAACAGAAGAGGTAGAAGAGTTTTTGAACATAGCTCAATCGCTGGAATAGCTACTGTAATTGGCTGTGTATACACCTTACTCCTCTGTTGAGCCAGAATAGACATTCTGGCAGGACAGAATCAATTCTGTCTGTACCTCGGCAAGTTGCTAGAATTTTCCAGGCGCAAGTCGGCATGAATGAACAGCTTACCCACTCAGGTAAGCAAAAACTCAAGGAAGCTTCTGTGAAACAGTATCAAAACGTTGCATATCTTCTCAAGAGCAAGTCCATGAACTCTGGCAAAATCAGAGGATTCCTCCTCGTGTTCCTGCTAGGGAGTTGCTCAACTGCTGTCTTGGCAGGCTGCAATCAGACACCAACTGCCTCGAATTCTCCAGATATCTTGACATCTCCAGACACTTCAACTCCCTTCGGCAGTGCGACTCCTCCCGCCTTTTCGACAGCACCAGATATTTCAACTCCTCCAGTCGCTGCAACACCCCCAGCTATTTCGACAGCACCAGATATTTCAACTCCTCCAGTCGCTGCAACACCCCCAGCTATTTCGACAGCACCAGATATTTCAACTCCTCCAGTCGCTGCAACACCCCCAGCTAT
>DALYIW010000282.1:0-11249 GCA_031970155.1 Coleofasciculaceae cyanobacterium CTOTU46601 | reverse complement strand
CTTACGCGATTTTCCTTTTGAACCGCCAGTTGTAGGGGTGAACGGCCGTTCACCCCTACTATATGTAGCGTCCCATCATGTTCAGTTTTATTCAGCTTTTTATCTTGCAGGTGTGAACGGGCGTTGGGGGTCAAATTTTCTCTCCGACCTCAGAAGCAGGAAAAAATTTCTCGATCGCCTGGCCAACCAACAAACCTAAAACCCCAAATCCAATTCCCAGTATCATAATTCTCAACTCAGCACGACCAAAAACTGCAATCTTGGGGTTGATGAACTTGAGAAGAAGCACAAAAGAAGCCGATAGACTACCCATTATTAAAGACAGTCTCACGCTCAGTTCAGAGAACGTATAGCGCTCGGTTTGAGCCAGTAAGTAAGCAACAAAAGGAACAAACACAGCGGCTAGATAGACAGCGTAAAAAGAAACTATCAGACCAATCAGCGAACCGCCACCCTTCAAGGCAACAGCTAGAGCAAAGAAAGTGTTCGCAACAGCAACGAATAACCTATTCCTGTTAGAAATAGGCAAAATACCGAAGTCCAAAATAGTCTTGTTCTGCACCCGTAACACACTACTCCCAACACCCAGCGCTGGAACCAATAAAGATATCATCAGCACAATTCCTAAAGGCTGGTCAATTCCACCCCCAATCCACAACAAGATAAAAGGAATCGTCTCCTTACCATCAATGCCAGCCGGTAAAATTCCTGCATGTTGAGCTGCAATCACCACTGAAGAAGGTAATAAGGCAATCCACAACAGCAAAATTGCCGCCAACACAGAACCTTGATAGACGCTTCGCAAATCTTTCGTCTGAACAATAAATTGCTGACACTTCATATCAATGAGCACCAGTGGTGTTGTGGAGAGGAAGATGCCAATTAGATCGGGTGGATTTACTATTGCCAGTGATGGAATAAAATCAATGGGCGATCGCAAATACTCCGGTAAACCGTGCAACACCCACAGCGCGTACAGCAGAGCCAAGCAATTGAGAGCTAACAACCCCTGAAATATCCAACTGGCTTTCTCTACAGGCAGTAAGGAAATAATGGTAAGTAAGATAGCCAAACCTACCATACTGGGCAGTACAGGAACCCCCAAAACCTTGAGGATGAAGGCTCCAGAAATCATCTGGACGGCTTCGATGCCAATCAGCGATGACCAGATTAACAAGCCTACAAAGATTTTTACTAAGTTCCCGTAGCGGTTTCCCAGCAATGTCCAGATTTGCTCGATTTGTGTCCAGTAAAACTTAGCTAGTGCCAAAGCTGCGATAGTCCCCACACTTATGGAAACAGCGTAGAGACTGCCAGCTAAACCTAATGTCAGTGATTTCTCAGCAGTTCCCAGGAGAAATCCCAAACCGTAATGTGCGGACACCAATAAAGCAGCTAACGAGAAAGCGTCCAGTTTACGGTTTTCAGGCATCTTTTACATTCAATCCTTAGATAGTTTGCTGCTAATCAAATTGTTTACTCCTATTTCTTCAGTTTCCAGAAATCACGAGACATGCAGCATCAGTTTAGACCGATGAACATGCAACAGGTGAAATTCTAGCCCAGTTACTTGCTCTAGCATATAAACCAGATGCTCTGGTCGTATAAGAGTTCCGTCATTACAACAACTGCCGATATAGCGCACGACAGCCGAAGAATTATCTGTTTGTTGTTTATTTTCTGGCAGTTTGTTAACTTCTAACTCAAACAAGCGCTCGCGCAAATTCACCTGTTTCTTATTCCCTGACTTGGTTATCTGTTCCCACCAGATAGCGTCACTTACTTTAATCTGCTCTACCCAGTCTTGCCACTGTTCCACAGCAGCATCCTCCACAGGCGAAGAGTCTTGCACCCTAGCAACCGTAATCAAATACTCTGCTTTTTCTAATACTTGACTAGCCGCAGGAGCCTTTAAATCAACATCCTCCACTTGATACAGTGGAATATCTACTGGTAGTTGAGAGGCTAACTTTTCCTTAAACTCTTCGACATCTATGATTTTAGTGAGCTCAAAATCCACTATCTCGCCGTGGCTAGTAGCTCCCAGTGACAAAGCATTAGCAATCATAATTCGGGGACTAGGGTGGAAGCCACCTGTGTACGCAACAGGCAGCGACGCCCGTCTGACAGCCCGATCAAACAACCGCACTAAATCTAGATGACTCGTCAATGCCATATCACCCTGCTTGCCAAAACAAACTCTCAGCCGTTGGGCTTTTTCTTTATTTGGCTTGAAGTGACCTGCAAATGAAGGGATTGGTGGTGCTGCAATTACAATATTGTGACCGAAGTCGATGCCACAGACGCCACAGTGAGAACAACCTTCAAAGGAGCAATCCAGTACGGTTGCTGCTTCCAAAGCGCGTTGCAAGTCAGCAATCAGCCAGTTCTTATCAATCCCCGTATCCATATGATCCCAAGGTAATGAGGCATCTAAGGAGTTTTGAGTGTTGAGTTTTGAGTTTTGAGTTAAATCTAGAAGTTCTTGTGACTCCTGACTCCTGACTCCTGACTCCTGAAAGACATTCCACTCACCATTTTCTACTTGGCGATATTTCCAGGTAAGGTCAGATTCTGCGATCGCTTCTCCCCAAGCTGCAAAAGCGCGATCTACACTATCAAACCAGGAATCCATCCCCGCGCCGAGTTCCCAAGCGCGACGCACCACCGAAGATAACCGCCTGTCACCCCGCCCGATAAAGTCTTCCATCGCCGAAATTCGGACATCTGTGAAATTCACCTTGACACCCCTCATCCGGCGAAATTCAGCACGAAGTAACGCCTGCTTTCGTTGAAACTCTGTTGTTGAAACCGAGTGCCATTGAAACGGGGTATGAGGCTTTGGCGTAAAGTTAGAAATTGTCAGGTTAAAGTTCAGCGGCCTTCTCTTGTGTGCCCGACATTCCTGCTGCAACCAGCGCACTGTCTCAGCAATGCCCAGCACATCGACATCTGTCTCCCCAGGCAACCCAATCATGAAGTAGAGCTTAATCTTATCCCAGCCTTGCTCAAAGGCTGTCTTGACCCCTCTGAGCAATTCTTCATTAGTTAAGCCCTTATTCACAATATCCCGCATTCGTTGCGTACCCGCTTCTGGCGCAAATGTCAAGCCTCCCTGCCGTGTACCGCCCAAAATATTGGCAATATTGGTGTCAAATCGGTCTACTCGTTGACTGGGCAGACTCAGAGTAATATTCTCGTTCTTGAGGCGATTTTTGATTTCCATGCCAACGGCTGGCAGTGCCAAGTAGTCGGAACAGCTCAGAGATAATAGGGAAAATTCGTTATGTCCAGTTGCTCTCATTCCCTTCTCGATCGCTTCTACTACTTTCTCTGGTTCCACATCTCGTGCAGGGCGAGTTAGCATCCCAGGTTGGCAGAAGCGGCAACCGCGAGTACACCCACGCCGGATTTCAATCGTCAGACGATCGTGTACAGTTTCGACGTAGGGAACTAGCCCGATTGAATAAGCTGGTATTGGCGTCGCTACCCGTCGTAATATCCGTTTTGGCACATCGGGGCGATTGGGATGGACTGAGCCATCAGCTGCCATATCGTAAAATTGCGGTACGTAGACACCGGGAATCTGTGCCAAGTCGAGTAGTAAAGCTTCTCGACTCAACCCCCCTAATTTACCTTCTTCCAAAACTAAGCCAATCTCTGGCAGCAGTTCTTCTCCGTCCCCCAAAGCAATAAAATCAAAAAAGTCTGCATAGGGTTCAGGATTGGATGTCGCTGTCTGCCCCCCCGCAAAAATCAACGGAAAAGTCAATGGCTTAATACTCTCCCCCTCTCCCTCTCTCCCTCTCTCTGTGTCTTGTCTTGCTTTCCATGTCAGGGGAATTCCTGCCAAGTCCAGCATTTCCAGGATGTTTGTAGCTCCCAGTTCGTAGCTGAGACTAAAGCCCAAGATATCAAAATCTGTAAGCGATCGCCGATTTTCGACCGCAAACAAAGGGGTTTGAGTTTCTCGTAGTTTTTTGGCTAAGTCTGGTGCTGGTAAGTAAGCGCGATCGCACAGTTGCCTAGGTTGAGCATTTAAGATGTTGTAGAGAATAATATGCCCTAAATTAGAAGCACCAACTTCGTAAATTTCTGGGTAGGTCAACACCCAACGCACTTGCGCCATTTCCCAAGGTTTATGTACCGATCCCAACTCGTTGCCGAGGTAACGTGCTGGCCCGATTATGTCTTTTGTCAGTATTTTCTCTACGGCGATCGCCATTACATCCCTCTTTGCTGCCTTGTTCTTGCAGCTAACCTTATGCACCCATTGATCTTACTGGATGTTTCTGTGGGCGATCACCGTCACAAAAGAATTGATTATTGTCCTTGGACTGACATTTTAGCGTTTTCTTTTATTGAGTAGGAGAGTTGCTTGTTCCGATCGTAGGTCACGACGAGCCGAAATTTTCTTGGCATATAAGGCTACGCACTCAAGCTAACCGCCATGGCAGGCTGCACAGTGAGATCCAACACAGCTGATGTCGCTACCGCTATAAGTTCACTGGCTTCGGTTTTTCGCTTGTTCGTTGCCGCAAAAGCATCACGGCTTTCAAAAATTTCAAATGCTTTATCTAGCTGAGTCAGCTCAAAAATCATTTGAATTGATGGAGTCACACCGCAAAGACTCAAACGTCGTTTTAGACTTTGAGCTAAAGTCAAAGCAGAAATCAACGCCATTAACCCAGCACTATCGAGAGATTCTACTCTGCTCATATCAACTAAAATAGAATGCTGCTGTGACGCTACAGCTGTTGTCAGCTGGCGCTGAAACTCACTGACATTAGAGGCGTTGATGTGACCCGATGGCTGAATAATTGTCAAGTGTGAATCCACAATAGCGATTGCCATTTTTAAACCTCACTTTTGATAGTAGTAAAGAACTTTACGAGATTTTACTGAAACTAGTGCGAACTTTCTTTGAGTTATTACTCTTTTCAGGGAATTTTGCTAAATCTTCATCAAAAAGTTCTACTTTTATAAAGTTTTCATTAAACTTTTGTGAAAGATTGTGTCAAGCGATACTGAATTGAACAATCCATAGAAATCTGTGTGCATGTATACTGAAACTCCTGCGTCAATGTAGCTTATTTATTTTATAAATCATCTAACTTTAGTCTTATTAATTTAAGACCACTCTCTATGTTCAGCTTTGCAGAACTAAAACCTGTTCAGTTCTGCTGTTAGTGATTTAGATCACTCCACCTTCTAGAGTTGGATCACTATAACCGCTAAGGATTCAGCCGAAAATTGCTAAGTATGGAGTTCTACGTTAATGTTTATGAAAACTACATACGTTATTCGTCAACTTGTAGAAAAAGCGCTTTATATTCGGAAACTCACCCCTGATATTGAGAATGAAATCAACTATGAATTAACTCGATTGGGTCATATTTCAGATGCTGATTATGAGGCACTAGAACTACTAATGTCTGAAATGGATGCTGGTCGAATTCAGTTGGTTCCTAACATATAGAGCTAGCCAACAGGTTTAAGGATTTAACATCAAAAAAATTTATTACACCTATAAAGATTAAGTAATCGATTGGTCGGCCTAGTGTATTTATTTGCATGTCGTAAAAGCGATTGCCTATCTTTGTAGTCTTATAAGTTCTAGCTCATAAATTCTACCTTTGTCTAGCATCTCAAGCTGGTAAACTGTGCTATTGTCCCTCTGCTTGCCTACCAAGTCGTTGTTACATCACTATGCAGTTTGCCAAACGATTAGAACAAATTCCCACCTATCTATTTGCAGAGATTAATCGCAAGCAGGAGGAGCTAGTAGCACAAGGGATTGACATTATCAATATAGGAGTTGGAGACCCAGACCACCCCACACCAGCTCATATTGTTCAGGCAATGCATCAGGCGATTGATGACCCTTCAAATCATAACTATCCTCCCTATCAGGGAACAAAAGACTACCGAAGGGCAGCGGCTGAGTGGATGGAGCGTCGGTTTGAGATCAAGGAGTTAGACCCGGATAAAGAGATTATTGCCTCGATTGGCTCAAAAGAAGCCATTCACAACACTTTTTTAGCTTTTGTAGAACCAGGAGATTACAGTTTAATTCCTGATCCTGGCTACCCAGTGTATCGCACTTCTACAATTTTTGCGGGTGGAGAAATTTATACTATGCCTCTAAAGGCTGGGAATAATTTCTTGCCCGACTTGAAGGCGATTCCCCAGGAAGTTGCTCAAAAGGCAAAATTACTATGGATTAATTATCCGAATAATCCAACAGGAGCTATAGCAACGCTAAAATTTTTTGAAGAGTTGGTTGACTACTGCCGCCAATACAAGATTTTGCTTTGCCACGACCACGCTTATTCAGAAATGACCTACGATGGCTATAAATCTCCTAGCGTGCTGCAAGTCGAGGGTGCTAAAGAGGTTGCCCTAGAATTTCACAGTCTGTCTAAGTCATATAACATGACTGGCTGGCGGGTTGGTTTTGTGGTGGGTAATGCGATCGCAATTCAGGGACTCAATCAAGTAAAGACTAATGTAGATTCTGGTGTGTTTAAAGCCATTCAACAGGCGGCGATCGCAGGCTTCAAGACCACTCAAGAACAACTCCAAGAAGTTACATCAGTTTACCAAAACCGACGTAATATCATTGTTGCAGGCCTTAAGTCTTTAGGCTGGCCGATTGAGGCACCCAAAGGAACCCTATATATCTGGGTACCAGTTCCTCAAGGCTATTCCTCCGCAGAATTTGTTACTCTATTGCTGGACAAATGCGGTATCATCGTTCCTCCCGGTAACGGCTATGGGGAGAATGGTGAAGGCTTTTTCCGGATTGCTCTAACGGTGCCTGATGAAAGGATGCACGAGGCGATTCAACGCATGAAAGACGCTGGCATCCGCTACGAAGCTGAGAAGGCACTTTTATAGGTTTGCCAAACCTCACTGACAAAACAACTCAGTTGCTGATGAGCATCTGGGTTGTTTTCCCTACTCAAATCTGGGTCATCTAACTGCACAAAAAGGGGTATCACCTCTGTATCGAGGGCAAGTCGGAATAAACTTGTCGGCCACAGTAAATCGGCACCTTGGCGCAAGTCATACAAGGTGAACTGTTCGGGTGACACTTCCCACTGGGGATTATCGTCTGGGGCTACCCTTGCCAGAAGCACAGGACGTACCCAGCAAACCTGCCGTGATGGCACAACTTCAATAACTTCGGCGTATAAACGAGTATTTCCATGCTCTAAACAAACAATCTGACGAGGCTGGAATTTGTAGGCCGAATCGATTGATACTTGCTTCACACGAATCAGTACTTAGCTCAGGGTTTTTCTCTATTTTGACACTCTCCCGACTCCCGACTCCCGACTCCCGATTCTCAAGAAAGGCGATCGCACCGTGATCACAATTCCATGAGATCCATCAGGTAGCAGCGGCCTGCACCTCTTGGTCAACGAGTTCTCGGAACTGAATGACATCTTGACGGGGATCGGCGTGGCTGACTTGAACTTCTAAGCGATCGCCTGGTCGTACAGAACGTTTAAAGCGCATCACCAACTCCAGACCTAAATCCTCCAACAGAATTAATCCTAAGTTTTCGTGTTCTCGCAGCCAGCGTAACATTAACGCTTGCCACACTTGATCGGTGTTACGCCGCAAATATTCTAATCCCCAATAACGATTAGTCTGACGTTCTACCAGGGTTGCCTCATAAGCCGCCGAAGTGACACTCACCAGCGTTTCTTGCAGTTGTTCCGCCGAAAAAGGTAGTGGGTCACCTCTTAGATGTGCTTTGAGTTGAAAATGACTGAGCAAGTCGGTATAACGGCGGATTGGAGAGGTTACCTGAGTATATGTTTCTAGCCCTAGACCAGCGTGCCGCATGGGTGTGATGCCCATTTCACTTCTGGGCATACGCCCACGAATTGCACAAAACCGAACCGGACCTGCTGGCAGTTGCAGCAGTTCTTCTTCCGGGGGGAGTTCCGGTTGGGGTTGTCCCCGAAAAGGTAGGGGTATTTGATGAGTTTGACCGTAGTCTCCTGCCACTTCACCAGCAAGAATCATCATTTCTGCCACTAGCTGTCGTGATGGCGAATCGTCTAAAACTTCTATACTAATTTCGTCATCGTTTTTGACCTTAATCACCGACTCTGGCATGTGAATGCTGATCGATCCTTGAGATTGTCGCCATTGCTCCCGACGATCAGCCCAGGTGGCGATCGCCGCAATTTCTGGTTCTGCTCTTACTGCTAACTGCAACATCTCATCGACATCTTCGTAAGTCAGGCGATAGGTTGGTTTGATTAGGCTGGCGTGGATGCTATAGTCACAAACTGCACCTGTTTCATCTAACAGGATGCCAAAACTCAGTGCCTTACATACTTTTCCCTGCACCAAACTCATCGGACCGGTTGCCAGTTCCGGTGGGAACATGGGAATCATCCCTGTCGGCAGGTACAGCGTGGTACTGCGCCGTCTAGCTTCCAAGTCAAGTTCATCCCCTGGACTCACCAACCGTGTCGGGTCAGCAATGTGTATCCACAAACGCTCAATCCCAGTATCCAGGACTTCTAAACTCAAACCATCGTCGATTTCTTGGGTACTTTCATCGTCAATGGTGTAAACCTTCAGATGAGTCAAATCCAGGCGGTTGATGTCTGGGTCAGGAGGCGGAGAATCCAGACATTGCTGAGCCAATTCAATTACCTCTCGACGAAAGTTAACAGGGATTTGACTGTGCCGTAAAAATAAGTTCTCGTGAATACTCCACAAACCCAAGTCTACCAATAGAGCAAAGGCACTCTGAGCTGTTTGAGAGCGTCCTACAGCCGCCAAAATTTCTTGGGCAACACGAGAGGTATTTTCTGGATGGAGGACGAATCGTTCTAAGACATCGAAGCGAGTGCGATCGCTATCTGACCATTCCACTACCTCACCCGCCAGTCTCTGCTGTACGCGTGTCAAAAAGTCTTGTTGCTCCCGCTGCTTTGATTCTTCCGCTAGTCGTTGATGTTTAATTTCAGCAACCATCGCCGCCGGACGGGGTTCGTAGCCATCTCCCTTTTGTTTGAAGTAGATTTTGTCTTCAGAGAGTAAACAATGAGCCGCATAACACAAGGGCGGACTCTGGTCAGAAAATAAAAGCTGTGCCATTTGTGCACAGTTGACGGCTTGTCCTTCTTCAACCAACAATTCCCAAGCCACTTCTAGACTCGAAGGGTCTAGGTAAGGTTCTACTTCTTCTTGAACAAACTTGGAGATTTCTGAGGGTTTTAAGCTACAACCCATCACTTCGTAAGTGATTTGTCGGGGATGAAGCGTATGTGGTTGACCACGCTCGTCTACGACAATCCAGTGCTTTTTTCCTTCTGGACGGTCTGCACTAGCCAGACGGCGCTCTCCTTGCAGGCGAAATTCAATCAGTGTTCCCTTTTCCACCAGTTTCGCTATCCCCGGTAGCGTTTACCTTACAATCTACACTCAGTCTATCGGGTGCATCGCGCAATGCCAAAGCTAGCGGACGGGAATTAAAGCACAGAATAACGTTACATCGAATGATGAATTAAATTAACTTGCAATTTCTAATTCTGTTTACACCGCCGCTACTGCTTTGATTGGCGTCGCTACTGTTTTTGTTTACCCTTCTTTATTAATGAATGGTAACAAAGCCAACAGGCGAGCGCGTTTAATTGATTTAGTCAAGTCTCGTTGCTGTTTTGCTGTCAAACCTGTAATCCGGCGTGGCAGAATTTTACCTCGCTCTGTGATGAATTTGCGTAACAGATCGATATCCTTGTAGTCGATGGGGTCTTCAGGTTTGATAGGAGAAAGACGTTTCCGAAAGTAAGCCATGAGAAGTTGTTTGGGGTTATTTGTGAACGTTGAGATACGTCATTGGTCTTTGGCTTGAAGGTTGGAGGTTGAAAGAGTTTAATGTTACACAATACAACATGCGACGTGTTCACCTTTGAACCTGCTAACATTCAAACGTTTTTCTGAACGAATGACAAAAGCTATTTAATTTCTTTGTGAACCGTGTGCTTGTTGCAGTGAGTGCAGAACTTCTTCAGCTCTAGGCGTGCGGTTGTGTTCCGACGGTTCTTCATGGTTGTGTAGCGGGAAACACCGGGCGATCGCTTATCCGGGTTACTGCGGCACTCCGTGCATTCCAAGGTAATAATAATGCGGACGCCTTTCTTGCTAGCCATAGTTCTACTGTTTAGACGTTCAAATGATTTGTCAAAATTAACACAATTTACTATTATTTCATGCGCCGCTTCATCTGTGCAAATAATTTTTTGAGACGGATGTCGAGAGAAAAACCTCGACGGGTCTGTATCATATAGGTTTTGGCGATGCGATCGTGAAAAGCTTGCTGAGCTTCCGAGTCGCCCAAAGCCATGCAACAATCTGCTGCTAAAGGAGCCGTCAGCACCAGAAAAGAGATCGGGTTAGCCAGACCAATCCCAAAACCAATCATCGCTAACAGAGCGCAAGAGCCGAGAATACCTTCACGTTTGGCTAAAGTCAACAACCCAGGAATCTTCCCATTAGCATCAAGAACCTTTATATCCAGCGCCCACCCTCCTAAGCTTTGTCCTAGGTTCCTCGATACCAGCGCTACTCGCATACCTAGCCAGAACAGGATAAAAACCAGCGATTGAAACAGGAAGTTTCCGCCTGCGAGTGAGCTCAATAGCCAAACTCCGACAAAATCAATGAGGAAGGCGGCAGCCCGTCGCTCGATCGGCACCTTAGGAAAGCGCGTGTAAATTGGTTCAATACTCATGAGAAATCTGGGTGCTGGCTAGCTATTTTCAATATTAGCTTGCGGCTAAACAAGAGAGGGGGAGAGGGGGAGAGGGGGATAAAAATAGCAATGTTCTAAATACGTTGAAAGTTTAGATGCTTAAGCTCACAAATCATTAAACTAACGACAAGAGTTCAGTTGGGGTTGATAGCAATGCTACCAGTTAAAGAGGCTCAGTCAATTATTCTTGATTTGGTGGAACCTTTTGACACACAGCTAGATGTAGAGGTTGTAGATTTATCCGCTACTAGCGATCGCATTCTGGCTTCCCTGGTAACCAGTCCATTGGATTTTCCTCACTGGGATAATTCGGCGATGGATGGATATGCGGTGCGCTATTGTGATGTAAAATCCTGCAATGCTGAGCAACCCGCTGTTTTAGAAATTGTTGAGGAAATTCCCGCAGGCCTTGAACCGCAATGCTCGATTCAATCAGGTCAAGCTGCCCGGATTTTAACGGGTG
>DALYIW010000281.1:0-11255 GCA_031970155.1 Coleofasciculaceae cyanobacterium CTOTU46601 | reverse complement strand
TGGTGGGTTTAGAGTACCAAAGCAATGACTTTCCTTCTTCCCCTACTCCCTACTGCCGACTCCCGACTCCCCTTTCAAAGCTTAAGGTTCCACCTCTGGCCATAGTCTTTCTAACTGATATTGCCATGCCGCTAGCACCTGTTCGCGAGATTCTGTGCCTTGATCCAAGTCGCCCATAAGTCCTTCTCGATAAAATCGATCTAGAGTTTGGAGTGTGGCTTCAAGAGATTGCCCTTGCTGTTTTGCCGCTTTGATAATTTGACGAATACGATTATCAGCCAGCTGATCGAAGCTGTTGGATAGACCTTGCTGACGTAGAGCAACCAGTCGTGCAATGGCTGCACAGAAGTCTTCAGGATGAAGAGTTTCGCAATTATGTTGGAAAACACCCCAAAGAACGTTTTGATTTATGGCATAACGAGTTTCCTGAGTATCATCAAAATTAGATTCTAGGAGTTGTTCAAGGAACGGTTGAGCGTCTTGAGCTGGTGCGATGGGAACTAGAATTCGTAGCCAAGAGTGGTCTTGTGAGAGTAGCACCAAAAGTCGTAACTGAGGTGTTTCTACCTGCCATGCATCTGGTTGTGTCGTCCCAACAGCAGCTGCTCCAAATAGTTCTGTGAGTTGATCGGCAATTTCTTGAGGTTTCATGGTTCTTTCTTAAGTAGAGATTAGAAGCAGCTACTTTAAAATTAAATAATCTGACAGCATTGTGAAGCGCGATCGCTCCAGAATCCAATACAACTATCATTGTTGTGGCTTCCATCCCACTCGCAAATGCTAAAAATCCCCGCTACTATAATGCTGTAGCGGGGGAAAACTTCACTCTAGTATTGGTTACCGAATTGCATTGCACTAACACGCTGCTTGCTTTCTTTGAGAGTTGCTAGCGCTTATGCATCTTTACTGTCTAGCCGAGCCATTCCAAAACAGCTTCCTCTTTAGTGTTGGTATGGCGCGATGGCGTCTCACGGTTGAATTTCATGTGGATGGAGCGAGTTTGCTCACCATCGGCTGCCACTGCCATAATTGGGTAGTCAATTAGACCATCTTGGAAGGACATCTGGAAGCGGAAAGTACCATCGGGATTCAGCTTGATGGGACGTCCGCCGATGGTGACGGTAGCATCAGGCTCGGTTGCACCGTACACGATTAACTCAGCATCCGCAACTAGCCAGAACTGGCGAGGACGCATCGGCACCGCAGAAGCGGAGAAGCCTACACCAGACATGCCAACGCCCGACATAGTTAAGCCCGAAGTTGTTGGTACAGCCCACATGCCAACGCCAGAGGGGAAGACATAGGAACTGATTGCTTGTTCGTGAACCGGAACTTGCTGCATGGAACCGTACAGAGAACCAGCAACGCGTTGAGCTTCGGCAGATTTTGCCATGCCAAAGATTTCGTCATAAATGGGGTTACCAGCACCAGCAGCACCTACGGCGGCGATCTTGTGGCTGGGGGGAACCAGCTTGTAAACTGTCTTACCACGCAGGTCATCATCCCAGTTGACGGTGATGAATTGGTCTTCAATCCAGTCTGAGGGATAGACGGGAGGAACACGTACTGGCGCAGAACGAGCTAAAACGAGCCAGCGACCATCGGCACAACGATAGCCGATATCCACAACATAATCGCGATCGCTCACGGGCATCGGCAAATACCATTCCCGCGCTAGTTCATCGCAAGGATACTCCTGGATGCTATGGGGCGATTGGTACTCAAGGCTAATATCGGTGACATCGTAAATCCGTAGCGCCAGCTGCTGTCCTCCCTGACGCCGCAGATCTTCTTTATGATCATTGGGAATATCCCAATAAGCGTATGCCCATTGTGGGTCACGCGGCATCAAAACAACTCGGCTTTCACCGTAGCCCTCTGGTAAATCTGCTAACCCTTCATCGACAGATGCCAGGGTGCCGCCCGTGCGATCATCTTGTCCTAATTCAAACTTTGATGCTTCCACTTCTGGTTGTGCCTCCACGGTGCGAGATGGACTAATCGAGATTTTTGCGCGTTGTATTTTTTGAATTTCTGCCAGTAACTGCGACTTTCGCATCCGGCTGTAACGAGAGACTCCATATTCACTAGCGACTTTACGTAGTTGTCGCAAGGTCATCTCTTCTAAAGGTGGGCGTTCTTTTGCCATGGATTATGCTCTCCAATAATTAGGACGGCAGGTTTGTGACTCCTGATGAATTAAAGAATTTTGTTGTCGTGGAACATAACAGTGCTGAAAAAAAGCAAATTTTCAACTTTAGTTACTGATCGGTTTTGATTAAGATTCCCAGTCTCCCATCACAACGAATGAGTGAGCGTTCATACAGGTACTTGGGGTCGAGCCAGCCGCCGATGATTCAGAAATACTAATTATTAGCATTTCTTTGGGATCGCCTTACTGTTTATGTAACAGAAAAGCATAAGGAAAGGTCAAGGGGCTGATGAAGCGATTTTGAGTACTTTTACGGACTTATAGGCAAACTTGGGATCACAATGTTAACGTTTCATGACATTTAAGTTGTACGGGACTCAGTTATGTCAAGGTTTCATAACTTAATGGGGAGCGATCGCCCAAAAGGGTAGCTGCGGCGTTATGTGGCTTGAGGCTACCTCAGGACTTACCTATGGACACCACATACAGTAGGGGTGAACGGCCGTTCACCCCTACAAATGACGGTTTAAAGGCAGCTTGTGTAAGTCTTGTTAATGTAAAATAGCGACGACCAAAAATCATGATCACTTCAAGTTTTTTGGAAACAATGGCTCTGTATAACAAGTGGCAGAATCAGAGCCTTTTCAAAATTTGTGATGAGTTGAGTGATAATCAACTTCGTTTAAATAGGGGAATGTTTTTCGATTCAATCTTTAAAACTCTGAATCACATTATTCATGTGGATGAAACTATCTATTCTTTTGTTCATACGAAAACTCTTTTCAAATTTGATCCAAGCTTCATCCCACATCCTGAGTATAGTGAATTAAAAGCTGCACGTTTTGAGCTTGACGAAAAACTTGTTCAAGAATCTCAAAGATGTTCTCAGGATTGGCTAGATGAGATTTTTGAATTTTGGAGTGAGAGATTGAATAGAAACAGAAGAGTACCCAGATCTTTCTATTACATGCAAATGTTTAACCATCAAACACATCATAGGAGCCAAATAACCTCAGAGTTACACAAAATGGGAATTGATTATGGAAATACTGATCTTCCCTATAACCCGTACTACGAATTTTAGATTTAAGCGTTAATCCGCAGGAGGCTTTATGACAACTGTTAACCAATTACTTTTTGGATTGAAGCTTTTCTCGGCACTAGGCTGCGGGCTGGTTGCTGGAGTCTTCTTCGCTTTCTCGACTTTTGTGATGAACGCCCTTGGCCGACTCCAGCCGTCCTCTGGCATTGGGGCTATGCAATCGATTAATATTACGGCGATCAATCCGTTGTTCATGGTGGCGCTGTTCGGAACAGCTGCGGCTTGTATCTTTTTGGCAGTCTCTTCGCTGTTAAAGTGGCATCCACCTGGTGCCCCCTACCTACTTCTCGGCAGCCTACTCTATCTTGTCGGCACAGTTTTGGTAACGATCGCGTGTAATGTACCGCTCAACGATGCGCTGGCGAAAGTCGATCCAGATAGCACGGATGGCGCGAACCTATGGATCAGCTATCTTGCCAACTGGACGTTCTGGAATCACGTTCGGACGGCAGCGGCGCTTGCGGCAGCGGCATCGCTTACCATCGCGCTGTGTGAGTGAGAGGCGCGATTATAGAATTGGTGACTAGTTAACCGTTCAGGTGAAGTCCCCCGTAATAAAGGTCGGGGGATGGGCGTAGCTTTTGTGCCTAAGACTTATTAGTTATTTCACTACAGCCATGTCTTGAATGTACCAGCGGCCATTTTTACGCATCAAATCATATCGCACTCGCAGGTTCTCATCGTAGGAACTAGCTTGATCTAACTGACCACCTCTAAACAGTTGTGCCTTTTCCCTCACGGCTGCGTCTACCCTGGCTCGTTCTGGGTTGGCTGGGCTGGTATCCACCGAGTTCACCTTAACGGCGTGATCGTACTGCCAGTAAGAGTTATCTTGTTTGGTTCTTTCAGCGCGTTTGCGCCACGAAGACAGAACGGGATCGACTAAGACTTGTTCTAATTGAGCAAGTTGATGGTCTGAACCGAGAGCGTTAGCCTTGACGGTTAGCCAATTTTGGATCAATTGCTGAGCACTTTCTTCCGTGATCGGCCCTTCTGGGGCGATCATCTTACTGCCAGCTTCAGGAATTGGGATTGGAGGCTTATCTAAACTGATACGGGGTTGCTCTCCCTCTAGGACTGGCTGTGAGAACCCTGTCAGCCAACTCAGGGTTTTAGTCACTATCCAACCCAGGACTAGCAAACCTACCAAACCACCAATGGCAAGTAAAACCAGGCGTCTAACTTTTGTTGTTGAGGAAGCGGGGCGATGCCCGGACTTGGACTTTTCATGGGCGGTTTGACTACGACCTGCTGGGAGGCGCTTGAGGCTTTCTCCAGCACTAGATGAGGCTCCTGACCCCGAATCCGTACCTTGCACTCGAGTCGCTGATGCCTCAGAGCCGCCTCTGGAGGGGCGCTGTCGGCGGGGTGGCTTCCCAGAAGAGTCGCCAGGTATACCTGTAACGGTTGAATCTCCATTAGTCGAGGTTCGGGAACTCCGTTGAGTAGCGGGTAGAGTTGAGACACTATGAGCAGGCGATCGCTCACTGCCATTACCCAAGGTTGCTGCCCGACTGGTTGCAGCAGCAGCCTCTGGCGAACCCCCCCACGGCGACCCGATTACTGCTGGTTCACTGACCGAGTGACGTAGGACAGAACCACCTTGCTGTTGCGCCTCGCCTGAGCGGCTTCTGTTTTCCGAGGCTGGCTGGTAGGCATCAGACTGATGAAACGCTGTTGGTTCGCTAGCGCTTCTAGAAGATCCTGCGGTTGCGTAGGTGGCCTTATGGGTTTGTACCACAGTCCACTCGTTGTTAGGTTCCCCTGAGGACTCTGGTAAATTTTCTAAATAAGCCTGCACCTGCTCGTCAGCAAAGTACTCCTTCAAAGAAGCTTTTTGGTCAGCCAAGTCTCTAAAATGAGGAAAGACCGACTTTTGCAGCCAACGCTCTCCATAGAGACACAATCCAGGTAATAAGTCTGGAGACCCTTGAGAATGTTCGCGAATGAAGGCGAGGGGTTCATATTCCTGGCTGAGTTCCAGGGCACGACTGGCTTCTTCGGTTTGACCCAATAGCAAGGCACACACCGCTTGTTCCAAATGGACATCCTGGCGTCTGCCCAATCGAATCAGCATTTGCTTAGCACGGGCAATTAGAGCCGGCTGTCTTTGGGCAAATCCGCGTGCGATTAGGGCGTAAACGGCTAAGTAGGTGGCGACAGCTGAAGGCCGTTTGGCTTCTGCTTCAAACAGATTTTGCTGTTGAGCTGCACTCAGATAGCCTCGTAATTGCTGAATAAAGCGCAGGAAATCATCAATACTTAATCCTGACTGGTCGTCGCCTGTGCCATCAATGCCCATTCGCTCTTGGAGCATGTCTTGCAGCAGCCGCATACCATTACGTCGTTCAACGACATTATCTTCCGGCAGCGCTAATAATTCGAGGATGCGGTAGGGTCGCAGTTTGTAGAGATCTGCTTGAATTTCTCCTCTTACTGAGGGGAATAAGCCCTCTCGTAGTAGTAATTCTTGACCCATTTCCAGGGAGGTTGCTGCATTTTCATACTGACCTTGCTGCCATTGCTCTCGACCCAGTTCCATGCAGGATAAGGCTAGTGTTAAAACAATGTCTGGTCTAACGATTTGGGGGTCTCCCAAACGCCCCTTATCTAAGCTAATGCCTTCGCGTGCCCCTAGATAAGGTTGCCCTAGTTGCAGTACGAGTTCGTATTCTCCAAGTTCTTGCAAAATCAGCAATGCCCCAACCAATTGCTCATGTTTAATTTCGATGCTGGGGGTATTGGGATCGACAGGAGAGTCTGTCCCTTCGTTGGTACTCGCGGGGCTAAGGCCGAGCGGTTGACCTGGCTGCTGTTCGTAAGTTTTGACCAGAAAGCTAGCATCGTAGACGGAGCGCTGTTCGGGGTCTGAGAGAACCGCGTAGGCTTCGTCCAGGAGTTGTCTTCGAGAGGCGATCGCGGCTTCGCTATACTCCCGACGGGGCAGTTGCATAGCGCGATCGCGATAGGCTTGACCCAACTGTTCAGCAGTAGCCTGAATCGGCAGTCCTAATATCCGGTAGTAATCAAGCGGAATTCGCACGGTCCACTTCCCCAGCGCAGAGCAACTGAATTAACATACATAGTAGCCAATAGCGTTCTCAATCAACGAGCTGTGGCTGTTGAACTGTCACCTCCAAGGCACAAGTCCTCCAGTATAGCCGCTTGGAGCGCTTTGCTAGAGATGTAGTAATTCTAGCAACGCCAGCGGCTGATTCCGCTTTATGAGACAGTTTGATTTTAAACCAATGATGTTATCTTTACTCAAGTCACATTGGCTGAACTGTTCTCTAGCTTTGTCAAAAAGCTTAACAAGTATTGAGAGAAAATCCCTATTAGTGTTGTTGTAAGGATACTACACATCTATGGTTCAAGAACGAACTTTACCTGAGTTTAAAGTTGAGCAAAGCTCAATCACTAAAGAAGAAGGTCTGCTGCTGTACGAGGACATGATTTTAGGGCGCTTTTTTGAGGATAAGTGCGCTGAGATGTATTATCGGGGCAAAATGTTTGGTTTTGTCCACCTCTATAACGGTCAAGAAGCGGTTTCAACGGGCGTCATCAGGGCGATGCGTCAAGGTGAAGATTATGTGTGTAGCACCTATCGTGACCATGTTCATGCCTTGAGTGCGGGCGTTCCAGCACGGGAGGTGATGGCCGAGTTGTTTGGTAAAGCAACTGGCTGTAGTAAGGGGCGTGGTGGTTCGATGCACATGTTCTCTGCTGAACATCATCTGCTTGGGGGTTATGCCTTTGTGGCTGAGGGAATCCCTGTGGCTACTGGTGCGGCTTTTACTACTAAGTACCATCGAGAAGCTTTGGGCGATGCTAGTGCCGATCGGGTAACGGCTTGCTTTTTTGGAGACGGTGCCTGCAATAACGGTCAGTTTTTTGAATGCTTGAACATGGCAGCCCTTTGGAAACTGCCAATTCTCTATGTTGTGGAAAACAACAAGTGGGCAATTGGGATGGCTCACGAGCGGGCGACATCTCAGCCAGAGATTTACAAGAAAGCCAGTGTGTTTGGGATGGCTGGTGTTGAAGTGGATGGCATGGATGTTCTGGCGGTGCGAGCTGTGGCTCAAGAAGCGATCGCTCGTGCTCGTGCCGGAGAAGGTCCCACTCTAATTGAAGCCCTTACTTACCGCTTCCGAGGTCACTCTCTGGCCGATCCCGACGAACTGCGCTCAAAAGAAGAGAAGGAATTCTGGTTCCCTCGCGATCCCATCAAAAAGCTGGCGGCTCATCTCACCGAGCAAAACCTCGCAACTCAAGAAGAACTCAAAGCGATCGAACACAACGTTCAGGAGGCGATCGCTGATGCCGTTCAGTTTGCCGAATCCAGTCCTGAACCTGATCCTAGTGAGCTTTACCGCTACATTTTTGCTGAAGATTAAGGTAAGCTTATGCTTGAAGTCCTAACGCAGCGATTCTTGCACTAGATGAATATAGCCGTTCTCAGTTGTATGTAATACATGGTAAAGGCACGATCCCCAAAGTCCCTAAAAAGACAGGACTTACGCATGGACACCACATATAGTAAGAGTGAACGGCCGTTCACCCCTACTATATGTGGTTTAAAAGGAAATTTGCGTAAGTCCTAAAAGAAATGTGCGTTAACCCAATTGAGAACGGCTATATCGCCGCCCATTTTGTGACTTAAAAATCAGAGCGCCAGCTACCTCTTTGTGGTCACTAGCGCTCTACCCATAAATATTTGTTTTCCTTACTCAGCTTGAGGTCTTTCTATTGGCTGAGCCCATTTACACTTAAAATTAATTAATAATCTGACAGCAATCAAAAATAACCGTCGAAATCCTAATTTTTTTGTTGCACCCTCTAGGCAACCCGCTCTAGGCAACCTGATGTTTTTTTGGCTTTGTTTTTTTGGCTTTGTGCGGCTGTGTTGAACAGAACTCTAAAGGCTAGCTTTTTTGAGCCATTAAGAATTCTTCGAGTCCAGACTGAATTATCTTTGATTTTCCAGCTGATCGTAAAATTTGAAATACTAATGCTGAAAGTGTCCCTTCTTGTAGACAGCTGCCTTTCAGATCATGGAAAAGCAGCCATCAGTTAAGTAGTGACAAGACTTTCAACTGGATTTAGGCGCAACTGGTCACCGTAGGACGAGATTCAGAAGGTCGAATCTGGTATTTAACAAGATTTGCTAAGTCTTGCAGTTGGCTGATTGCCTCAGCCCCTTCCAATTTCATTAGTTCCCGGTCATCGCGCATTTCAGTCCAGGTAATGCCATAATCTGACACCAAGAAGCGAATCAGATGATTATCTCCCAGACTGACCATAAAAGAGGCGCTATTCATCTGGTTACCGCAGGTATAACAAGAAGCTAGATAGCCTCTATTTTCTAGTACAATTGCCAAGGCCTGGAGATTCATTACCAAATCTTGGACGAATTGACGGTGTTGCTCTGCCAGTCGTATAAACACGTTTGTCCTCCAAACACCACTCCTAAATTTTAATTCCTTTATACTTTTTTAAGAATTTATCTTTCAATTGTCTCACTAAAGTACCTTGAGAAGTTGGCAATTGAGATTTTTGAACGTCTTGAGAAACAGATTTCGATAAACCTTACCCTAAGCTAAATGATTTAGGGTTTTCTGTGCCCGATTATCCAAAACACCCAGTATTTTAAGATTAAATCTTAGCGCTGACCGATCTTGTTCTGTTTCTATCTTGCGAATGATTTACTTGTCAAGTCTTGTTAACATAGATAGTAAAATTGTCTAGATTAACCCTTGAAATTAACTAAGGGTTGGTTTTTAGAAATTTTCACACTCTGTAAGGGTTTAACCTGACATTCATTCCCGCTGATTGTGGAGGCTTTGAGTTAATTAACTTGCCACCACCCAAAGGCTGGCCCAATGAACCGAATCGTCAACCAGTAGACCACTAAAAACCCGATCCCAATCCAAGCCCCTTTGGTTGTCCATTTGACAAACTGCTCACCCTGACTTTTAGTAATCGGGAGCCAGGGAAATATATTGGCTTCTTGACCGTACTTGTCTCCAAGTGCTGTTTTACGGCGTTTGGCTTCACCCATAATCAATGACCTTGACTAACCAGATCGATCATAACGTTCTTGATGAGAGTTATCGGTAAATCCTTTACGAAATGAGAAGTGAACACCCCCAAAAAGTTACGAATCCTTAATAATACATTAAAGAACTTAAAACCATTGTTCTTGTGCCGTCGGGGTATCTGGTCGAAACCAACTAGCATCTAGATAGTTAATTCGTGCAAAGGGACTGAGGGCAGAGAGGACTTGACGGCCGTAGCTGCGGTGGTTTACGCGATTGTCTAGAAGAGCAACTACACCTTGAGAGTCTCGGACTGGTGCGATCGCACGTTGTAATTCCCTCAATGCCACGGGTAAAAGGTACAGGCGAAACCAGTCTAAGTGCTGCTGCTTGTAGTAAGCCACTTGACCAGCAACCAGAGGGTTTTCTAAGGAAGGAATTGGTAAAGTCGCGACGATCAGTAGTTGAGGCTTACCAATAACACTTTGATGATCCCGCCAGAATTCCCAACCCGTAACCAGGATGCCTGTGTCATCCAGATTAGTCTTTTCCACCTGCACCCGCGAACCAAATTCAGCGGCTAAAACTGCGCCTAACTGGGCTTTAAGCGGTACATCCCCTACGAGAATAACGACTGGGCTTTTAAGGTTTGTACTGAGGGTCAATAGAGTCCGAACTTCTCGGATCAGGGCATCTTGAAATCGTGGCGTATTGGGCATGGGTAGCCCATCGGGTAAATAAAGTTGGATCAGTTCGTTTTGTCGATCTGGGGAGAACTTCAAGCAAGTCAAATCACCTAAGCCTAACTGCTGGCGATAAACAGAGGCGGAAGTATCCAAATCTAGCGCTTCACCGATTAACACCACTGGCTGCTGAGACCAGATTTGGCTTAACGCTGTCGCTACCTCAACAGGACCACAGTATAAGGAAAACTGTCCTTGCGATCGCGCAACTGTAGCCCACATTAACTGACCTGAGCGTTGCCAGCTGTGCCAAAAAGATTTCCACACTCTGGGCAGATAGCAGTATTGACCATCACTAGCAGACGGCTGTAGCACTTCCAACAACTGTCGCAAGGTATCTTGTTCGCTAGTCTCAATCAGATAACACTCATACGGGTTTGGCGGATGCTGAAATACTGTTTTAGTAAGCCGCACGCGCACGTCCCGGATTAAATCAGCTTGCTGTGGTCGTCCCAACATTAGTTCGTCCCAGTCCCCTGGTTGAATGCCTGCTTGAAGTTGGTCACGCGCCCATCCTTCCAAGTCATCGGCACCAGCAATCAAAGTAGGAATACCAGAAGGAAAGCCGTGGCGGCCTTCAAATCGATCGGCCAACCAAGATTTTGGGGAGGTAATCACCAACCCCTGGAAGTGCTCATCTGGAAAAGTATCACCTGTCTGAATGGGCTTATTAGTACCAATCCACTGTTGCAGACGAGGAATTTCAACACGCAGCAACCACTGCTGCAAGGCGACAGGTGCCACCAGGATTGCAGGACCGGTCCAGATTAGTGCTGGGGCTAGATAACTCAGACAATAGGAAGAGTGAGGGCATCCCGTTTGAATCAAAGCCGGACGCGATCGCCGCAAGGCTCGCGCCACCAACCGCGCCATCGTCAAATGATGCGGCCAACTCGGTTGACCCTGCTCTCGAAGAAAGGCACGTAAAGACGAATGAACTTCTACTTCAATCACGCTCTTCCTAGCGTCTGAACGCCCCCAGAAATTGACATCAGCGCTAAAGCAAGCCTTATTTTTTGCTCTCTTGAGCAATATAAAAGCAGCAATGACACCATCTCTAATTATGCCAGGGGTACAACTAGGGATTCGGGTGTCGGGATGAGGGGACTATCCTCTAAGCGAGGCTTAGTCTAAGTTTCACCTCCTGAAAGGATAGGACAGATCCCGAGTTGCATTCATACGTAGTACTTTCCCTCCCCCTTGTCCCCAGGGCTAATTCA
>DALYIW010000280.1:0-11276 GCA_031970155.1 Coleofasciculaceae cyanobacterium CTOTU46601 | reverse complement strand
CCTCATCCCTCATCCCTCATCCCTCATCCCTCATCGATAAGTCTCACCATGTAACCAGTTTTTGAGAGCGTTTTAGATAGATGCGAGCGACTGTATCAGTTGGGTTAATCCTCAAGACAGCTTGAAACCGTTGTGCCGCTTCACTAAAATTTTTCAAATTATAGTGCAATAGAGCTTGTTCAAATGCAGTTTTTGTGAGCAACTTGCCCTCTCTAATTTCCGGTTGATCTGCTTCAAAGATTTCAAAAACAGTTACTGCTGCTGATTTTCCCCTTACCTTAAGTCGATCGATGATACGAAAGGCATACTGGTTAGCATCTTTTAACTGCAAAAAAGTGTGGTGAGAAACCAACAACGATACTCCATAGTTTTTTGTCAATCCTTCAATGCGGGCTGCTAAATTGACGGCATCACTGATAACAGTGCCATCCATTCGATTGTGTCCTCCAACTGTGCCTAACATCAAAGAACCTGTATTGATGCCAATCCCTATTTTTATCGGAATATAGCCAGAATTTACGCGAAGTTGATTATATTCGGTAAGTCGGTGCAACATAGCGATCGCCGATTTGACAGCATCATCTGCTTTACCACCAAACAGCGCCATAATCGCATCACCAATATATTTATCAATAAAGCCATGATTGGCGTTAATCACAGGTTCCATGCGTGAGAGATAAGCATTGATAAATCTAAAATTGTCTTGTGGTGTCATAGTTTCCGAAAGAGTAGTGAAGTCGCGAATGTCAGCAAATAGTACTGACATCTCTTTCTGCACCTGATCGCCTAGTTTGACATCGACAATACTTTCTTTGTTTAAAGACTGGAGAAACTGACGTGGAACAAAGCGTGAAAAAGCTTGGTTAAGTTGACACATTTCTGAAGTGAACTGGAGGCGCTCTGCTTCAGCTTTTTTGCGTTCTGTCATGTCTTGAAAGGCTACCATAGCATAGGCAATATTGCCTTTTTCATCATAGATGGGTGTTCCCCAAGCTTCTAGGGGAACTATCTTGTTAATTTGATGGATTTCTATATCGTCAGTATTGGTAGTTTCGCCTTTTAATGCCCGCACAACTGGCAATTTTTCAGAGGGGTACTGTTGATTAGTTCCCGCTTTATAGGCTTGATAAACTTCTGATATTTGTTCGGCTGTGGCATCAGGTACGACTCCTTTTCCCAATAACTGAATCGCCATCTGATTAACGTAGTAAGGTTTTCCGGTAGCATCAAGAATTCCTACAGCTACTGGCATAGCTTCTAGAAATTGATTTAGCCTACTTTCATTCGCCCTTACCTCTAAATAAAGTTGGGCATTTTTGATCGAGATAGCGGCTTGGATAGAGAGGAGTTTTAATACTTCCAATCTGTCAGAAGTAAAAGCAGCTGTCGTCAAATTATTTTCTAGATATAAAATACCCGTAAGTTTGCCTTGATTAATAAAGGGTACACATAAAATCGACTTAGGTTTATTGTGAAGAATGTATAGGTCATTGGTAAATTTACCTTCATGAGTGGCATCATTTAAGACCACATTTTCTTTAGTGCGAGCCACATAATTGATAATCGCTGTTGGTACGAAAGGAGTGATGCCGTCTCTACTGCTCTCGATAGGAATAGACTGCAACACAGTAACCTTATCTTGGTTCACTGAGCCTTCCGCTTCAATTAGCAGTTTGCCATGGCTTTCCAAAATCAAGAAACCTTGTTGTGCCCCAGCATTCTCGATGAGAATTTTCATCAATTGTGTCAGTAATTTATCTAGCATGATTTCACTAGCGATCGCTTGGCTAGCTTTCATCACCGTTGTTAAATCTAATGTCTCTGAATAACTGCTCCTCGTAGCCCTAGTACTTCTAGTAGTCTTTCTATTTATGTTGCTAGTTACTGTTTTTTCAGCTGGTCTAGAAAGCAACTGAGGATATTTTTCTTCTAAGGCTCGTACCTTAGCTGTTGCACCCCATTTAAAATAAGCATACAGTGCTTCAAATAAGTAATTTTTGGCAATAAAATCGCGCCCTATAGCTAGATAAAATTCTGCTGCCAGTTCATAAGCAAGTGCTTCTTCTTGAATATATCCAGAGTCTTTTGCTCCTTGAATAGCCTTATCGTAATCCTCCATCGCTTTGAGAGGATTCCCCAAAACTCGTGCTTTCTCAGCTTCCACCAAGTCATATTTATGCTGAAAGTTCCAGGGAGCATACTCTGCCCAGTGCTTCATTTTTTCCTGATAAGCCGCCACTTGCTCCAAATATTTTTGTTGTTTTTTATTGTCTACATGGGGATAGTGAGCTAATAGAGCAAGAGAATAGTAGAATTTATGAACAGCAGTATGAAAAGAGCCTATTGAAGAACTCGTGTATTCTTCTGCACAAGCTGCATTGGCAACAGCTTGATGATAATCCTTAAATAAATAACAAAGAATTGATTTAGAAAGATAGACATTAAAAAGTAAACTTCCGTTGTTTTCTTGGCGAATTATAGGAGTCATTTTTCCTTCATCAAAACTTGCGCCAATTAAACAGTATGGCGTCTCTACTTCTTCTAGAAGATTCAAGACACATTGTCTCCAAATCTTGGCATTATAGAGAGAGTATCTCTGTTTGCTTTTGCGGAGAAAGTTTATATATTGCGTTTGTTGTTGCTCTAGAGATTCGAGTGGCTCACCCACAAAAAATAGAAGATAGCAAGAGTTCTGAGCAACAAAGCTAGCATATTCTAAATCTCCAGTATCAAGACCAATTTGAAACGTCTCCATTAACGGTAATTTTATGTTTCCAGCCAGCTCATTCCAGGGTCTAATAAAAGTGTTAAAGATAAACTTAACTTTACATTGAATTTCTCTGGAATCAAATTGCTCTAATAGCTGAAGAGCCAGCTTACCAGAGTGATATCCAGCCTCCATATTTCCTATTACCCCACAAAGAAGCAAACCATACACAGCATAAGCGTAAGCGGACCACAATGAAGAACCATGTTCAATAGAAAGATTGACCATAGTCAGAATCACCCGCAGTAACATATCAGGCTTGGCAACATAAGCGGCCGGACTAATAGTTACTAGAACATGCATAGCTGCCAGTTGATAGGGGTCAACCATGTTGGGAAAGTTTTCTAAGTCGGTGAGGGCAGGCAACTCAACCACTAAATTTCTCTCATTGGGAGTAAAGAGAGAAATACCTAGCATTTCCAGTGCTTGTAAACCTGTATCTATGGTTTTAAACATCTGGGATTGAGCTATATAAATTTGCATTTTTAGCTCGTACCCCTTTACGCGATCGAGCAAAGTATTAGCTTGTTTTAAAATGCTTTCAGCCAGAGTTTCTGCCCGCTCAAAGTTAGTGTTTAAATATTCAGCTTCTGCCGCCTCAACATAAATAGCCAGAGTCAATTCATAGTGACTTTGCCAGCTATTCACTGGTAATAGTCCCAAACCTATAGATAAATACTTCACGGCGGCTGCATAAGCCGTTGCTGCCTTAGCTTTGCGTCCAGCAATTAGATTCAATTGAGCTAATTCATCCTTTTCTTTCTGTTGCGTGATTAGCTCAGTACCTACATTTAACTGGTTTACAATGTCGAAGATTTTCTCTTCCCGCTCCTCTAGTGTGGTACTTCTGAGAAACAGTTGACCGATTGTCAGGTGCATTGCTTGTTTATCGGTTTCTGAAATCAGAGAATAAGCGGCTTGCTGCACTCGGTCATGGAGGAATTTGTAAGCCACTGATATGTCGCAATTTAGACTATTAACAGTCTCCTTTCCTTGAAAAAACTTATAGCTATCGCTAAGAGGTAAAATTAATCCTTCCTGAAGAGATTGCCACAAATCAGCAGCGGTTTGGCTAACGGATTTCTCATACACAACTGCCAGAGTCGCTAAGTCAAATTGATTACCAATGCAAGCCGCCAACTGTAAAACCTGCTGAGTATTCTTCTCAAGCTTTTGCAGTTTATCTGCTATGAATTCGACCACATTATCAGCAGCTGTCATTGCTCTAGCTTTGGCCATATCCCAATGCCAGCCCCCACCCTCTCTTTGTCCCATCCGGAGAGACAAAGGAGAACTTGTTTGTGAAATCTTGGTAGAAATTTCTCCTTGTTCCCCTTGCCCCCCTTTTCCTGAAAGTGGCAATACTTCTTGCTGAAGCAAACTGCCAGGAGGAGTAAATTTCAGCACTCCTTCTTGATACAGAGATTTTAAGAACTGATTGGTAAAAAAGGGATTACCTGTGGTTTTACTCAGCACTAATTCTGCTAGTGGTTTTGACTGTTCTAAAGAACAATGCAGGGCATCAGCAATCAAACGGTTTAGGTTGGTCAAGTCCAACGGTTTCAGCACAATCTGATTCACCGTTGCATTGGTTTTACGAATTTCTTCCAACGTCATCATTAAAGGATGAAGTGGGTTAACTTCGTTATCTCGATAGGCTCCAATTAACAATAGATAACAAGTTTCTGAGTCGCTCATCAAAAGTTCCAGCAACTTCAGCGAAGCATTGTCTGCCCATTGCAAGTCATCTAGAAATATAACTAAGGGGTGCTTGGCTTGAGTAAACACCCGGATAAACTTTTTAAAGAGCAGATTGAAGCGATTTTGGGAAGCTGTAGGAGGGAGTGGGGCAACGGGGGGTTGTTTGCCAACAATTAGTTCAATTTCAGGAATGACATCAATCATCACTTGAGCATCCACTCCCAAGGCTTCTAGAAGCTTGGTTTTCCAGGCGACAATTTGAGCTTGGCTTTCACTCAACAGTTGCCGAATTAAATCTTGGAAGGCTTGCACCAGAGATGCAAAGGGAATATTCCGCTTAAATTGATCAAATTTACCCCAGATGAAATAACCCCGTTGCCGCACGATGGGTTTGTGGATTTCCTGCACAAGAGCAGATTTTCCTACCCCAGAGAAACCAGCTACTAACATCATTTCGACTCCTCCTTGTCCGCCTTTGGTAATGGGTGGTTGGGAGGGGTTGCTGACTCGCTCAAAAGCTGCCATTAACGCTGCCACTTCAGATTCTCGACCATACAGTTTTTCGGGAATTTGAAACTTGTCAGAAATATCATAACGACCGAGTGGAAAGTCTGAAATTTTGCCTGTAGTTTGTAACTGAGTCAGACATTCTTCTAAATCAGCTTTGATTCCCCAGGCACTTTGGTATCTCTGTTCAGCTGTTTTTGCTAACAATTTCATCACTATATCTGAAACGGCTTTAGGACAAGGTTCTCCCTGTCTTTTAAAATGGGGTGGAATAGGTTGTTTAGCGATATGACAATGGACTAACTCCATTGCATCTGTACTTTCAAAAGGCAATTGATAGGTCAGCAGTTCATAAAAAGTTGCACCTAGGGAATAAAAATCAGTGCGGTAATCCATCACTCGATTCATTCTCCCCGTTTGTTCCGGCGACATATAGGGTAATGTGCCTTCTAAGACATTTGGATTCCGAATCGTTTGATTTTCCCGTGATAATACAGTCGCAATACCAAAATCAATGATTTTGAGTTGCCCTGTGGTGGGATTAAAAACGATATTGTAGGGGTTAATATCTTTGTGGATAATATTTTGTTGATGAATTTTGCCTAGGCTATCAACAATCTGAATAGCAATTGTTAAAAATCCTTTTAACAAAAAACTTTGATTAATTATTAGTTTATTTAAGGATTCACCGCCAAAATCCTCCAAAATCAGCATCAAACTATTCTGATATTTTTCCAGGCTATAGGCTCTAGCAACGCCTTCTAGGTTGAGTTTACGCGTAATTTCATATTCCAGCTTGAATCTGGCAATTTCTTCTGGCGTTGGATATTCTTGTCTAAGAACTTTGAGGATAACGGGTTGAGCATCCTGATTTCGCAGTCCTCGATAGACAAGTGATCTATCGCTTTCATAGATCTCTTCCAAAATCTTGTAACCGGAAATCTTGATCATAATTGGGAGGTTATTTAATTCATTTAAAGCGAGACTGACAATGATAAGTTTTCTTTTAGGGTTCAGTTGTCAACTTATTTTTAAATTGACCTGACTGGATAATATTCATTGAAAACGCCAATGAAAATATAGATTCTCGCATAATCCAGTAACTTGTAACAGCTACTAATACGAAGTTGCGTTGATAGAGGCAATCCTGATGTAGTGCGGGTTTCAAAGCTGGCGCGATCGCAAATCATCCCTAAAGCAGAAACGAGACGTTGGTGCTTGTGAACATACTACGCGGTAAACGCAGCGATGCCGAAGGCTTTTCACACAATGTCAGATTGCCTTGAAAATAGGGAGTTGGGAGTCGGGAGTCGGGAGTAGAGAAAAAGGACTAATGGGGCATGGCAGAAAGTGAAACCACCGATTGAGGGAAACGACTCTTTAAAGCTGGTAACACAGGGCAGGGCTTTTTCTGCTGTAAGTTGTCCGACGAGTGACCGCTAAAAGTATTCCACCGAAACGGCCCTTTTTGGGCAGCGGACATCCACAGCAAGCGTTTTGCCCGTGTCATCGCTACATAGAGGAGGCGAAATTCCTCAGCTGTCTTCAAGTGTCCGGCTTGTTCCCAGGCCTCCATTGCCATGGGTAGCGGAAACCGCTGATGGAGACTAGCACGAATTTGCGCCCTAGCAACTTCTGCAAGGGTAAAGTCTCCCAAAAACTGGGCAGCAGTGGGCACCCAAGGACTACCAGGAAGTGTGTCTTCATGTAAAAACGGCAGGAACACGTAGTCCCAGTCCAACCCTTTGGCTTTGTGCATCGTGATGATGGTGAGTTGTCCCTCGCGGAGATAGCGGGCGTCTGCGTCTTCCGTGTCTACAGGTTCAAAGCGTTCTGAATTGACAATTTCACCAAGAGCTGCAAGGGTGGAACTCATGGAACTGTTACCCTGCGTTTGTTTCATAACCCGTTCTGTTAATTTATCTGCTGTGGCTAGCTCGGATTGGTCGTAGTTTAAGGTTAGAGCTAAGAAGGAAATCAGCTGATAGTGGGGTAGTTCTAGACGGGCGCGAAGCAAACTGCTACAGTATCGGCGAGCTTGACGCACTGAGGGGGTTTGTTGAGGGTCGAGGGGACCTGGGTAGAGGAATTGCTCTGGGAAGGTGGCGAGGGCGTTGAGGTCTTGAGTAGGAATCCGTTGACGTTTTACTAAGACTTCTAGAGCAGTTTTCAGGTAGTCGGGAGAATGGGGACGGTCGAGGAATTGCAGGATTGATAGGATTTCAGCTGGGACGTGAGAGTGGCGATCGCTTCCTGCAACATCATATACTTCAATCCCATGCTGACGCTTCAAATGCTCCAGCTTCTGAGCTACAAATGTTCCTTGACGATTTTCCCGCACTAACACAGCAGCGCGATGCTTTGGGTTTTGAGTCAGTAACTCAATAACACGTTCTCCAATTAGCTCAACAGTTTGATAGATATCTTGGGGAGTGTAAATTTCCAATCCTTGACCCACGGGACTAGGGTTAGCATCCGCTTGGGGGTCATCGGCATTAACGGGACGAATGGTTTGGGGACGAAACGCTTGCTCTGCACCTGTCAGTTGAGAGCGATTGACCCAGTTTAAGAGAAAGTTGGCCGCGTCGATGATGATTCGGCTACTACGACCCGCTTGATCCATGGTGGCTAGACGCCCGATCGCTTTACACTCTTCGCAGAACCAATTGAAATAAATCGGGTCAGCTGGGGTGAAGGTAGAGTTAATGGCTTGATTGGGGTCGCCCACTCGAATCAAATTCGGTGGTGCATCGGGGTTTGTGGGGTCAGCGGCAAGAGTTTCTAACAGTTTGAATTGCAGTGGTGTCGAGTCTTGTGCTTCGTCTTCAAAGACAGCAAAGAATTGATTTTGCCATAGTTGGCGGATGGCGTCGTTGTTTAAGACTCGCAGGGCGGCGAGAATCATGTCGTCGTAGTCGATGAAGTTACGATTACGCGCTACGGCTTGATAGTGTTCGTATAGGCCAGATGCGATCGCCAATGTTTCATAAGCATCCGGCGTCTGTTCGCTGAGTTCCCACAAATCTTGAGGCAATAAACCAGAGCTTTTTGCTTCGTGGATGACGATTTGTGCAATTTCAGGTAACACCTCAGTGCGTAACACCGACTGCCGCCGCAACCGCTCGGTTTCTTCCCCATCAAACTGACGCCCTTCTAGCAGGGTAGAATAACGGCGCGGGTTAGCAGCTATCCACTGCTCGACACAGGCGCGAATTAATCGGTGACTTTGATTGGGTGTTATCAAGGTTGCGCTATCAAGATTGAGTCCTGATAATTCTGGATGGCGAGTGGCAATGTTCAGCGCTAAACCGTGCAGAGTATAGACAACGAAGCTGTTTTGTGGTAAGTGAAGCTCTTTGAGATTACTGCGGATTTTGGCTTTAATACTAGCGGCAGCGGAACGGGTGAAGGTGACAACGACTAGCTGACGGCGGCCGTGGAGTTGGTGACGTGCGATCGCAAAAGCCGCAGCGACTGCCATACCCGTAGACTTCCCAGCACCAGGTACAGCAGAAACTGACAGTTGTCCTCGCTGCCAGTCTGTCATGCTTTGTTGTCCGCCTCTTAAACCATTGCGGAGTCGCTGTAAGGTTTGCTCCCGCAGCGCTTGTAGGGGCTGAGTTAGATTTGTCGGGTTTTGGGGGTCATCTTGTGACATCTGGTGTCCGTAATGCTGGCAACATATCAGCTACAGTGATGCTAACTAGACTGGAGCTTTTCAGCCTTAAGATTAGGCTAGTTTTAACTTATTCGCCGGGAAGTCCCCCGCTATAACTGTACCCAGTTTAGCGGCCCGATGAAAGGCGGGAAAAGGATGGCACTGCGTTTTCCAAATCTTCCTGATATTCTTACTGGTTTATATATAATGCAGTAAGGAGGTATTAAGATGCTGCACAAAGCGGTCAAGGTTCGACTTTATCCAACGCCAGAGCAACAAGTAATGCTATCTCAGCACTTTGGCTGTGCTAGATGGTGGTGGAATTATGCTCTAAATAAGTCAATTGAGACTTATAAGGAAACAGGGAAAAGTCTTGGTCAGTCAGCGCTTAATGCCTTCTTGCCAAAACTCAAAAAAGCTCCAAGTACTGTATGGTTGTCTGAATGCTACAGCCAAGTTTTGCAAGCAACGACGCTCAATCTAACAACCGCCTACAAAAACTTTTTTGCAGGACGTGCTAGGTTCCCTCGTTACAAGTCGAAGCATGGTAAGCAGTCAATTCAGTACCCTCAAAACGTTAAAGTGTTTGAAGGGTTGATTCAGTTTCCGGGTTCGGTAGGCAAAGTTAAAGCTAAGTTGCACAGGAACATAGAAGGAGCAATCAAAACTGTAACAGTCAGTTTAGACCCTTCTGGTAAATACTTTGCCTCAATATTGACTGAAACGGAAGGTGAGAATCCCACAGTTTCGACAGAGGGTAGGGTAATTGGGATTGACTTAGGATTGACTCATTTTGCTATCACCAGTGATGGTAGCAAAGTGTCTAAGTATGATAATCCTAAGCATTTAGCCAAGCATGAAAAAAATCTCAAGCGTAAACAGCAAAAGCTAGCTAAAAAACAGAAAGGCAGTAACTCAAGAAACAAAGCCAAAAAGACTGTAGCTAAAGTGTACGAGCGGGTAACTAAATCCCGTCAAGATTTTCTACATAAGCTTTCACGAAAGCTCGTCAATGAAAACCAAGTTGTCGTAGTAGAAAATCTTAATGTCAAAGGCATGGTACGCAACCACAATTTAGCTAAAGCAATATTTGATGCTGGATGGGGAACCTTTACCAACTTCTTAGCCTACAAGCTAGAAAAAAAAGGTGGGAAGTTGGTAGAAATTAACCGATGGTTTCCTAGTTCTAAACTTTGTTCTAATTGCTATTACCAGATAGATGAGTTGCCACTTGATATTAGAGAGTGGACTTGTCCTCATTGCGGTACTCGTCACGACCGCGACGGTAACGCAGCAACAAACATTAGAGCAGAAGGTATCAGAATGCTACAGACGGATGGAACAGCCGTCTCTGCTAACGGAGGGGAAGTAAGACCAAGGTTGGGACGTAAGTCCGTTCTAAGGCATTCCCCCACGATGTTAGAAGCCTACACTATAGTCGCTTCGACAAGCGTGTAGGTAGTTCACTGTGCAATACTAGCCATCCTAGCAACAGCCATGTTTTGTGTAGCATTTATAGCCAAGCGATTCATGATACGCGCTTTCTGGACAGTTTGTCTGTGTTTAACTTTAATCCTTTTCCCGCTGCCCAGTTATGCCCTGACGGTACAAGATGTACCCAATCCTCAACAAGATAATGGCGCTTGGGTGACAGATCTGGCACAAATACTCAGCCCAGATACTGAAGCCAAGCTTAACAAGATCATCTCTGAATTAAAGGGTGAAACTGGAGATGAAATTGCCATTGTCACTGTACCGGAAACTACACCAGCATCTAGTCCTCAAGCATTTACGACAAAGCTATTCAACTACTGGGGTATGGGCAAAAGCAATGGGGTGTTGTTTTTGGTTTCTAAAGGCGATCGCCGTATAGAAATTCAAACTAGCTATGGCATCGAGTCCCTGCTGCCGAATGCACAGATAAGTGACATCATCAAAACAGAAATTATCCCTCAATTCAAACAGGGCAACCTTGAAGGAGGCATCTTAGCTGGCACTAAGTCACTGGTAACCAAACTTGGTGGAAATCTTGCCACCTTGGAAAACCTGCTTGTCGATACAAGTAATACGGCTAGCTCTAATCAGCAGTCTGGTTATGTGGCTTTAGGCATACTTGTTATAGCTGCGCTTGTTTTGCCGTCTTTTTGGTATTTCTTATCTATTAGCCGTCGTAGCGGTTCGATCGATATCAATGGTGGTGACAGCGAAGGCGGTAGTGCTGGCGGTGGTTGAGGAAAGCTGATAGTTTTGAAAATGCGATCGCACTCAAAATCATAGCTCTAAATTAGATAAAGTTTATGGTGACGCGGATTGAGGAAGAGATGCGATCGCACTAAATACGAAAAATCAACTTTTTCCTTAGGCTGCTTGATGCGGCGAGAAGGAATAATCCCGGTCATTCAGAAGACTGGTAATGGGAAAAAGTAATTTATCTAATTCGCGCCTGTTGACCCCTCAAGAGTGTCCAGAGTGTAATGGTGAAGTTAAAAAAAACCTGAAGGTTAGAATTCATGACTGTCCTCACTGTGGGTATAAAACCGATAGAGATGTGGCAGCAGGGCAAAATATTAGAAATCGAGGAATAGTCCTCCAACGTACGGTGGGACACACCGGAATGGAAACTGCCTGTGCAGACGATCTACC
>DALYIW010000279.1:0-11280 GCA_031970155.1 Coleofasciculaceae cyanobacterium CTOTU46601 | reverse complement strand
GAGAAAATGCGATCGCGCTTTCTTTGCTTTGCTCCTTGAGTCATCAACTTAGTGCAACCTTCAAGAGGCTTTGGCGCTCAAGGGGTGAAATTCTCCTAAAATATAGCTCGTCTATGGATTGTACAGCTCAACTTCAAAGTGAGCGTCGTCGAGCCGCAGGGTAATGGCGCTCAAAGTAACAGCTCCCTGAACATAGACCTCGTAGTTCCCAGCTGGGAGAAGCACTGAACGGCTTACAGCATGGCCTTGCCGAGAGTTACCAGTATCTTTGCTGTCAAACACAAAATCAGTACCAACTACGGGATTGAATTCAGTTATTGCGCCAGTAGCTGTGTTCCTATACATGATACGTACAGAACAGTGACCTGCGGCAGCGGTAGTGCCATAGCAGTCTGTTTCAGAGGTGAATCGCCCTACTACCAATCTCCGTGAATTAAGAGAGAGGGGGACATAATTGATACCGCCATCCATAGTGACGGTCGTCCATGTAGTAGTGTTGATTGTTTGAAAGTTTGACTTGTATTTGACATAGATGGGGTCAGCCTTCGCCGGTAAGATGGGAGCAGCTAGGGTAACCACTGCCGCAAATATTCCCATGCACCAATTCTTGTTCATGAGTAGTTTCATTTTATAACTATGGTTAGGTCGCTTCCGGTTCATAGTTTGGATGAATATTCTACGAACCTTGGTTTATTTGTCAGGTGCAGGTTAGAACTTTATGCAGCCTTGTACAAAAGTTCATAATTCTAGCCGTGAAAATATAGCAGTTTTCATCCCTTGTGGACTTGAGTTAACTGTCTCAGACACATCACTTACCTGGTTACTGGAATCCCAGGTATTTTCAGCTGAAGTTTGCCCGTCGGATAATCTGTCAATGTCAGTGAAAGTGTTCTGGCACCTTCCCACAAAGCCGTGGGAACAGTCACTGTACCAGACACTTCTTTGCCATTTGCAGGTAATTCTAGCGGCAAGCCGGTCGTAGTTTTAAATAAAGTGCGATCGCGGTCATCTGTAACATTTAAAGAACTATCATTAAACCGTACAGAATTCGCTCCTTCGTTCTTCAATTTCACATTCAACAGTACGCTTTCTCCCTGTTTACTGACTGAAAGCACCTCTAGCGTCACTCCCTGCTCCTGACTCTTCAGCGGGAACTGACTAGGGTTAAGTTGTGGTGATGGCGATGTGTTACTTACCTCAGGAGGTGATGGCGATGTGTTAGTTACCTCAGGCGATGATGAAGTGTTACTTACCTCAGGGGGTGATAGAGAAGTGTTAGTTATGGCAGCGGTTAACGCTAAAGGTTTTTGAGTAGATTGCCAATATCCGATTCCTCCTAATCCCATCAGTAGGACTGTACCGCCAGCCAGCCATTTACTTGAATCAAACTGACGAAGTAATAGTTTTTCTGGCTTTGATTGATTGGGCGATATCGATTGAATTTTTGTAGGCTCAGATAGTTCTAGCGAATTTGGTAGATTACGTTTTAGAGGATAATCTTTAATAGGTCTATCAAGTGTTTGTCTTGAATTCAAAGTTTGCTCAACCTCTACCAAGCGATCTAAAATCACCTGGGCATTTTGCGGTCGATTCCCTGGAAAGGGAGCCATCATATAATCAATTAAATCTGCTAAAGATTGTGATACACAATCAACAGTGTTTCGCCATATTAATTCGCCTGTTCTGGAGTCTTCAGGAAAATCATTAGGATGTTTTCCTGTTAGTAAATAGACAAATGTGCGACCTAGGGCAAAGAAATCTGATTGAGGTACCGCCCTACCACCAGCTTGTTCGGGAGGGGTGTAGCCAACTGAAACAATCCCTGTGACATTGTGAGAACCACCAATTTTGGCGAGGTAAGTACCTGTAACTTCCCTGGCTGTACCAAAATCAATTAATACTAACTGACCATCGGGTCGCCTCATAATATTAGGCGGTTTAATATCTCGATGGAAATAATCTTGCTGATGGACTTGATCAAGAATTTGAGTAATTTGCTTCAACCAGTCAAGGGCTTGCTCTTGGGTAATCGGTTCATTATCTCGATGATTCATCCACTCCTCAAGGTTGAAGCCCTCGATTTTCTCCATAACTAGACAATGAAACAACTGTTCGCTATTTCTGGAGAAGAAAGTAAAGTATCCATCCTCCTCGACTCTCGGAATACCTGGATGCTTCAGCTGACTTAGTACAGTTGCTTCTTTTTGAAATAATTCAACAGCTTTAGGTTGAGCGTTGAGATGCTCTTTGAGGACTTTGAGAATTTTCGCTGTTCCGCGATCGTCTGCCTCGTAAACAGCACCAAACCCACTGGTATCACTCAGTAACCGAGTTATCCGATAGCGTTGTTGCAGCAATAGTTCTGATTTACAGCTGCGGCAAATGGTGCTATTGGCATTCAACGGATCGGACGGCTGTAGGCAGCGTGGATTGATGCACAGACTCATAAGGCTGCAAGGTAGCTTTATCCGTCGTATATCAGTGTAATACAGAAGTGTTTTCTCAGCATCACCCAATGGAGGGAGTAGGTTCTGCTGTAGTTATGGTGAGAGGCGATCGGTAAAAGAGAGCTTCTGCGCTGATTCTCTGTATCGATTTGGACAACGCCGCGAGGATTCCGAACATTCTCCCTTTGCCCAATTCCTATTCAAAGGACTCTCTGGAGAAGCAGATTTCACCGATGACGGTGTGATTACAGCCACAGAATTATACGTGTACATCCATGGTGAGTTGGGCAAGATAAGTACCAAACAGACCCCAGGAATGTGCCAACTCAAGCGTCATGATAAGGGAGAGTATATCTTTCCCATTCCTAGTTTTGAGCCAAATCAATTAGACCACGCCCCTCTTTTGGATGAAAATGCTAATCCGTACAAGGGTTTAGAGTCATTTGAAGAAAACGACAGCGACAAGTTTTTTGGCAGAAAAGCGTTAACTGAAAAACTGCAAGAATTTGTCACAACAAATCCGTTGACAGTCGTGTTGGGGGCTTCCGGTTCTGGAAAATCTAGCTTAGTCAAAGCGGGCTTAATTCCTCTGCTCAAGAAAAATCAAGACTCTTGGCGCATCCTGCCTCCCATCCGTCCGGGAGAGTCTCCGTTCAATGCATTGAACAAATCATTAGAGAGAGAAAACTTACCCGTTTTTGCGATTCCTAGCCAGGTGAGCAACAGTAGCAACAACAGTCAGTGGTACGAACAAGGCTTGCAGAATTTGTCTTTGAACTTGACTGCCTGGAGAAATCTTCATCCCAACTCCAAGCTGCTGTTAGTTATTGATCAGTCTGAAGAAGTAGTCACCCTCTGCCGAAGTGACATGGAACGGGAGATGTTCCTCAGTGCTTTGGCCAGGGCACTCAAAGCCTTTCCTGATTGGTTACGGATTGTGCTGACGCTGCGAAGTGACTTTGAACCCCAAGTTAGGGAGACTGCCTTAGAACCTTATTGGAGTGGGGCGCGATTTATCGTTCCGGCGATGACGCGGGAGGAATTACGGGAAGCTATTGTAGAACCTGCCACACTCAAAGTGATGTATTTTGAGCCACCAACTCTGGTAGACCAGTTAATTGATGAGGTGATGCAGATGCCGGGAGCACTTCCTCTACTGTCTTTTACCTTAAGTGAGCTTTATCTCAAGTACATCAAGAGTGTCAGGGAAGGCAAACGAAATAATCGGGCGATAACTCAGGAAGATTACGAAGAACTGGGAGGAGTGGCGCGAAGTCTCACCCAAAGGGCGGACTGGGAATATGAGGAGTTAGTCAAAGTTGACCCAGCATACCAGCAAACCTTGCGCTATTCATTCACCACTTTTTCCATGAAAATTCGGATTGAACCCTGCAAGCTGCGACTGCTGACAGTTGGTTCGGGTAACCGTTCCAGCTTAATCTGTGTCTTGCCATTCTCTGTCTTTATCCCTCGACCTAAAGGCAAGAAAAATTCACCGTCATAACCCAACGGTAAGAGGTACTCGTTCTCCTCTCATGCCGTATCAACTAGCAATATTAAGGGCGCTTCTGGTGTCACAACCGTGTAATCTTCTACGTCAAATAACTCCAATGCACTCAATCCTGGGTCGCTGCCTCGGCTGGTTGTAAAGTGGAACGATTCAGTCAGGCGAGGTTCTTGCCGCAGAATCGGAGGCAAAATCAGATTACCTAAATCTCGACTTGCCTGTGGTTCAGTAGTCAGGCTCACTTTTGCTTGTAAAGTTGGATGAGGTTGTACCTCTAGTGCACCACCCAATAAACGAGTACTTTCATTCTGCTGAATTATCCCAGCCGCTTGTGGTCTTACGGTTTCAATCGTGACTGTCTTAGTCATCCAATCATCCGTATTGCCTCTAGAGCTAATCATCATTTCCCGGTTTTGTACCCGGCTCATCAAGCTGTTGAGCATTCCTTGCTGCTGTAAATCGTTGGTTATAACAGAGCGCTGCGATTGATTAAATCTAGGCAAGTCCAGTGCATCTTGCTCTAACAAACTTGCGTCAAACTCGGTCGTGCTAACAATTAGCTTCAGCCTATCCTTGTGTTCAGTAACACCCTGTTCCCATAAATCGTCTGGCACCATTGAATCGATGTATGCTCCCTCAATGGTTTCTCCCGGTTGCAGCCGCACGCTAGTCCTGTCTTGAAAGAAACCAACGGACACGGCAAAACTCTCGGTTAAGTCTAGGACATTACAATAGAGAGTTTTCTGGCTGTTGTTAGTTAGCTTGAGATAAAAAGTAGGTGAACTCCACGCACCATCAGAATACTCATACTCCAAGCGCATATCAGATGCTTGCGATCGCGCAGTGTTAGGGACGTTAGGAGCGTCTGAAGAGGCTTCGCCACCGTCAAGGACAATCTCCATGTTCAGATCATCTGGTTTAATCCGCGTCGTGGCGGGGCTTTCCAGTTCCAGCGTGTTAGTTGAGCGATCGATATGTTCTAAGCGTTGAACAACCTGCGAGGCGCGTTCTGGCGTGTAACTGGCTTGGTCGGGTTGTTCTGGAAGTGGCGCAACCAGAGGACGGTCATCTGTCGGCAATGTCAGCCAGTATTGACCATTACGGGCTAGCAATTTGTAATCGGCGTCGGTAGAGGCATCGACTCGCTGCACGTACAATGAAGGGCGTTCATTTGCTCCGGTTTTTAAGAGTGCTTGGTGCGCTAGTTCTACGCCTGCTTCTTCACCCTGAAAATATACCTTTAAAGGCTGTAGTGGCAAGCTGGTGACAACTGCCCAGTAATTCTCATTTTTAGATATGCGATCAATTCTTCGCTCTTTACTCGCTTTGCGATCGCTACCCTCGGTAATCTCCACCTTGCTGCGTTGTGGCAGCACCTGAGTCACTCGCACTTGCCCTAAAGCTTCCCCAAGTTGGCGTAATTGTTCTGGAGTACTTCCAATCGGAAAGATTGCTAATAAAACATCTCCTCTTGACTTAGGAATACCGTGCAACGCCCCTCCATCAATCGCCCAACTTTTATCGTTGCTGCTATAAGTCAAGGTGAAGTAGAAAGGACGTTCAGTAATCGCACCACCTAAAAAAGGTTGGTTTAACTCTTCCGAGTTAGTTGCTTCCACTTGAGGGGATTGGTCTTGAACTTTACCGCTTACCAGTGCATTAATAGTTCTGGCTAAATCTCGATACGTCAAACTACCATTAGTTCGCTGCAACGTTTCTAGGAGGAAGTAAGAAAAAGCACCTCTCGGTTGACCATCTTCTCCTTTATATTCCTTTGCCAGCTCAAAGTCTCGACAGGCAGAGAGCATAACGTGTTTTCCCTTAGGTAACACCACACCTGTTGTTTTCTTTTCCAGGTTACGAGAAGAGGTGAACATTTCATCTAATGCTGTTTTGTCTTGAGCAAAAATATAGCTGCTCAAAGGTCGCTCTCGTGAGTCTACAGGCGCACGACGCACTGTTATTTCTGGAGATAAATTTCTGGTTCCAGAACCGGAGTGACAGCAGTCCAAAATCATAACGACATGAGGATTATTCTGTGCCACTTGAGAAATTAGGTAGGCTAATTCCTTATCCGCTAAATCCCGGTTTCCTTCTGTACGGCTGTCAAAGCAAACTAATGTTTCATTTAAGCGGTCTGGTTCTAAATGCCAAAAGTCTTCTGCTGCTTTCTCTTGAGAGCCATGACCGGAGTAGTAGAAAAACACGACATCATCACTGTTAGCATTGCACAAGTGCTGCTCAAAGCTGTTGATAATTGCTTGACGGGTCGCAGTTTCATTTGTAAGTATCCACGGTACATTAGTGGGTTCTACGAGTTTCCATTTGCCCCCTTTAGTCCGCTCCCGGAGATACGCTTCTATAGCTTTAATGTCATTAACACAACCTTGTAATGGAGGAATGGCAGGAACCGAGGCAGGATTATAGGTGTCAATTCCAACCAGTAGTGCGTAGATGTTTTTAGTCATAGTTACCCCTGTTCAACTTTTGACACAAACTGTGACTTATTGCTCTATCCGTAGACTTGCTATCTTGCTGTGTTATTAAAAGTTTTTTGTTAAGATAAGTCGCCAGAGGGGCATCCAAACTTTGCAAAACTATTAGGTCTTGTAAGCATCTTACTCGCGTACACCTGCAAGTAAGCAAGATGCTCACTCTACGAATTTACATCAACGGAATACACCCAGTCACAAGAGTCTATGTGAGAACTAAAAGCTGCTTATTTTACTGTTAGCAGCTCCCTCTTCCTTTAGAAGTAAAAAACTGCTTAGTTGAAGTTTACTTCTGTAATTACCAGCTTTCGTCTATCAAAAGTATCAGTCTTTACAATCTGCCATCTTAGCTTGAGTCTTGTCTCCCTGGGCTTGGGGTTTTCTCGCGGAATTTGTTCCAATTGGTGATTTTTTGTCCATTACCAGGAGGACACTTCGGCTTGACGCAGGTTGTCTCCTCTCTCCGAAAGCCGCTTCCTCTTCCTCCCTCTCCTGACTCCTAACTTCTGACTCCTATTTTCAAGTTAAGCGTCATGGCGGATTCGCCGCCATCAAAAATGATGCATGGCTTTTCTTGACCCTACTCCCTACTCCCTACTCCCTACTCCCCACTCCCGATTCCCTATTTTCATCGCAGGTTTAATGATTATTGAGAATTGAGGATGTTATTTTTTGGAAGTCTCTTACCTCGTAACTGGAATATGAGATATTGTCAGCTGAAGTGTACGAGTGAGAGCATCCGTCAATGTTAGTGAAAGCGTCTTGGCATCCATCAGTGAAAATGTTGGGACACTAACAGTTCCAGAAAAGCCTTTTCCTGCGGGCAATTCTTGTGGCAAACCGTCCGGAGTTGCTAATAAGGCGCGGTTTTGGTCATCTGTAACATTCCAAGAATTGTCATCAAATCGTACAGAATTTGTTCCCTCATTCTTCAACTTTACATTCAGCAGTAACTTCTCTCCCTGTTGCTTTACTGAAAGCACTTCCAACGTCACTCCTCCAGCCTGACTCTTAGCCGGAAATTTACTAGAGTTACGTGGTGATAATGAAGATGTGTTAGTTGTAGCAGATGGCGATGGGGATGTGTTGGTTGTTGCAGGTGGTGATGGAGATGTGTTGGTTACAGCAGGTGGCAATGAGGATGTATTAGTTATTGTAGGTGTCGATGATAGAGGTTTTTGAGTAAATTGCCAATATCCAATTCCTCCTAATCCCATCAGCAAAACTGTACCACCAGCCAGCCATTTGCTGGAGTCGAACTTCCGAATTAATGGTTGTTGTGTCGATTGATTAGTCGAAATCGATTGACTTGGAATAGACTCAGATGGTTTTGGTAAATTTGATGGAATAACTTGTAGCGTTGGCTCTTGAGAATATTCAAAAGTTGAGTGGGGTGAATTCCAAGTCCGCTCAAGTTCAGCCAATATATCTAAAATTACCTGAGTATTTTGCGGTCGATTCCCTGGAAAGGGAGCCATCATATAATCAATTAAATCTCCTAAAGCTTTTGAGATACAACTACCAGTCTCTCGCCATAACAACTCCCCCGTTCTAGGGTCTTCGAGCAAATCATTGGGGTGTTTTCCTGTTAGCAAATAGACAAAAGTGCGACCTAGAGCAAAGAAATCTGATTGGGGAACAGCCCTACCAGCCGCTTGCTCTGGAGGGGTGTAGCCAACTGAAACTATCCCTGTAACATTCTGAGAGCCACCTATTTTTGCTAGATAAGTGCCTGTCACTTCCCTAGCTGTACCAAAATCAATCAATACCAACTGTCCGTTAGGTCTTCTCATGATGTTGGGTGGTTTAATATCTCGGTGGAAATAATCTTGCTGATGGACTTGATCAAGAATTTGAGTGACTTGCGTCAACCATTCAAGGGCTTGCTCTGAGGTAATTGGTTGATGGCTTCGATTATGCATCCACTGCTCTAGATCTAAGCCTTCAATTTTTTCCATGACTAGACAGTGAAATGATAGGTTGCTATCTCTGACTAGAAAGGTAAAGTATCCATCCTCCTCGACTCGGGGAATACCTGGATGTCTTAGTTGACTGAGTACAATTGCTTCCTTTTGGAATAATTCAACGGCTTTTGGTTGAGTGTTTAAATGCTCTTTGAGTACCTTGAGGATTTTGGGTTCTCCCCGATCATCTGCTTCGTAAACGGTACCAAAGCCACTGGTGTCACTCAGTAAACGAATGACCCGATAACGCTGTTGCAGTAATAGTTCTGAGCCACAGTTTCGACAAATGTTGTTGTTGACATTCAATGGATCTGAAGGCTGTTGGCAATGGGGATTGATACAGAGACTCATAAATATTTACCGAGTAGCTGTATCCGTAGTATATGAGCGATGTAAAGTAACTACCCAATGCTTGAATATACTTCAGACAAAGTATAAAAGACAAAGTATAAAAGTACCTTGCTGTAGGGGCGCGATACATCCATGGGTGTCAACTGTCTTGAAAGTAGGGAGTCGGGAGTCGGGAGTCGGGAGTCGGGGAAGAAATATTTTCATTTGTTCTTTTCTTGCCTCTTGTGTAGATTGAGTTAAGCGCAGCGCAACTCAAGAAATCTACGTGCAATGTTGGGTTTCGTTCCTCTACCCAACCTACAATTTATGCCGAGTCTGGGGCGAGAAAACACAGCCTAAGCGCAGCGCAACTCAAGAAATCTACGTGCAATGTTGGGTTTCGTTCCTCTACCCAACCTACAATTTATGCCGAGTCTGGGGGAATCTGTGGCGATCGCACAGCTGTCACACAAAAAGCTAACGCACTTAGACCCATTTCACAGACTCTCCCAGGTCTCTCTAGTACTCCATCGTATCAAGCTAAGGAATTGGCACAATCCTAGAACAAATTCTTGAGCGCGGTATGTAAATATTATTCAGATAAACCCTTAGGCGCGTCACTCCCATGTTAGGCAAGTTACTTGACAGACGTTACCAAGTGACCCAAGTCCTGGGTGCTGGTGGATTTGGTAAAACCTACTTAGCCCAAGATACCAGGCGTCCTGGTAACCCCATCTGCGTCGTTAAACAACTCAAACCCGTCAGTAGCGAACCAGGCTTCTTGGAGACAGCGCGACGCCTATTTAACAGCGAAGCCGAAACCCTGGAACAGCTGGGAAACCATGACCAGATTCCTCGGTTACTCGCCTACTTTGAGGAAGACCAGGAATTTTACCTAGCACAAGAGTTTATCGAAGGGCATACCCTCACTCAAGAACTGCAACCTAATCAACGATGGGAGGAAAACCGGGTAATTGATTTACTCTTAGAAGTCTTGAGGATTTTGGAATTTGTCCATCACCACAACGTCATTCATCGCGACATTAAGCCGGACAACATTATCCGACGCCAGTCAGACAACAAATTAGTTTTAGTAGACTTCGGCGCAGTCAAGCAAATTCGCACTCAGCTAGCCAGCGTTTATGGACAGCAGTTGAGTAACACTATAGCCGTTGGTACTCCTGGCTATATGGCAAGTGAACAGGCGCTAGGTCAACCACGCCCTAGCAGTGATATTTATGCGCTGGGTATTATCGGCATCCAGGCACTTACGGGTCTAATGCCGGTTAGTTTTCAAGAAGACTTGAGTACGGGTGAAATTATTTGGCAGCAGTTGGTGCCAGTTAGTCGAGGGTTGGAAAATGTTCTTACCAAGATGGTTCGCTACCATTTCAAAGACCGTTACCAGTCAGCAGCTGAAACTCTACAGGCACTACAGCAGCTGAATGCTTCTTACTCCCCCACTACGCCCTACGCCCCTGCACCTCGATATCCATCTATCAATAATGTCTCGAATTCTGGAGATAGAGGGCGGCAACCAACGTATCCAGCTTCACCGTCAGTGAACAATACTCTGCCAGCTAGTCCTGGTGCCCCTTTTCCTAAGCCAGTAGGCGCTTCTCAACCGAATCAGACATCTGATTCTACTTCTAGCGGCCTGTTCCCGATGATTGGTATGGCTATGGTGCTGGCGATCGCAACATTTGGTCTAACTTACGCCATTCGGGTCGGTTCGTTTGCTTCTCTGTTCACTCAGCGCAATACCAAGGACGTAGTAGATAAGTCACACGGCACTTGCAAGGTAGTAGCGTCAGGGGGAGGGTTGAATGTCCGCAAAGGGCCAAAAGGAGAGATTGTTGACACCATTGAACGAGGTACCAGTGTTTCTCTCACAGGTAAGGAGAAAAACGGCTGGGTGGAGATTAGCTCACCGAAGAAAGGGTGGGTTTTTAACGGTGAACAGTATTTAGACTGTACCTCACCCAGTCAGAAATCTGTTGAAACAGCAGTGAGTCCAAAACCTGTTCAGACTCCAGTGAGTCAGAAACCTGTTGAAACTCCCAAGCCAAAACCATCCACTGCCCCGCCCAAACCTGTAGATAATAGTTCGCAGACTTTGGCAAAAGCCGCTGAACAGTATGAAAAGGGAGCTTTAGATCAAGCGATCGCAGCAGCTAAATCTATTCCTGCCAACAGTCCTGCCTACAAAGATGCTCAGGCAAAAGTTAAACAATGGCAAGATGAATGGTCAGCGACCCAAGAGAAATACAATAGAATTCAAAAAGCACTTGATGAAGGTCGATGGGATGAGGTGATCGGTGCTGCTACAGACCCTAAGTTTGTACAGCAAAGCTATTGGCGAGATCAGTTGAGTAAATTAATTCAAGAAGCTCAGAAAAGAAAAGCCGAAGCAGAAGCCAACCAACAAAAACCAACTCCTGCTGAATCTCCAGTGCCCCAACAGTCAACAACTGAGCAGCAGAAACCTCAACCAACGCCATCAGTAACGCCGTCACTTGCACCAACTGGGGAAAATCCTA
>DALYIW010000278.1:7706-11305 GCA_031970155.1 Coleofasciculaceae cyanobacterium CTOTU46601 | reverse complement strand
TGCGACCCCTTCGTCCCGAACGAAGTGCGCTACCAAGCTGCGCTACATCCCGATAAGCTCAACTATAACTTATCCATGCTATCACACAACGGTAGCGTGGCAGATCCTTACTCACCAGAAGGAGAACCTTGTTGTTTGTTATTTGTTATTGGATTAAAGATGACATATTTGAATAATAAATTTTGTTAAGAACACAAACAACCAACAACAAACAACACCCGCATCTCATGTGCTTGCTAGGATTAACACTATGTCACTGAAGAGGGAGCTTTTTCGCGAGTGGTAGTTAAGCCAGAATGGTTACGAGTCAAAGCGCCGCAGTGGGAGAGAGTCGGCAACGTCAAAGAAATTTTACGGGATTTGGCGCTGAATACCGTTTGTGAAGAAGCCTCTTGCCCTAACATCGGGGAATGCTTTAACGTTGGAACCGCAACGTTTTTGATTATGGGGCCAGCTTGCACTCGTGCCTGTCCCTACTGTGATATTGACTTTGAGAAAAAACCCAAAGCCCTTGACCCCACGGAACCGACACGTTTAGCAGAGGCAGTACGGCGCTTAGGTTTAAATCATGTAGTAATTACCTCCGTCAATCGAGATGATTTACCCGATGGAGGTGCTTCTCAGTTTGTTCGCTGCATTGAAGCAATCCGCGCTATCTCCCCTCAGACGACAATCGAGGTGCTGATTCCTGATTTGTGCGGCAACTGGGATGCTTTAGAAACAATTCTTCAAGCCAAGCCAGAGGTGCTCAACCACAACACAGAAACGGTGCCGCGACTATATCGACGAGTACGTCCTCAGGGAAATTATGAGCGATCGCTAGAACTCCTGAAGCGAACCCACGAATCAGCCCCCTGGGTTTACACAAAATCCGGCTTAATGGTGGGATTGGGAGAAACCGACGCTGAAATCCGAGAAGTCATGCAAGATTTGCGATCGGTAAACTGCGATATCCTGACCATCGGACAGTATCTCCAACCCAGCCAAAAGCACTTGAACGTTGCTGATTTCGTCACCCCTGCCCAGTTTGATGCCTGGAGAGAGTGGGGAGAGTCCTTAGGATTCCTGCAAGTTGTCTCCTCTCCTCTGACTCGTAGTTCCTATCACGCCGAACAAGTTAGAGAGTTGATGAAGCGTTACCCGCGAGAAGGGTTGTAGGTTCAGGGGCTGAAAGTAGAAGGTTAACCAGTTGGCAGGGCTAGCTAGTTAGCATGTTATGGGTGATAAGTTCTAGCCTTCCAACCTTCAACCTTCTAAACTTCTACCGGGTGCATCCCATTGCGTGTAAATCTGTAGTGTGAGCATCTTGCTCACGTCCCCCCAAAAGTGAGCTCTCCGGTTTGCGAAGAGAGCGCACGCTACGCGTTCACACTACCTAATAAATTTGCAACATCGGGATACACCCCTTCTACCTTCTACCTTCTAACCTTCAACCCAATGACTAAAATCGCTATCATTGGAGCCGGTTTCTGGGGGACAACCCTCGGTTACTTAGCCTCTCAAAACGGTCATGAAGTCCGTTTCTGGTCGCGCCGGAGCCAAGAGCAATTAGAAGATGTCTTAAATGGTGCAAGTATTGTCTTATCAGCTGTTTCCATGTCAGGCGTTAGCTATGTAATAACACAGTTACAATCCTTATCTATTTCTCCTGACAGGATTTTCATCACGGCGACGAAAGGATTGGACGTAACAACCACCCGTACACCCTCGCAAATCTGGCAAGCGGCGTTTCCTTCAAATCCAGTGGTTGTTCTTTCAGGGCCTAATCTCTCCAAAGAAATTAAACAGGGACTACCTGCCGCTACTGTCGTTGCCAGCACCGATGCTAAAGCCGCCCAAGCAGTGCAGAAAGCGTTTACTTCCCCAAATTTCCGGGTTTATACTAATCCCGATCCTCTTGGTGTTGAACTGGGTGGAACGTTGAAAAATGTAATGGCGATCGCAGCAGGTACTTGTGACGGTCTACAGTTAGGAACTAATGCTAAGGCAGCCCTCCTTACCCGTGGATTGGCTGAAATTATCCGAGTAGGAACCGATTGGGGCGCTAAAGCTGAGACATTTTACGGTTTATCAGGATTGGGAGACTTACTCGCCACCTGCAACAGCAGCCTTAGTCGTAATTATCAAGTCGGTTACCAGCTAGCCAAAGGTCAGACACTCAGAAATCCTGGCACATTTGGAAGGAACAGCCGAAGGCGTCAACACTACAGCGGTTCTGGTGGAAAGAGCCAACCAGCAAAGCGTTTCAGTGCCAATTACTTATCAGGTTTACCGCTTGCTCAAAAATGAGATCACGCCCCAAGCTGCGGTAGAGGCGTTAATGCTACGAGACACTAAGCCAGAGTAAGCTTATTCCCAACTGATTCTTTATTACAGAACCGACTCTCGGTCTGATGCGCCACTTCTATAATATAAGTACACAAACTGGGAGAAAAAACCACGGTTTACACGCGCCCCTTAGCTCGTCTCATCGAGCAACTGCAACACTTACCAGGAGTTGGGCCGAAAACAGCCCAACGACTTGCCCTACATATTCTCAAGCGCTCAGAAGACGAGGTAAAAGCCCTAGCTCAAGCCCTAATTGAAGCAAAAAAACAAGTGGGCTTATGTCAAGTCTGCTTTCACCTGTCTGCTGAACCCGTCTGTGATATTTGCCGTAACTCTAACCGGGACAGCAATACAATCTGTGTGGTGGCTGACTCCCGCGATGTGATTGCCCTGGAAAAAACGCGAGAGTACCGAGGTAAATATCACGTCCTCGGAGGCGTCATCTCACCGATGGATGGAATTGGCCCTGATCAACTGCACATCCAACAGCTAGTGCGACGAGTCAGTCAGAAAGGTATTCAAGAGGTGATTATGGCTATCAGCCCCAGTGTGGAAGGTGAGACAACCACACTGTATGTTGGTCAACTGTTGAAACCGTTTACACGGGTAACCCGGATTGCTTTTGGTTTACCTATGGGTGGAGATTTGGAGTATGCCGATGAGGTCACCTTAGCGCGAGCCTTGGAAGGACGGCGAGAACTGGATTAGCTCTTGCTTACGTCGATATATGCCTCCAGACTAAAGTCTGAGGCTATACAAACAAAACCCGCCTGCGCGGGTTTGAGGAGCAGTCCGCGTAGGCGGACTTCGTTTGTGTAGCTGCGATTTTCAATCGCCAGGTAGTTTGGCAAGAGACCCCATGAACGGGAGTACACAACAAAAAATGAAAGTCTCTCCACTCCCGACTCCCGACTCCCGACTCCCCAACCCCACCACCATAAACTACTTGACTTTTTGTTTGATGAACGTCACGATTTGAGCCAGCTGTTTCTTCAAACCATCAATTTCAGCCTGCATTTTTGCCACTTTTGCATTCAGTGCTTGAAGTTCTGCGGCGGAAGCGCCAGCAGCAGATGTGTCAGCAGCTGGTGAACTTGGTGCCACAGGCGGTGCTACGGGTGTTGTTGGGCGGTTCTTCGCTTTCGCCATTGCTTCTTTGATGGCGTCAACCAACTGCTTCTTCTCAAAAGGCTTTTCAACAAAGGCAAAATAGTCAAAAGGTTCGGAGATTTTTTCTGCTACTTCTTCTCTACGACCCGACATCAACACCA
>DALYIW010000278.1:0-7686 GCA_031970155.1 Coleofasciculaceae cyanobacterium CTOTU46601 | reverse complement strand
GAGTTCGTTGTGAGTCTGAATCTGCTGAAATACCTCCCAACCACTCATTTTTGGGAGGAGAAAATCTAACATGATCAGGTTTGGGCGTTCCTGGTGAATTAAATTGAGTCCTTCAATACCATCTTTAGCTTCCAGGACTTCAAAGTTACCAGAAGGCAACATTTCTCTAACACGCATCCGGATGACCTTACTGTCATCAATTACTAGGATTTTATGACTTGCCACGACTGACTCCTTTGGAGGGGTAATTTATTGAAAAACTACAGTGTTTTGAAGTGACTTCTGCTGACTCTAGATGAAGAAGGAAACCCTGACTCAAAAATTAGCTGATGTAAATGCTGCTAGCTCATGATTCATGGCGTCGCGCTAGTGTCTCTAGCCCTAGTCTACAAGCCATGACCGATGCAGATCAGAAAAACCAGTAGCCAAGTACCAGACAGAATTGCTCCTGTCTGTTAAGTGTGAGACAACTGCTGACACGATATCCTCAACTCTTTGCAATTTTGAACTCAAACCCAAAAGCCAACTATGTGCCTGATTCTAGAGTAATCTGGTCTGACTGGTAAGAGCAAAAAAAATCGGTAAACTGAGAGCGATCGCCTCATGCATTAACATTTTTAGCGTAGAGATTCATCACTCCTATGGATGTGCCCACTGAAATCGACCCTTCTGTAACCGCCCTGCCCGATAAAAACCAGTGGCGAAAAGAAATAGAAGCCCTACCTGGTTGGTTGCGGCGTTCAATAGGCAAAGCCAGCGACATCTCAACTGTGCAGCATATCATCAAACAACGCCAAATTCACACTATTTGTGAAGAAGGACGCTGCCCTAACCGAGGCGAGTGTTATGCCCAGAAAACCGCTACATTCTTGCTGATGGGGCCCACTTGTACCCGTGCCTGTGCCTTCTGTCAGGTGGACAAGGGACACGCACCAATGCCTCTCGACCCAGAAGAACCTCAAAAAGTTGCTGAATCTGTACGTCTGTTGGGCTTGCGCTATGTTGTATTGACATCAGTGGCGCGAGATGATTTGCCAGATCAGGGGGCGGGTTGGTTTGTGGCGACAATGAATGCCATTCGTCAATTGAACCCGGAAACGGAGATTGAGGTACTGACTGCCGATTTTTGGGGTGGTAAAGGAGATGGTGACTCCTTACAACACGAACGAGTAGCAACGGTAGTTAATGCTCGTCCAGCTTGTTATAACCACAACGTTGAAACGGTGCGACGTTTACAAGGACGGGTGCGGCGGGGTGCTCAATATGAGCGATCGCTTGATGTCCTCCGTATTGTTAAAACCCTAAATCCGACGATTCCCACCAAGTCAGGCTTGATGCTGGGACACGGCGAAACTCAAGCTGAGGTAGTTGAGACGATGATTGATTTACGTAATGCTGGATGCGATCGCATTACGCTCGGTCAATACATGCGTCCCTCCTTAGAGCACCTACCCGTCCAAAGATATTGGACACCTGAAGAATTTGAGGAATTGGGAGCGATCGCACGAAACATAGGTTTTGCTCACGTCCGTTCTGGCCCTTTAGTCCGTAGTTCCTACCATGCGGGTGAGACTGCTTAATTCTCCAAGACTTACACATGGACACCACATATCGTAAGGGCGAACGACCGTTCGCCCTTACAATTGGCACAAGGCGTTGTACTACCCGAATCTATATAAAAATTTGACTAAATCCCCTCAAAGAGGGAGATTTGCTCTCTCTGGAGTTGGTTTTTGCCAGCCAGACGCTCCTTAACTGGAAAAATCTTCACAATCAAACAGCTCTCTAGGGATAGCTGTTTGGTACAGTTTGACTTTACTATTTTTTAATAACTCAAAATCTGGAGGGAATCCTAATGACCGCATCCAAGAAATATGATGCCCCAGTTGCCAAAACAGGTGCGAAGCCTCCCTATCCGTTTCGCCTGTTCTGGGCACTAGTGCTCTTATTTGGCAACTTTCTAATAGCAGCTTATTATTTCCACATCATCGAATAGTTTCTGAAACCTGACATTAGGGCGCTGGTGCTGCTCTAGTTGTACCCTTGAACCCCTCTTGGGGACAGATGAGCAGCCTCAGACCCTGTGTCTTGAAAATAGGGAGTAGGGAGTAGGGAGTAGGGAGTAGGGAGTGGGAAAGAGAAATTTTTATTTTTGGGTTGTGTATCGTTTTCCTCGCATACTTCACTCATGAGCTTTTAACGTTGAGGGCGTATTCGCGAAATCGCTCTAAGTCAGCTTGGATGGTGGATTCAACAACGCGACCTAAAAATAGGTTATCCATCAACTGACCGAGGAAGCCGGGAATGGCATAAGCCACAGTCAACTTGACAATGCTGCTGCCTTGGCGATCGTAGAAGCGAACTGCTCCTCGGTTAGGCAAGCCATCTACTGATTCCCACTGAATAATCTGGTGTGGCACCAACTTCAGAATGCGGGAAAGCCAGCTGAATTCTAAGCCGCCAGTAGCAAGTTTCCAGCGCGATAAGTCTGGATTGTCTTCTAGCACCTTCACAGAGTCAATCCACTTCATCCAGCGGGGCATTTGCTCTAAATCAGACCAGAGACTCCACGCTAAATCAATGGGAATCTCTACCTCGACTTGCACACTATGTTCTAGCCAATTGGACATGGGAATGGGGAGTAGGGAGTAGGGAGTAGGGAGTAGGGAGTAGGGAGTAGGGAGTAGGGAGTAGGGTGAGATTCTGGTAAATTACCTGGCTACCCTACTTGTCTTGACGATGATTATGCTACCGGACTTGAGATGACGGTTGAGCGTTCGACGAGTTCTGAGACATTTTCCAGAATGGCTTTTGCTGCCTGACGCCCTGATAAAGTTGCTCCTTCCATGCTGTCGATGTAGTCTTGCTGGGTGTAGCTGCCCGCAAGGAAGAAGTTGGATACTGGTGTCTTTTGGTTAGGGCGGTAAGGGTCCATGCCAGGGGCTTCGCGATAGAGAGACTGGGCTAGTTTGACTACACTGTACCAAGTCATATTCAGCTCTCGCGAGGAGGGGAAGAGTTCGTGGACTTGCTTGAGGACGTGTTGTGCGATCGCCTCATTACTCTGCCGAACAAATGGGTCACCTGGAGTCAGCACCAATTGCAATAATGAACCCTGTCCCTCGCGGTAGTAGTCACTAGGACTGGTCAAGGCTAGGTCAGCAAAGCAGGAGAAGTCAGCATCTGGAGTATAGAGCAGATTATCAAGTCCTGCGGCTTCTGTCAGCTGTTTGCGTTTCTGGGCATCATGTAGTTCTGTTACCCAGCCATCAAACCTAAGCTGCACTGTCGCTACTGGCACTGTATCAAGCTTGTAGATATTGTCAAACTCTGACCACTTGCGCCACGCTTCAGGTAGAAGGCGTTGTACACCAGGGACATCAGCGGCACAGACGTAGACATCAGCAGTGATAGTTTCTTCGGTTTCACCGTTAGCAATAACAAGACCAGTAACTTTAGTTTGTTCGCCAGCTTCAGTAAAGAGGATTTCCCGCACTCGACGCCTCGTATAGATTTTCGCCCCTCGCGCCTCCAGGTACTCAATAATTGGCTTATGGAGATACTCATAGGGAGAGCCTTCTAGCATCCGCAATACTGACGCCTCCGTTTTTGCAGCAAAAAACTGGAAAATAGTCAACATACAACGGGCAGAAATATTCTCGGTATCGATGAAGCCCAGGGCATATGCGATCGGGTTCCACATCCGCTTGAGGCTGCCATCATTACCACCATGCCTGCGAAACCAGTCAGCAAAGCTGATTTTATCTAAGTCACGAATCGTTTTCATTGCCCCGTCGAAGTCCACCAAACCGCGAACAATCGGACTGGTACCGAGAGCGAGAGAGTTTTGTAGCTTATCCTGTAGCGATAGCTGGGAAGTCGTAAAAAATGCTTTCAGTCCATTGAAGGGCGCACCAGTGATGAAGCGAAAATCCAGTGCACCTGTGCGGCCTCCTTTATTCACGAAGGTGTGGGTATGTTCCTTCAGGCGCAAGTTGTCCGCCGCCCCTACCTTCCTCATCAAGTCAAATAACTGGTAGTAGCAGCCAAAGAAGACATGCAACCCCATCTCAACATGGTTGCCATCGGTGTCTACCCAACTGCCAACCTTACCGCCAACAAAAGGACGGGATTCAAAAATTTCTACTTCATGTCCGGCATCAACTAATTCAACTGCCGTCGCCATTCCGGCTAGTCCTGCCCCAACAATTGCAACGCGCATTCAGCCTTTCCCTTTCAGTTTCTTTACTTATCTTAAAAGAAGATTCGCTCAAAACCCGCTCTCAACTAGCAGAGTGTTAGAACTAAAAGGAACTGTGGGCTAGAGGAACACAACCATCTTAGATTTAGGCGGGACTGAGAGATGTTACTAGAACTCAATCGAATCACAGTGCCACCAGGACAGCGAGTATTGCTTTGTAACGTAAGCTGGCAGGAATTTGAAGCTATTTTGGAGGATTTAGGCGAACATCGTGCCTCTAGAGTGGCGTATGACAATGGAACGTTGGAAATTATGACACCATTGCCAGAGCATGAAACTAATAAAGAACTAGTTAGTGATTTAGTTAAAGCACTCCTTGAAGAGCTAGATATTGAATTTTGTCCCTTGGGTTCGACAACGTTTAAAAATGAGGAGATGAACAAAGGGATAGAACCTGACAACTGTTTCTATATTCAAAACGAGGCGGTAGTTAGAGGTAAAAATCGGTTGGATTTAACCGTAGACCCGCCCCCCGATTTAGTACTAGAAATTGATTTAACTTCTCGCACCCATCCAAGTATTTACGAAGCGTTGGGAGTGCCAGAACTTTGGCGGTTTGAAAATGGGAAGTTACAAATTAACCTGCTGCAAGAAAAGAAGTATATTAAGTGCGAATACAGCCAAAATTTCCCTAATTTACCTCTGATTGAGATAATTCCCCAGTATCTCAACCAGTGTAGGACTTTAGGGAGAAACAAAACTATGAGAGCGTTTCGTACTTGGGTGAGAGAACAATTAGCAAGGCGCTAGCAATCATGAAAGTTTAACTTATCCGAGTGCATCCCAATTTTGTAAAAACAATGGGTAGTGCGAACATCTTGTTCCCTGGTGGGTATACATAAGCAAGATGCTCACACTACAAATTTAAAAAAATACAAATTAGCGAGAACCTTTTTCTCCTGATTCGATGGAAGCGGGCAAGATGCCCGCACTACAAATTTACACAAACGAGGTGTTCCCAGCTCACATTCCAGCGTTTGGTGAAACAAGATTCTGTACCTTACAAATGGCTTTGAGAACCTGTAGTAACTGGATGGCACTCTCAGAGTCCATCAGATTCAGGACAGGCATCTGCTGATAAGTTGAAGGATTTCCTGGTCGAATTAACACAAATCGATAATCCATGCCGTTGGTCGTCAGTCCCCATACCAACTCTTGACACTTTAAGCTTTGATGAGCATAAGTGAGCAGTTGTGCTAACCCTTCAAACGAGTTAACTGAGGTATTTTTCGATTCAATGACTAAGAGCCAAAAGGCGACATCCGTTATAGTTGGTTGCTCCTTATTGATAGCTAAGATGTCAAACCGCCCTGTAATTTTAGTGTCTTCGTCTTCAACAACGATCGCATCGATGTCTTGTTCCAGGCTGATTTTGATGGGGGAGTGAAAGAAGCCAGCTAATCGGAGTAAGGGACTAATGACAAGCAACTGTATCTGCCCTTCTAAAACTTTGCCTTCAATCAAGTAGTTCTCAAAATCATCCCGAATTTGTGTAAGTTCTTGCTGTTCAAACTCTGTTAGAGGTTCTAGAGAGAGTAAGGGGGTGAATGAGCCATTGGGTAGCTTACTTAGTTTGAGAAATTGATGAACCTGTTTCAGGGTTAGGTTTTTAGCATTGAGGGTAGTCATGAGTTTCTGTTTGTTACAACAATTCGGCGATCGCATTTTCCTCGCCACCCCGAATCATCGACCTGACTTTAGGTTTAGAGTAAATCTATCTAGCTATTGACTAGATTCTCCTACTGTTGTACTCAAAATTAGCTGTGAAGGAGCGATCGCTTCCTGGTGAACAGTCAACGATGGCACTACCTATGCATTAGTGAATATTTTCTATTTGACTTTCGAGACGCAATCTGGGTTAGCGTCGTCCCTTGTCTCGCAGGAGTTCATCTATCCAAGCTTTGTCCTCTGGCTTCAGGCGAGGTACAGGTTCCTTACTATAATCAACTGCCATATCGTATCTTGCTCGTTGGTATACCCCAAGTAACAAACTCTGCAAATCCACTATTGGCTCACTATCTCCTGACTGTAGAGGAAGGGGAAATTTAGGAATTTCCTGGCGGATATTAAAACCATACAATTGAGCTAAAGGACGGCGATTACCAAGAGCAATCAAGATTCGATAATCTGTTTGGGGAATTTCACTCAAAATAGGCATGGCTCTTCCACCCCGGAGCAAGTCAATCTCGACTAGATGAGTCGGAGTACTGAGGACTTCCTGTCGCTTGCGTAGATATGCTTCGCGTCCTATTCCAGTACGTTTATTAGTGGGCGAAAGCACTTCAATTGCTGTCACAACATAGCCAGTTGATACTTCTCGGATTTCTAAATAACCTTCTCTAATTTCTTCTGGTACTGGTATTTTTACTGTGACAGATTCCCCAAGAGCTGGGAGAATTGCAGTCGATGGTGTCTGGCTAGGTAGAGTTGATTTTTGAAAGGTTACTGATACATCAGGAATTCTTACCTCTACTGACTCTTCCCGATTACTGAGATAGGTTCGTTTTTCGATAGCGACTCGATATTTAAGGCTAAGATTCGTCTCTATAGCATCAGCTAGTGCTGTTATCAAACGGTGATGCACCTCTGACCACAACTCAGGGTTTTCTAAATAAGGATTCATTCCTGGAAATGGAGAAGGCATTGCTAGCACTATGTATCGAGGTAATCTTTATTCCTATCATACAAGGGGCAACTCTGGGTAAATGTGCGATCGCGCCAAGGGCAACGGTAAAGGCGATCGCATATTATATAAGTCTCTCGTGAAGGAAGTTTTGAACTCCATTAATGAATCTCAAAACTTTCTACTATAGATCTAGTCGATGCGCGAGTTCTCAGGAGGCAGCCCTAGATCTTGCCATTGATTATGAAAAGCCGCCTGTCCCACCACTTTCCGGTAGCAATTTTCAGTGGGTGCAGGCGTTGAGAGGTGTTTAGGACAAAGTGTTCTAGGTTCGGTCTATCCAGCGCTTGGCACGGTCTTTAAGGTTTTCCTTCGTGTGTTCAGCACTGGCTTGTGCCTGCTTGATTTGACCTTCTGACTTCAATCTGCGGTTGCCTGTCAATGCACCAACCGCTTCCTCTAACCTTCCTTCAAGATTTTTGACTATGGCCTGAATTCGATTCCCAACGCTCATCTTGCTCTCCTTTACAGATCAAGGTTGGCTTTAAGTTCTTACTCAAAGGTCTAAGCAGCGAACCTATCGTCATCATAACTATCTATCAGAGCTTTTTCCTCTTCCTTAGGGATAGACGTGAGTTCTCTCAAAAAGTAAATCGATAGGGAGTTGGGAGTAGTGAGTAGGTAAAGATTTCCCTATTCTCGACTGCTTACTCCCTACTCTGTGTGAAAACCTTCCAACCTTCAACTTTGTTGTTTGTTGTTTGTTGTTTGTTGTTTGTTGTTTGTTGTTTGTTGTTTGTCA
>DALYIW010000277.1:0-11399 GCA_031970155.1 Coleofasciculaceae cyanobacterium CTOTU46601 | reverse complement strand
CGTTGCGATATTCTACTTTACCTGTTACGGGGGGAAGCGCGATCGCATTTGCTTAAACCCATCAGGACTAATGAGCCACTGTGCCGTCAATAAAGCTGCCCCAGAGGACAATAGCACCAGTAACACCAGCACAATGCCCACAATTACCTTGAACCACTCCCCTTTTGAGCTTTCGGCAACTGGTTCGGTTTCTTCAGAGATCATGAGTTCGCCAGACTCAACTGGTTCAGTCGTATCAGGAAATTCCGTTGATAGATTGAAAGTATAAATCTGACTCCCTAGTGAGAACTCTCCAAGATTCAGTACCGCCGGATATTGTGGAGAAACAGAACAGTAGGTCAGAACGACTGAAGTATTATCATGACCATTCTTTTGATTAGCTAGGTCAATCAAATACTGGACGGCAGATTCTAGAGACAGCTTGCCACTAAATACATCTCGTGGAAAATCTGGACAAAGTTCCTCAAGCCAGTGATTGTCGCTCAAACCATCAGAACACAGTAATAGTAAACCATCTTCTTCCATAATGAATCGTTGTACAGTCGGACGAAGTAACTCAGCATCCTTCGTGCCTACGGCTTGGGTGAGTGCCCCAGCATCGGGACGCTGCAAAGCCTTGCGATACAGGCTTCGACCCATTCGTACTTCCCGTGTTGTTACGTCATCATCCACTGTCAACTGCTGGCAGTAGCGGGGTGTAATCCAGTAGGCGCGACTATCTCCAACACTGGCTATATAGAGTTCGTGTGCATTGCCCTGACCATCTGGCATCTTGACAATTTGCGGCAGTTGGAGTGCCATTGTCAGAGTTGTTGCCATGCGACGCCGAGATTCTCGTGATTGTTCGTCATTGCGAGAGGCAATCAAGTTATTAGCTACCCGGATAATGGCAGCTAGCTGCTGTGAAACCAGTTCTGGTGTCATGATTTCCGGGTCGTGGGCTAACTCTGACAGTAGCGCCTGAACCTGGAGTTTGATTGACTGCACCGCTAATTGGCTAGCCACTTCTCCGCCCTCATGTCCGCCAATCCCATCACACACCACTGACAAATGAGGAATCAGGGGGTCACGGGGTTCGCTGAGGTCTTTAGGGAGGTCAGAAATCAGAGGGAAGCAGTTGTCTTCGTTGTGGTGATGTCGAGGGCCACTATCTGTACCACCCGCAATCTGTAAGCGTAGAGGCTGTCTCGCGGCTTGTTCTATTAATAGTTGGTTTAACTGGGAGGCGATCGCTTGTAATGATGGCTGTTCAGTTTGCATCTGCTGCGCGATCGCACCGAGGCGAGACGCTACAGAACCGGCGGCCTTTCGACACCAAGACGCCCAGCACTCTCCTAGTTGTTGCAGATTGGCTTTTGCCGGCAGTTCAACTAGCGCGGCACTTACGCCGGAGGATGTCTCTGCTTCCAAAGCATCTGAGGAACCTGCCTCAGTACCAGCAGACACAGCCGCCAATTCTCGCTGTTTGTCTTCAACGCTAGACCCTTGAGGACGAGGTTTAATTGTGCGATCGCTATAAAGTTCCCGCAGTCGCACCCGCCACCCTTCAACCCGAAGATTTTCAGGCACCAACAGACTGGCAGCCACACCCATTTCTGCTAATGGCGTCCACAGTTCCAGAATCTGCCACAGCCAATAAACCTGACGGACTGCCGATGCCTGTGACCACATCGACTGGATTGAGGGACATAACTCACCGTTAGCATCAATCGGTACATTTTCTAGCAAAATGACATCTGAGTTTTCTAACTGGCAAATTCCATAAATCTGTGGGACATGGAGGCTGTGTGGATATAAGCGCAGGTAAGGGAGAACAGTGTTACCCAGCTTTTCGGGAAACTCTGGTTGCAGTTCCGGCTGCGTATCTTGCCAAATTTGCGGGGCTACTACCTGGTATCTGTCTTTAACTACTTCTCCTACGGATAGATGCGCGGCAGATGAACCCACTGCCCAAAGATAGCGATTAATTGGCGGTTTGGAACTGCTCATAAATTAAAAAACAATTACTAACGATTAAAGGGCACTCCAGAGCGGTCAAATCCCAGATGGCTAAGTATAGATTGGATGTGAGCGCTTACGAATTTTTAAACATTCTCCCCAATATGTCTAGTTATATAAAGAAATAAAACCTTGCTTGATGTCCAGGAAGACTAACTAAACGAGATAGGCTAAAGCATAACTGTTTGAGTGATTGACAATAATTACTTTACGAGAAACTGGAATCAATATATCAACTATTGAATCCTTCTTTATAACGCACTAATACTGGATATTGATATGGCACCGCTAAGTCCTGCAATGCTCTGGCTACTGGCAGGATCGATGCTTTGTTTACTGGAGTTGTTTCTGCCAACGGCTTTTGTCGCCTTCCTGATGGGACTCAGCGCTATGGCGATCGCATTTGTAGCGTTGATTGTCCCCACAGCCTTAGGCGTACAAGTAGTGCTGTGGCTTTTGCTTTCTACAGCGCTTGTCTTTTTATCTCGTCGCTTCTTGCCGGATGCTAGGGCGTCTAAGACTCTGGATGCCAAGGAAGCCCAGACTTTGACAGAAATTCCGGCAGGGCAGACAGGGCGAGTAATTTACGAAGGAAACTCTTGGCGGGCCCGTTGTGAGGACGAGACAGAGGCGATCGCACCTAACCAAAAAGTCTACGTAGTCAGACGGGAAGGCACCACCCTGATTGTTGTGCCACAGAACCTGCTGCATTAATCAATCAGTTGGTTCTTGTTTTGAGACTGTATTCACAACCAGTAGAACACTATCAAAAGTTGAGGAATTTCAAAATGGAAGGATTCGGATGGCTACTTGCATTGGTTCTTGGCGGTGGAGGTCTCGCCAGTTCCGTCAAAATTGTCAATCAAGGCAACGAAGCATTGGTGGAAAGATTGGGGAAATATAGCGGCAAGAAACTGGAACCCGGTCTTAACTTTCTAGTCCCTGTTTTGGATCGGGTGGTTTTCCAGGACACCATTCGGGAAAAAGTCCTTGATATCCCACCTCAGCAATGTATCACTCGCGACAACGTTTCGATCTCTGTTGATGCTGTGGTCTACTGGCGGATTGTAGACATGGAGAAAGCCTATTACAAGGTCGAAAAGTTGCAACTAGCGATGCAGAATTTAGTACTAACTCAGATTCGCTCAGAAATGGGTCAACTGGAACTCGATCAAACCTTTACTGCCCGTAGCCAAATCAATGAAATTCTGCTGCGGGAATTGGATGAAGCAACAGACCCTTGGGGCGTCAAAGTCACGCGGGTAGAACTTCGAGACCTTATCCCTTCTAAGGCCGTGCAGGAATCGATGGAATTGCAGATGTCAGCAGAACGTCGCAAACGGGCATCAATTTTGACTTCGGAGGGGGAACGAGAATCAGCGGTCAACTCTGCCCGAGGTAAAGCGGAGGCACAAGTGCTGGATGCAGAAGCGCGTCAAAAGGCGGCAATTATGGAAGCTGAGGCACAACAAAAAGCAATTGTACTCAAAGCTCAGGCCGAGCGCCAGCAGCAAGTCCTCAAGGCACAAGCAACTGCTGAGGCACTGCAAATTATTACTAAGACAATTAAGAGTAACCCCGATGCTCGCGAAGCGCTTCAGTTTTTACTCGCCCAGAATTATTTAGAAATGGGTACGACAATTGGCAGCAGCGACAGCAGCAAGGTGATGTTTATGGACCCTCGGAATATTCCAGCAACGATTGAGGGGATACGTTCAATTGTCAGCGATCGCAATAAGCCTAACTCTGAGTCGTTGGATTTTGATCTGGATAAATTTGAGGGTTGAGTGGTTGAATAATGCGATCGCTCCAACTGCGATCGGGTTAGCGCGATGAGTCGTTGCGCTAACCCATCTTTATCTGTATTGTTGCCAGCTAGAGCAGCGATAAAATACAAACACACCTCTGATGGACAGCTAAAAATGACCCAGAAAACCCGCAGAAGAGTGCCCCTTGGTAGCCCAATTTTTCCCGATCGCCCTCCCCTTTCCCCAGAAGAGAAAGCTAGACGAAAGGCTGAGAATGAGGCATTTGCCAAGCGTTGCCGGGTGATTTTTGACCGAGTTTACCCAGAATTAGTTCCAGAGCATTACAACTGGTTCATTTTGATTGAACCAGATAGTGGTGACTATTTTATTGACCCTAACCCAGAAGTTGCCTTTAAAAAAGCCCGTCAGAAGCACCCCACAGCCATAATTTTAGAAAAGCGCCTCAATGAAACGGGGACTTGCGGCAGAATATGAGCCAAGGGAGTTTTGGGAGTCAGGGTGAACTATATTTTGAGATTGATTTGATTGCTGCTGACGGTGCAATTATTACAGTTGATGCGTTGTTAGATACAGGCTTTACTGACTGGTTGGCAATGAATGTCCAAGATGTGGAGAGTTTAGGATGGTCATTTGTTCGAGAGCAGGATAGGCAGACAGCAAGGGGAGTATCAAGGTTTAATCTTTATGAAGGAACAGTCAACTTTGATGGTCAAGAGCTGACTGTCCCAGTATTAGGTGGCGAAGAAATCACTGAAGTTTTACTAGGTTTACCCTGCTTAGAAACTAGGCGATTGGTGGTCGATAGGAAGGCGGGTTTGCTCACTTTAGGAGAAGATTGAATCGAGAGGCGATTTGATGGAATCCCGCTCTTAGTTATCGCTCCTTCTCAACCCTTCAATCTAGAAGAACAAGTCGCTTCATAACACTCATCACCTCCCTTGGATTCGCCGTTGGTAACGGTTGACTCCACTCTGTCACCTCTGCAAAACCGAGGCGATACAGCTTGTGAATGATTTTAACCACCCCCTTAGGTGAACCAACAACGATAATTTTGACTGATTCTCGCCCTGAACCTGGATCAGTAGAAGCTTGAACAGAGACAGATGCTGAGTCGGCTTGGCTGGTATCGGACAAAAAGCTTGTAACCATTTGGGTTTCCCTGATTTTTACTTAAAGTTTATCTACACAATCCTGTGTATATCTAAATCTTACAGGATACCCACAATTCTGTGTAGATTTACTAGCTCAAAATCCTCTGACACGATTGAGGGCATGGGAAAAGCCGGAAAAGCCCTCAAACAAGCGTTAGAAACCTATGGCATTAGCCAGAACAAATTGGCAGTGGCACTGGGAGTTAAGCCTTATGTCGTTTTTCGCTGGTTTCATGAGCAGACAGACCCCAGCGCCGAAACCGCTGTAGATATTGCCAAAGCCCTCCAAAGTATCAATCCAGCCGCTGCCGACGAATATGTCAGGCTATATATGGGTGACTTCCTTCAAGACAAAGACTAGCCATCAAAGATTCAAGTGGGTGGTTTAGAGAGAGCGATCGCTCTGCACCATTTCAGACAAGAAAGAAGCGATCAAACGAACTATCAGAGCCATCAGCTAAGTCGGAAATCTTTCGTTTTATGCCACTAAAATCCTTCCCATAGGATTTTAGTATTAAAGCTTCCTTACCCAAATTTATAGGCAGGAAGCTTAGAAAAGTTAGGTATTATAGCTCTTATCGATCTACATCAAAGTTCATAAGAAAATCAACTCGATTACCTCCATCCCTATATCTCTTACCGTCAGTAACGGTAAATTTAAAGTTGCAGACATTGCTGGGAAAGTCTGTGTAGTTTTGGCCTGTCGTGTTAGTCGAAATCTGTCGGTTACCTGAGAAGCTACTTCCGTCACACTTCCGTGCTTCCCACATAATAAGTGCACTTGAATCAGGGCTTGTTAAGTTGACGTAAAAACCACCTATACCTCGAACATCACTTGGCTTGTTGTAGTAGCTTCCATTTTGAGGAAAATTACAGCTTGTATTTACAGGACAGTACCCACGCTTTTCACTCTCAGGCCAACGACTTTGTGCTAGCGCTATTAATCCAAAGGAAGGACTGGCTAGCAAGAAAACAGACAAAAAGCAAGTTTTAAGACCACGCATATTAGACCTCACTCATGTTCTTTGTGCGTAAATACTGAGTTTCCAGTTATGCAGCCACCAGAATCCTATATGAAAGACTTTGAGGATAATGGTGACACCGGAACAATCCTGTCATTCATTTTGTCTTGGGAACCAAAATTGATCAGTCGGATCAAGTCGGCAGTTTGACGACATAATTTAGTCAGAAAAAGACGGGTTCAGTTGGGTTAGTTGAAAAAAGTCGGCAAAAGTCGGATTAGATTGGAGAGGGAATCTTGCATATCTGCCTAAGTCATGGACGTTGAAGCCGCTTTGGAACTTGCCGACGCATTAGTTTTTGCCCAGACTGGAAAGCACCTGAATGATTTACAAGGATGTGTATTTCAAGGAGCTTGGCAAGGTAAGAGCTTCACTTTTATAATATTTTAGGAGAACTTTATTGGGTAACAGGTGATATAGTACATGCTGTTTTTTATGTTAAAAAATCATTAATAATTGCGGAAAATCAAAATCTTAAAGTTCAAAAGATAGAATCTTTATTTACTCTAGCTGTTTGTAACTTTTATCTTTGGGAAATTCAAAAATCATTAAATCTTTTTGAAAAAGTAAGCTGTGATGCAGGAAAAGTAAATCATAAGGAGTATGCCGCCTATTCATGGTATTGGTTAGCTTTTCTCAACTCTTATTTAGGATTTAAAGAGAAAGCATCTATGTTTACTGATAAGAGTGAAAGCATGGCAGAATATCTGTCAAAATCTGAGTTTGGTGCTATAGGTCAAGGATATAGATTATTTTTCTTAGGACTCACCTATTTTAATTTAGGAAAAACGGAAAAATCTTTTAGCTTCTATTACAAAGCTATCTCTCATGCGGAAGAGAGTTACTTCACTCAGATTAAGGGTATGGCTCTAAATGGACTAGCAGAAATTTATCGAGAACAAAAAAAATTTGAAGCCGCTATTTTAAATCATTCAAAAGCTATAGAAAGTTTGGACAAAATAGGCGCTAAATGCGACTTATCTGAAGCTTACTATCAGCTAGGATTGACCTATCAAAAGATGGGTGATGCCCAGAAGAGTCAGGAAAACTTTGATAGGGCGATTCAACTTTTCAGCGAAATGGAAGCACTCAAGCAAGTGGAGAAAGTGCGACGAGCGATGGAAAGTGAGGGGTGAATTAGGCCAGGGTATCGCCTCTTGCCTTAACTGCTGCACGTACAAATGTTATTGCTTGTAGGGTAGCTGCGCTTCACGCACCTTAGTAAGTCATTTAAAAGAGCGATCGCCCAGAGCAATAAATCATAAGTTAAAATAAACAGAGTTCAAATGAGAGGATAAATAATGTATTGCGTTACAGCCGAATATGCCAAAAATAACTTTAATGAATTGATTGAACGCGCTAGCACAGAGGCTGGCGGTGTTGTCATTGTTCAGGAGAATAAAAGTTTTATCTTAATTAGTCAAGAAGAATTAGAAGCTTTGATTGAGACGGCTGAGTTACTCCAAGAACCCAACTTGCTCTCAGATATTGAAGAAGCACGCGAAGAATATAAAAAAGGAGAAGTCTTAACGATGGAACAGGTATTTGGCTAAATTTATGGCTGATTATCAAATTATATTCTCCAAGAAAACCTAGAAAGATATCGCTCAACTTACACCAACTAAAAAAACAAAAATATAGGAAGTTTTGCAACAAATTTTGGCAGTTAACCCATACGCAGGAAAGGCGCTTCAAGGAAAGTTGAGTGGGTTTTATTCTTACAGACTCACTCGGAAAGACCGCATCGTATATGAAATTATTGAAGATGATAAAGTTATTTTCGTAATCAGAACTAGAACTCACTATGGTGAATAGATTCTAGCAATGGTAGAGTTGAGGCGCAAAACAGCAACCTTGAGCTTTGGTGACAAATTCTCATTCAGTAAAAAACTATGGTTGAAACAATCCAGGCCCAAAATATCAATTTGTTAGATTTATCAGACAAATTTGGTCTGCAACTCGTGGAGGATGAGCAATTCTTCAGAGATTGGGGAGATGAGTTACCAGAAATCACCGAATTTGAAAAGCAATTCCTAGACCAAGTAAAAGCCAGCTATTTGAATTTGCTCATGTATCCCCCGATGCTGGAAAACACAGTCAAAATGGTGGTCTTGTCTCCTCTACTCCAATTGGCAGGGTTTTATCTTCCTCCCTTTCACATCAAATCGGAACCAGCAATACAAATTGCTGTTGAGGATGAAAATACAGTTGTTAAAGGAAACATTGATGTTCTGGTTTTACAAAGACGACTGTGGGTATTGGTGATTGAATCCAAACGACAAGATTTTTCTCTGGCAGTAGGAGTAGCACAGATACTTGCTTATATGCTGGCTAATCCTAATTCAGATAGATCAACGTTGGGAATGTTAACTAATGGTGGCGAGTTTCAGTTTGTAAAACTGACTCGACGAAATAAACCTCAATATGCATTTTCTCAGTCATTCAATCTTCGCAATCCGGGTAATGAGCTGTATGCAGTTCTTAGCATTCTGAAGCGACTTGCTCAAATTCTGAGCATATAAGATGAAGGTTAAGACATAGGTAAGTGTTTATGGTTGCTACACCTGAATTAAAAAAACAAGACTTTACAGTCAATCTGCCAGAGCAAATGGAGTGCGTGGATGGGAAATTGATTGAGAAAACAGGAATGACATTTAAGCACAGCGTAACTCAAGCCAATCTGACCCGTAACTGGGGAAATTACATCCTCTCTAGTGGACAAGGCGGAAAAGTCTGTACAGAAGCGCCTTGCCGTACTGGGAAACAAAGCCGTCGTCCTGATGTCGCTTACATCACTTCTCAACTGCTAAAAGAACTTGGCGAGTTTACTATCCTCCCCCAAAGCTTCCCGTTGATTGCAGAAGTAGCATCTCCTGATGATAGTGCTGAAGAATTATTTGCTAAAGCTAAGGAATATTTAAACTCTAGTTGCCAAGAAGTCTGGCTGCTGTTTCCGGAAAATCACGTAGTCATGATTATCACCCAACAAACATGGCTTGTATTTACGGCGGGTGAAGTAGTTAGCACTCAGATTTTCCTGGAAGGTTTCAGCGTAACAGTTGATGAATTGTTTGCTTGAAACAGCATAAAAACAAGCAAGACGCAACCACGCCCAACTTACCAGTCGCCGCCTCGCCCACACGACTGATTGAATTATTAGTTGCTAGTTTATCCAGCTTCAGTGGTAGCGTTAGCCGTAGAACAGCGATCGCACAATCCAAAAAATTCCAGCGTATGATAGTAAATCTTGAATTGGTGAGAATCTTGCAACTCACTCTCTAATTTATGGACTGGGCATTCATTAATTGGTATCGATTCTCCACAATTGAGGCAGGTGAGATGGTGTTGGTCACTCTGCACCAAACTGTAGAGAGATTCCCCACTAGCGAGTGTCCGCACTTGTACCACACCTTCGAGTTTCAATGCTTCGAGGGCGCGGTAGACTGTAGCTAGACCCATACTTTGGTCACGATTGCGTAACTCAATATACAGGTCTTGGGCAGAGATGGCGCGGTTCAAGGTTTTGAGCAAGTTGAAAATTCGGTCTTGAGAGCGGGTGCGTTGGGATTTCATGAGCTTTATTTTAAATCTACTAGAAATTTTTTAGGGTCTTGGGGACTTAGTAGTTCAAACTTGAAGCAGTGCTTTCTTAGAATGTAGGGGATACTTGTGATTCTTAAATATCAGGCTCACATTTATGTGACTCTTCGACCTTCTGTGTTAGATCCAGCAGGTGTGGCAGTAGAGTCGGGGCTGAAACAACTGGGCTACGAAGGTGTGGAACAGGTGAGAATTGGTAAGTATATTGAACTGATGCTTTGTGCTGCAAATGAAGACGCGGCGCGGCAGGAACTTGATCGCATCTGTGACCAATTGTTAGCGAATCCAGTGATTGAAAATTACCGATTTGATTTGGTTGAGGTTGCTTCACTGATAGGGGTGTCATCATGAAATTTGGGATTGTGGTCTTTCCTGGGTCAAACTGCGATCGCGATGTTGCATATGTTACTGGTACTCTGCTTAAATCACCAACACGGATGGTTTGGCACCAGGAAACCGATATTTCTGACTTAGATGTGGTGGTAATTCCAGGTGGATTCAGTTATGGGGATTATCTGCGCTGTGGGGCATTAGCTCAATTTTCGCCTGTGATGGGTCAGGTGAGAGAACATGCTAACCAGGGTAAGTTTATCCTTGGTATCTGCAATGGCTTTCAAGTGTTGACGGAAATGGGGCTGTTGCCAGGGGCACTGGTACGAAATCGAGACTTACATTTTATTTGCGATCGCGTCCCAGTAAAAGTAGAACGCACCGACACCCCCTGGACATCCGCTTACTCAGCAGGAGAAGTTACTACTCTGCCAATTGCTCATGGGGAAGGGCGCTACTATGCCGATGCTGATACCTTAAAAGCGCTGGAAGATAATGGTCAAATCTTGTTTCGTTACTGCACAGCGACAGGTGAGACGGATGAGACTAGTAACCCCAATGGTTCATTGAACAACATTGCTGGAATTTGCGATCGTACAGGTAAAATCTTGGGTATGATGCCTCACCCAGAACGTGCGTCAGACTCCATGTTAGGCGGCACCGATGGGATCAAGTTATTCCAGGGCTTGTTAGCCACAGTAATCAGCGAAACCCTACCTGCAATAAGTCTCTAGCCAATAATTTCTGTTCACTCATCCCATGTCAAAAGCTGGCGTGGGATGGGGGTGTTATTTGTTGTTGGTTGTTTGGCTTGCCCTGAGCTTGTTGAAGGGTTGTTGGTGTTTTTTAACACATAACTAATCTCAAATAACAAAAGACATAAATATTATCATTTTTAAGCTATACTCAGGTTATATTTAATAAAGTTCTAACTAATAAAAAATCTGTAAAGCGGCTTATTCCTTTAAGTAGGGGTAGCCCTATTGGTGTGCGATTAGCCAATTTATTGCTCAGGGAGGCGCTAGCTCATGCAATGTGCATTGTTTCGGCGGACATGACTCAGGATGAAGGCTGCGATCGACAAGTAGCCAGAATTAGAGAATACTGAGAAAGCCAGTGAATACAAACACTTCTAACACCGGATTGCCGCTACAACCGATCCGATATCGAGACTGGTTGATCAGCACAAAAGTCATTGACACAAAGCTATGGTTGCAGTGGCAGCACCCCAGCGAAAGTTCCCCCCGCTATAGCTATCCAGTTACCGAAAGAGGTCTAGCAGATACGATTCGCTACGCTCGATTCCTAATTGACTTAACGATTCAGTTGGAAACTGGAGGGGCGAGTAAGTTTTGAGCGAGAGGGGTCAGGAGTCAGTAGTCAGTGGTCAGTGGTCAGTCATCAAAATCTGGAGGTTGCTTCTTAACGTGAGCTAACGTTCGAGATGAGCGGCAGGCGAAAGGCGGCTTCGCCGCCTTTTAACTGTCCGCTCGATCGAGATGCTGAAGAGTTAGCAATCCGTCTGTAAC
>DALYIW010000276.1:9995-11431 GCA_031970155.1 Coleofasciculaceae cyanobacterium CTOTU46601 | reverse complement strand
GTTTGTTGTTTGTTATTTGTTATTTGTTATTTGTTATTTGTTATTTGTTATTTGTTGTTTGTTATTTGTTATTTGTTATTTGTTAAAAAATACTAACAACCAACAACCAACAACCAACAACAAATAAGGATGAGTTCACCAATTAACCGCGCCTTGAATTCATTTCCTGCCGTCGCATTGGCATAGCATCAATTTCTTTGAAAATGACCTCTGGGGAAACAGGAGTGCGATCGCGTCGCTTAGCCGTACCATCTTTGCCCACCAAAATCACACGAAACTCTTGTGAACCCACATTAAAACGCTTTCGCACTTGAGCCGCTTCTTTAGGAGTGATGCTCTGACCATTAATACGGCTTATGCCTTGTGCCAACAACTCGAAAACTAACAAATCTCGATCGCTCAATTGTGCTTGTTTTCCTTGAAACCGCTGCATTTGTTGTTGATAGGCAGAACTATCTTCATTGGGCGCAAATACCAATAACAAGCGATTATTCCATTTATAAGCATCAAGGCTTTTCTTGACGTTGCTGGAAAGTTCGTACTCGTTTTGCATTGCAATCGGTCTCGCTACTTTTTTGGGAGATTGTTCTGCTAAGGTTGCAGTTGCAGCCTTAATAGAGGTAGCCGTTTTGAGTATCGGATTGTTAACAGATACAGGTAACTCCTCAACTAAGCTTTGAGTCATGGTCGAGCAGCTGGATGCTCCAAGCAGCAGAAAAATAAGTAATTTTTGTAACATAACTTTATGATATCGTGTAGACTTAACTGCTGACTCTACTAAAGTGTGAACTTGCTCTCTTTCAGATTGACCAAACAAGGATGATAGCGCAGCGATCGCGACGTAAGGAGCGTCAGGATGAAAAGTGCTTGCTATGGCAGTAGTTTCAAGCTCATACATTCCAGAATTAGGGATACTCATCTCTCATCCTTCATCCTTCCGAGTGACGAGTGGGATTGACTTAAATCACAATCACGGCAATTAAATGATGGTGGGAATTGTCATTGTGTCTCATAGTGCCCAGCTGGCTACCGGGGTGCAAGAACTAGCAAATCAGATGGTTCAAGGTGCAGGGAGAAGCATCATAGGGGCTAACGCGCCTCGCTTGGCGATCGCAGCTGGTATAGACGACCCCGACAACCCTTTAGGCACTGACGCCATGAAGGTATATCAGGCAATTGAGTCAGTTTACAGTGACGACGGGGTAGTCGTCTTGATGGATTTGGGCAGTGCTGTACTCAGTGCAGAAATGGCGTTGGAGTTTCTGCCTGAAGAGCAACGAGCTAAGGTGAGACTGTGCGAAGCCCCCTTGGTAGAAGGTGCGATCGCCGCAATTGTTCAGGCAGCCAATGGCGCTTCTCTTGAGCAAGTTCTCGCCGAAGCACGGGGCGCACTAGCCGCAAAAGCCGCTCAATTATCTGGAGTAGACCCACAGCAT
>DALYIW010000276.1:0-9946 GCA_031970155.1 Coleofasciculaceae cyanobacterium CTOTU46601 | reverse complement strand
CAACAACCGAAATCCATCTCACCGTCCAAAATCAGATGGGTTTGCACGCCCGTCCTGCTGCCAAATTTGTTGCCACGGCTTCACAGTTTCAATCTCAAATCACCCTGCGGAATATCACCACTAATAGTCCTTGGGTCAATGGTAAAAGTATTAATCAGGTGATCACATTAAGCATCCACAATGGGGATGATATAGCGATCGCGGCTGATGGATCCACGGCGGATGAGGCATTGCAGGCCTTGCAGCATCTAGTTGAAACCAATTTCGGAGAGGCGTCTGTAGAATCAACATTGCAGGAACTCTGTGTGCGATCGCCATCCGTAACATCTGGTCAATGGTCAGGCATACCCGCCTCACCTGGCATTGCGATCGGTCCTACTGTTTTGTATCAACCCTCCTTTGAAGATATAACAGAGCAGCTAGTAGACAATCCCCAAGACTCCTGGCAGCAGTTGGATACAGCCATCCAAACCGCTCGTCATGAGCTTCAGACACTCCGCCACCAGATATCTACTCAAGTGGGAGAAGCGGAAGCTGCTATCTTCGATGCTCATCTACTGTGCTTGTCAGACCCAGCTATTCTAGAAGCAGCTCGTCAACGGATTTTTGACTATGCACTCGATGCTGCATCGGCTTGGAAGGTAGTAGTAGCTCAAACTGTGCGTTCCTACGAAGCGCTGGAAGACCCGTACGTAAAGGCACGCGCCGCTGATGTCAGAGACGTGGGACAGCGAGTGCTACGGTTGCTGACTGGCATGGCCTCCACACACCTAGAATTGACACAGCCATCGATTCTTGTGGCTACTGATTTGACTCCCTCTCAAACAGCTCAGTTAGACCCGACTAAAGTATTAGGTATTTGTACGGTGGCTGGCGGCGCTACTTCCCACACGGGGATTCTTGCGCGATCGCTTGGCATCCCGGCTGTCGTTGGTGTTGATGCCCAGTTGCTATGCTTGTCCGATCGCACTCTCATCGCCCTAGATGGAGAGACCGGCCAAGTGTGGGTGCAACCCGATGACACCCAGTTGAGCGAACTACAAGCTCTGCGTGACAGGCACTTAGCGACACAACAAACGTTGAGAGCAGTAGCACAACAACCAACTCTGAGTAGCGATAGCGAAACGCTGCTGCCAAACGCTGATCGCCATCACGTCAAAGTAATGGCAAATATTGGTGGGATAGCAGATGCCAACGCTGCTGTGAATGCTGGAGCCGAAGGGGTAGGATTATTGCGGAGTGAGTTCCTTTATTTTGAGCGAACCAGCGCTCCTACTGAGGAAGAGCAATTGGCGGTGTATGAAGCGATCGCAGCTACCTTAGCTCCCCATCCTCTGATTATCCGCATCTTAGATATCGGTGGAGACAAACCCCTCCCCTATCTAAATTTGCCACGAGAAGCGAATCCTTTCTTGGGATGGCGTGGGATTCGTTTTTTGCTCGATAGCCCGGATGTATTCAAAACCCAACTACGGGCAATTCTACGAACCACCCACAAGTATCAAATCAAAGTTATGTTTCCCATGATTGCCTCACTCAGGGAAATCCGCGCTGCTAAAGAGATGTTATCTACTGCACAAGCTGAACTACGCTCTGCGGGTATTCCTTTCGATGAGGCGATGGAAGTGGGCATCATGGTGGAAGTTCCATCAGCAGTTGCTATGGCCGATCAACTGGCAACAGAGGTAGACTTTTTTAGCATCGGTACCAATGACTTGAGCCAGTACGTGATGGCAGGCGATCGCACTAATCCCAAAGTCGCTACCTTAGCTGATGCCTTTGAACCTGCGGTGCTGCGGATGATTCAGCAAACAGTAATTGCAGCTCATAACGCTGGGATTTGGGTGGGGGTTTGCGGTGAGTTGGCGTCTTCCCCCTTAGCAACTCCGATTTTGGTTGGGTTGGGGGTGGATGAGTTGAGTATGAACCCACCTGCGATTCCTGCTGTCAAGGCAGCGATCGCACGATTAACTATGGAGGAAGCGGAGGCGATCGCTAGTGAGGTATTGCAATTAGATTCAGCACAGGCAGTCAGAAACTACACACAAGAGTACGCCAGAGATTGACTCAATCAGTTGGAATTGCCCCTACATTCTTTTGCGAAGTCATGGTAGCTACCGGACCATGAGTTAACGTAGCTGTCCCCAATAAGGCTAGAACTGCCAGAGTCCCCATGGCAACAAGGCTACGAGTAGACCCTGATTTCTCTTGTTCTATCGGCTGATTGGTAACTGCTAGACAGTCTTCTTTAATAGTCGTCGTCCACTCACTGCCCGTTGCCCCTCCCAACCCTACTAAGTTGTGGTCTAATAAGGCTGTAAAGTCTTTAATATCGTCATCACTCAATCTTGTGTGAGACATCAGCAAACTCCTCTTCATTCCTAACATGTAAAAACTAACACAGCGTTTTAGGTTTAATTCAACCTAGCTACTGAGAGTTGGGGGGGCATTTCCCTTTGGCTTCAGATAGACTGATATACCCAGTAAAATTGCAGTTTTCCGGATGCTATATAGGTTCGCCAACAAAAAACTGAGAGGCTTCCTAGATCACCTCCTTGGAAACAGAATGTAGCTTTAGTCTGTTAAGAAAGCTTAATCTGCTAAGTTGAAGGTAATTTATCTAAGGAATAGTATGCAGCGATTTTAAAAAAAATTCAGCTTAAATAATAAATTTAAACATTCTGCAACAAATTTACCAGTTAACGATTAATATACTGAGGTTAAATATAAAAACAATGTTACATAACTCATAAAATTGACTGATCAGTAGTAAGTGAGGAATGAGGCCTTCTGAGTGGAGGCTCACTATGAAGGATGAAAATATTTTTTCCCCGACTCCCGACTCCCGACTCCCCACTCCCTATTTTCAAGATATGAGCCAACAAACAGAACAAATCAATCAACCTGGTCTAGTACTAACACCTGGCCCTGAAGGATGGTGGGATTGTGAGCGAGTTTCTGCGCCGCAGGTTATGCGTTGCGCCGACGGGACTTGGAAGATGTGGTACTACGGTCGGGATGCCTCTTTTGACCGACAAATAAATTTACCTACTGGTCGCTGTGGTCTGGCTATCTCTGCTGATGGCATTCACTGGGAACGGGTACAAGGACCGCTGACGATGGGGTCAGTTTTCGAGCCGAGTTCAGATCCTAATCGGTTTGACTCAGCTCATGTCGGAGTCAGTGATGTCAATTTTTTTGATGGTCTCTATTGGATGTGGTACTTCGGTGGAAACCACACGGTTGTGGATGTGGGTAGGTTTCAAGCCAAAGGGATACAGATGCGTCCCGGTTGTGCTATTTCACGAGATGGCATCAACTGGGTGCGACTGGAAGGCCCTTATCAAGGAGCGTTCCTCGATTTAGGCAAAGATGGGGAATTTGATGCACTATTCTGTGCGTGGCCGAAGGTGTTGCGTGATGATGATACTTGGAAGCTTTATTACCATACCCTTAGCCCAGACGGAAAATTTCTCGTAGGCTTAGCTGTATCTACCGATGGTTTGCAGTGGGAGAAAATTGGTCAGATTCTGGGGCCGGGAGAGCCAGGTAGCTTTGACGAAAGAGGCATTGGTACGCGCCATGTGCTGAAAATAAATGGTCAGTATGTGATGTTCTACGAAGGCGTTAACAGCAGTGGATATCATTCCATCGGTGTGGCAATCTCTGACGATGGTATTCACTGGAAAAAAGACGAAGGTGAACAATCTGGTGGTTCCGTCTTTTCCCATGCCCAAAAGGGTTCTGGACGTTGGGATGCGCGAGCTGTGGGCACCCCTTGTGTGGTGCCGATGGAGGATGGGAGTTTCCGGATGTACTATATCGGTGCTAACGAAGGTGGTTACGACGAGTTATCGTCACAACACCAGATTGGGTTGGCAGTGAGTGACGGACAGAACTTTCGCAAGTGGCATCGCTGGGGTGATTAACTCATCCCACCAAGCTCTTGACTATTTTTGAATTCAAAGTTCAAAAGGAAAAGACTTTTTTTAACAAACAACCAACAACCAAAAACCAAAAACACACTGCAATGGAGCCACAACTACAAAATTGGGAAAACTTCTGTCAATATCATGCTATTGGTGATTGGTACGGGACGTGGAAGAAATATTCCCCAACTGGAGAAGTTATTGATGCTTTTCAATGTGTCAGAAGCTTTCACGTTAGTGACGATGGAAATGAAATTCATCATCAAAATTACTATACTTATGCCGATGGCAAAAGGGAGTCAAAAAATTTTGGTTCGTACAAAAAACCGTTGACTAGAGCTTTGTTTTTAGACAATAGCTTTTCTTGGGGTTCCACAACAGTAGAATCCGGCTCAAATTTTGGTTTCGAGACAGGTTTTAGGTATAAAGATAGACGTGCCAGTGTAGTTGTAATGTACGATGACAGCGGTACTTTTGAATACCTTATAGTTATTCCAGAACAGCTAGCAAACTTTGCAGAGCAGTCTTCTAGTTCTTTAGTAAATGAGTTCAATGAAAACTGTCAAGGAATACGCAAAATAATCACACCTAACTGGATAGTTTCATCTCCAGTAACCCCACGGTGGAAAGGTCTAGAAGACTTGGATAAGAATAACCTGATATTACACTTTACAGATGGTATCTCAATCAGTATTCCTCCACACATCAAAAATAGAAATGAATTTTGTTTGGTGGTTGATTGGCTAATAAATTCTACATTGTTACAACGTGGAATCCGTAACTACAATAATGAATCTGTTTTTACAGGATTCACACTAGAAACATTCACTGTTGGTAACTGATTATCTATTCAGGTTAAAAAAGTTTACTCATAACTCAAAAAAACATGTCAAAAGAATCAATTGAAGCTGTTGTAGCTGCCTACTTTGCCAACATGGCTACGCTGAATCCAGAACGCTGGGTCGAACTCTTTGCAGAAGATGGTATCAGTTATGACCCAGTTGGGCATCCGCCGATGAAAGTACATGAAGGGTATCTAGCGTTTTTTCAGCAGATGAAAGCTACCTTTGAACAACTGGAAACGATGATAGAACATACATTCGTTGCAGGGAATGAAGCAGCGGTAAAGTGGACAATTCAAGGTGTCAGTAATGGTGGGAAATCAGTTAGGTTTGAGGGAATTACTGTTTTTGAAATGAACGAAGCTGGCAAGATTCAAACAACTCGTGCTTATTGGAGTCCAGAAGTGTTAATGGCTCAAATTCGAGAATAAGTAATGACTCGCCGACGGTACTTTTTGCTGATCATGGCGCTTTTGCTGATTGTATTTTCCTGGTGGGGTGTGGCAGCAGCGCGAACTGGGCTGATTATGCGATCGCTCAACCGAGATGGTATACCACTGCTATATGTCGCACCCCAGAGTACACAAAAGGTGCCAGGTGTCCTTGTAGCGCATGGCTTTGCAGGTTCCAAACAGCTGATGCTAAGTTACGCACATGTTCTGGCGCACGGAGGATATGCTGTAGTGCTTTGGGATTTTGCGGGTCATGCCGCAAATGCGGCACCTATAGGGCGTCTTTCACTCCAACAAGACCTTGATAAGGCTTATGCTGCCATCATCGAGCAACCGGAAGTCGATCGCAACCGTTTGGCACTGCTGGGACACTCGATGGGGAGTGGTGCGGTAATGTCTGCTGGTATTCGCAATATAGATCGATTTGCCGCTACTATTGCCATCTCGCCAACAGGTGCTCAGGTAACGCCTTCTGCACCGCGTAATCTCCAGCTACAGGCAGGCAGTTGGGAAGGGGGTTTTATCAAGAATGCTCAACAGCTGTTAGCGAAGGCGGGTGGAGAAAATCAGAACTTAGCTCAAGGAAAAGGGCGATCGCTTCTGATTATCCCCAATGCCGAACACATCACCATTCTCTTCCGCAACGCCAGCCACCAAGCTGCCCTCAAATGGCTCAATACCACTTTTGGAATGTCGCGCACCAACAGCTATATTGACCTCCGGATGCTTTGGTATGCCTTGCACCTGCTGGCATGGCTAATCCTGCTGGGTGCAGTTGCTCCTGCCTTGGCTGTACCTGCAACTGAAAGTAAGGTCAAGATACCTCTATTTAGAAGCTGGGGAGGTTTACTTTTTGCCCCATTCTTGGCAGGTGGTTTCCTCTCCCTCCTGAGTCGGGTAGTCGATATTCAAAATCTAGGAGGTTTGCAGGTTGGTGGTGCAGTAGGACTCTGGTTTTTAGTAGCTGGTATAACCTGGTTAGCTTTCCTCTTCCAGGTGCCACCTCCTACGGCACGCGCTGTCGGCGTCGGGGTTGCACTGTTTCTACTTTTTTGGATAGCTTTTGGCGCGATGGCGCAGGTAGTTTGGCTTCAGTGGTGGCTGATTCCACTGCGCCTGACGCTTTGGCTTGTGTTTTCTGTAATCTGTTTTCCTTGGTTTCTCGCATCAGGGATAGCGCAACAGGGTGTTGGGGTAGTCAGACGAGTGGTGTGGTGGTTCTGGCAAAGTCTAGTGCTGGTAGGAAGCTTCGTTGCGGTGATTTACTTACTGCCCCAACTCGGCTTCATCTTCCTATTGCTGCCACTGTTTCCCTTCCTGACGGTAATTTTCTCCTTAGCTGGCAGTTTACTTGACGAAGCGTGGAGCTATGCTTTGGGAAGCACACTTTTCTTTGGCTGGATGATTGCGGCAGCTTTCCCTCTATCTGCGTAAGCCTAAGAAAGAAGGCACTTTCAGTCGGCCGAAAACGGGTGCATCCCAATGTTGTCTTGTTTAAGTTCCGTTAACTAAGGTTTACAACAGCTGCTCAATAGTTTCGTAGAGGGTTGCGATCGCGCAAGAAAAGCCGATGCTAGCAAATTCTATTGTGTCCCCAGCTCGATAGATCTGAGGAACCCACAGGTTGTTGAATTTACGCTCAAACCGTTCGACCAGGATTTGTTTTTGATGGATTAAAACATATTCCTCTAATTGTGGGATCATTTTATAGTCGGCGAACTTATCACCTCGATCAAATGCTTCGGTAGAGTCTGATAATACTTCAACAATCAGTTTGGGATATAGAATAAAGTCTTCATTAGAGATGCGATCTCGGTCGTCACAGGTCACAGCGAGATCGGGATAATAAAACAAATTTAATGAGGGTAGGCGAACTTTTATGTCAGTTGCATAGGGGATGCAGCCTGTTCCGCGTAAATGATTCACCAATAGAGCACAGAGATTTCCTGTGATAATGACATGTGCTTTACTAGCGCCTGCCATTGCCACCATTTGCCCCTGAAGATATTCATGCTTGATGGGACTAATACGCTCGATTTCTAAATATTCCTCTGGTGTGAAGTAGGACATGGCTTTTACTAACAGTCATTACGACTCTCCTGATTGTTCACAAGAAATAATTGCAGTTCACTATTGCTTAGAATAACTTTTGTTATGAATGGTAAGTTGACACCTCAAGGTCAGATGGGTGAGGATTTCTACGGGCTGTAGAAAGAAGTACGGGGTAGGGGCTAAGGCTGCCTTAGCCCTTACAATCGGTGTACTACCTCAAACGGTTTTGCTCACTCCGGTACCGTATCCATTCACCGATAAATGCTACTGTTCCAGACAACAGAATCAGAATGACACTCAGAGCATTAATATCCGGTTTGACACCAGTGCGGATGCGGCTAAAGATTTCCATCGGTAAAGTTGTTGCACCAGTACCAGCTGTGAAACTGGCAATCAGAAAGTCGTCCATACTGAGGACGAAGGCTAACAGACAACCAGCGATAATTGCTGGCATTAATTCTGGAAGCAACACCTTGATAAAAGCTTGAACTGGAGTTGCGCCTAAATCAAGAGCAGCTTCTTCTAAGTGAGGATCGAGAGCAGAAATTCTTGAGGAAACAGCGATCGCAACATAAGCTAAACAAAATACCACATGAGCCGCCACAATCGTCCACAGACTCAGGGGTACGGCAATGACAGCGAGAAAAACTAGGGTGGCTACTGCGATCGAAATATCGGGAATAATTATCGGCAGGTAAGAGATGCCTCGGTACAATGTCTTGCCGGGAAACTGATAACGTGCCAAACCCACTGCCATTAGAGTCCCCAGTACAGCAGAAATGCTGACGGCGACTATCGCCACTGTCAGACTATTTTGCAGCGCTGAGAGTATACGCATGTCGCGAAACAGCCTCTGATACCACTTGAGGGTAAATCCTTGCCAACCCGCGCTATACGAAGAATCATTGAAGCTATAAACCGTCAGCACCAAAAGCGGCAGGTACATGTAAAAAAACATCAGTAGAGAAAAAAGTCCCTGCCAAGAGAAGCTGGGTTTGACTTTAGATTTCAACATATCGACGGGGATGTCCTCCTCCTGCTGAGGCGAAAGTTTGTCTGTCATTAAGTCTTACCTATTGCCTGTTGGCGATCGCGGCTCTTGGTTGCTCACTAGCTCTCAATGTACCGGATAACGGTTGACTGTTGACGGTTGATTGCTGACTGCTGACTGCTGAGTGTTGACGACAAACCGCTAATCGTTAATGAAAGCTAATCGCTATAATTTTCCTTAGTTTTGGGGGAACCGCTCATGTTAGAGTACGACCGCCGCCGGATCTACTTTCCCTCTTCCGAAGAGCTACCCGATTCCGACGATACACCTGTGGATAATGAATTGCAAGAATTGATTCCGGGTCTGCTCAAGGCAATACTGCTAATGTTATGGGCAGACCGCATGGATTGGTTCTTCGGAATCGATATGGGGATTTACTACGACCCCGACAAACCTGCTATTGTGCCTGATGGGTTTTTGAGCCTGGGTGTAGAGCGGTTTTTTGATGAAGAATTGCGCTTAAGTTATGCGCTTTGGGAAGAGAATGTTATCCCGATTCTGATGCTAGAAGTAGTTTCTCAGAGCTATCGGGGGGAATACAGCAAGAAAAAGGAAGAGTATGCTGCTCTTGGTGTGTTGTACTACGTAATTTATTCTTCTCGGCGTCGGAAAAAGCCCCGTTTAGAAATACATCGCTTGGTTGATGGTGCTTATGTGTTGCAACCAGAAAATCCGGTTTGGCTACCAGAAGTTGGCTTAGGAATTGGGGTAGAACGAGGAACCTATGGGGGGTTGACACGAGAGTGGCTTTATTGGTATGACGAGCAAGGGCAACGGTTGCCGACACCGGAAGAACGTATCCAACAAGTTGAACAACGCATCCAACAAACTGAACAACGGGCACAAAGGTTAGCACAGAAACTGCGATCGCTTGGAGTCGATCCAGATTCTCTCGGTTGAAACTTATTCGTGTGACTTCAACTTATGATTAATAGGACAACTCGTCAAAGTTGCCTTATGAACTTTATTCAGAAAACCCTTAAGATTACTGCGATCGCACTCTTTCTAAGTGTACTGACCCTAGTTTATGGCTGTCAGCCAGAAGCCACGGTTCGAGACAACCAAACCCCAGCCGCTAAAGTTGCGATCAAGAGTACCTCAGACCCCTCTAAAGAAATTGGGGAAGCTAGCTTTTATAAAAAGTCAGAAGGGATGCTAGTTGAAGTGAAGATTAATAATGCACCACCCGGAAAGCACGGCTTCCACATTCATGAGGTGGGTAATTGTGGAGACAAAGGTAATGCCGCCAAGGGACATTTTAATCCAGACAAAGTGAAACACGGTTTCTTGCCGAAGGACGGTTTTCAGAATGCTCATGCAGGAGATTTCGGTAATATTACTATTTCCTCAGATGGCAAAGGTACTCTGAGCGAAACTGTTCCGGGACTCACCCTTAGCGGGCCGAAGTATGCGATTAAAGGTCTGTCTGTGATTCTCCATGAAAAGGCAGATGATTTTGGTCAACCACTAGGCAATGCTGGTGGACGCATTGGGTGTGGAATCATCACAACCAAGGATGCTTAAAGGGAAAAGGCTAAATTTATCTACCTTTCTCTCGCCAGAAAGAAAGGATGAGGGATGAGGGATGAGGGATGGGGGATGAGGGATGAGGGATGAGGG
>DALYIW010000275.1:0-11627 GCA_031970155.1 Coleofasciculaceae cyanobacterium CTOTU46601 | reverse complement strand
TGATACGTTGACAAATTCCAGTCGGCTGGAATTTGTCAACGGGGTAACCAACGAGTTCCTGTCGGAGACTTTATAGCGCTATGTCCTCAAATTTACTTATCAAATCGCGACCTGTAGCTATCAAATAGCTCATCAATCTTCTGGGGATAAGAGACAAGTGTTCCCCGCTCATCCCGGAATGTGCGATCGCGGTCTCCCTTGAATGAAAGCCAGTTGAAGCTTGTTGTTACAGCGAATTTGGCATCAGAGATGAGGATTTTTGCGTGGGTATCTCCAAGGCGTTTAAGAATAAAATTATTTTTGTACTGATTAGCTAATTTTTGAAGATTCTTTTCAGCTTGAATGTCAGGTGGGTACTTTTTCTCATCATCTTTTTTTCCTAAACCGTACCCAATGAATACTTGTACTCCCCGTTTGAGAAGATTTTCAAACTGTTGAAGAAAGCGTTTATCCACAGAATTTGCTCGAATCCAAGGAGAGATAATCAACAGACGTTCTTGGCTATCCTGAAGAGTCTGTTCCAGAAGGGGCCGGTGTTCATACATCTCTAGGAAACGAATAGGAAATGAATTAAGCTTGATGTTAAGTTGCTCTATTTGGTGTTGTTGTTCAATAATAATTTGTTCTAAAGCTGCCTTTTCTTCATCAGTTTTAGCCTGTTCAACGCTAGTCCGAGCTGTATCTATTTGAGCTTGAGCCGAAGATACCTTTTCTTTCAGCGCCTCAGCTTCTTGTAAGGGAGATTGAGCAACAAATTCATGCCCTAAAACTTCTTCAGCTAGCTTCCTGGGTGCGCTTTCCCTTAGTGTCTCTAGTATGCGAAGTGTCTTGACACCATTAGCACGAGCAAAAGCGGCTTCATGTTCATTGGAAAGGACACCATCAATAGCAAAGGCAACCTGAACATCATCACTATCTTTTGCTTTATAGATTAGTGCTAAGGCAGGTTGAAAAAATCTCTGCCTGCGCTCAATAGCTTTCAAAGCTAGCAGGTCTCGCTCTTGCTTGAATTTGGCTTTGCTTGCTCCCTCAATTTGGCGAATAATTGCGTCCACATCTTTCAGTTTGAGATCGGATAATTCTGGAGGTTTCTTCGGAAAGGGTTCAATTTCTATAATGCCTTGGTTACGCAAGTCTTTTGGTTTTAGCAAACGGTACTCCAATCGCCCGTACCACCGAGGTTGCCGCAGAAGTCCGTCAAAGTTAATATCAAACGTCCGTTCTTCGGGAACAATAATTTTAGCATCGCGGAGCGTTACTTCACCTTTTTTAGTCAATTTCCACACTTGCACCTGAGAGCTGTCAGGAGCTATGAGGTCAATATCATCGCTCATTCTTAAATTGACCATTGCATCTCTAACAATTAGTTGTTCTAGACCAATAAAACTACCAATATCTTCTTCTGATGAAAGACCCGCATCGATAGACTTCAAGACATATTCTTCTATAGGTGGAATTTGTTTACGAAGTAAAGTAAGAGCTTGAACAGTAATCTTATAAACAGGCAACGCCACTTCTCTACAGCTAACAAGGTCGAAGCCTGTTCGACTATCGTAGCGACGCAGTTCTTCTGGCGACAGAATGGCTGATTCTTCTAAATTCATAAGGCGAGAGTCTGTTTATAAAGTATGCTTGCTTATGCCCTAGCAATGGAATTTATCAAGTGTTTTTACTTCCTTCATAATTTAGGCTCTATTAAGGCGCAGTTTTCAGTGTGACGTTCAACGTAATCTAGAACTCGATATAAAGGGTTGTTCTCTGAGGTTCGACATAAGTGGTGATCTCCCACGAGGACTAAGCCAACTCGACCTCTGGATAAAGCTACATTCAGTCGCGCTGCATCACGTAGAAAGCCAACCTTACCTTCTTTGTTAGAACGGGTCACAGAATACACAGCGATATCAGCCTCACGTCCTTGAAAGGCATCAACAGTGTTGCACTCAATTGTCAAGAATTTCCAGCTATTTAATTCTGAGTTAAGTCTCCGATTCAGCAATTTTAGCTGTGCCGAGTACCCGGTCAAGACAGCAACGCTGTAGTTTTTCTGAGCTTCTTCTGCCATTTGGTTTAGCTGTTTGAGAAGCTGAACTATGACTTTGACCTCACCGACATTGTTGAAGCTGAAATTAGCCTCCTGTTCGCGACAATTGGGAAGTTTTGTTGTAGTCAGCCAAGTAACAGATTGGGGTAAAACTTTGCTAAGATTTTTATCTACATCAGTCCTAGCACTATTTAGCTGACCTTCATAAAAGCACTCACTGACAAGATTACCGATTGGTGCAACCATCCGATGCTGGATTGTCAACATCTTGCAACATCCATCGGGAAGAGTTCGGAGCAATCGATCGAACAGAGTTTCTCGGATGTCATCCTGAGTTAGTTCGTATTTTTCGAGAAAGTCCGAATCTCGGCTGGCTTCATCTTGGAAAGGTGGGAGTTGTTTAGGGTCGCCAACGAGTATCCACCGATGCGATCGCGCCATCGGAACTAGCACTTCTGTTGCTGTAGCTTTTGAAGCCTCATCGACAATGCAGAGGTCGAATTCTATGTCTTGAATGTCCCTTGGAATTCCGATACAAGTTCCGGCTACAACAGAAGAACGCTTAATCAGAGGAGCATTAAATTTTTCACTTCGACCAAACTGCTCAAACCACTCCGCCTGAATCGTCAGCAATCTTTGGAGCATTTTAGCATCGGGAGCGTTTGGATCGATCAGGTTATTAACCCGCTCTTCTAACTCTTGAGAGGATAGTCTTAAAAGTTTATTAGTACCAATTCCACTTAATTCTTTTAGGCGTTTGGCTTTTTCCTTTTGCTCATCACGGGCTAACTTTAGTTGCTTACGCAGATCGTCAATCTCCTGTGTGAGATGCTGAACCTCTTCTAACTGTTCCTTTGGTAAGTTCAGTTGTCCCAGTGAGTCGGAATTTTCCGGGTCATAAGGAGTAGGTAAAGTCTCATCTAGCTCCTGTTGGCGACTAGCAACTTCTGTCCTGAGAGATTCAATCTTTTTGACTATATTCCTCATCTCTTGGAACAGTGTTGCCAGTTCACTCTCATGCGGAGAGATACCCCGCTGTGCTGACCAATCAGCAATAAACTTCTGTCCCTTGGCGATCGCTTCCTCTCTCCACTGTTCCATTTGTTCTTCCAGCAAGAGTGAATGAACATTCTCTGAAACCCGTTCGTGGTTGCCAATCCGCACCAATTTTAACTTAGGATTTTTAGTTTGAATTCGTTCTAGGGCGTTATCTAGTGCCACATGAGTCTGTGAACTGAGCAGAATTCGTGCATTAGGATTAGCTTTAAGAGTTTGCAGAACAACTTCTGTAATAAATGTTGTCTTTCCTGTGCCTGGGGGACCCTGAACAATCAGGAAATCTTCTGTTGAGAGTGCAGCCTTAACAACTTCCTGCTGTGATTCATTAAGAGGTTGAACAAACTGCACATCCGCCTCTAGTTCAGGAGTCCGAACTTCTTGAGTATTGACAAGTAATTGCCGAATGTCTGAGCGTACTGCGCGGTCAAATCTAATAGCATCTAGGGCATTTTTTTGGCGATTTAGAGCCACCTCAGCAGCACGAGTATCAAAGCGTAGCTCACCAGATTGTGGGAGTCGATCGGGTTCTCCGTGTCTAACATAGAGAACCAACTTATCACCTGCAACTTCCACCACATCTCCCCCCAAGAGGCTAAATCCATCTGTCCGGGTTACATGGCGAGGTTGTCCAGCTATATCATCTTCTGGGAGTTCTAAGAGTTGAAAGATAACGCGGTTGCCCTCACGGGTAACGCCTGTGTATCTAATTGGTTTCTCTCGGTTTTTCTCCCAATCTGTCTTGGCTCTGAGGATATCCCACCAGACTCGGAATAGCCGTTGCTTTTCTTCTTCATCTTCTCGTTCTTTTAGGTTAGCTTCGTACTCTATAACTGCATCCTGTAGCTCCTCAATCACCTCTACGGCTTCATATATGTTCAGTGGGCTTCCAAATTTGAACTCGTAGGGTAGAGTCCAAGCACGCTCTCGACGCTGTTCGAGTTGTGAGTAGGGAGTAGACCAAGCATTAAAAATAACGAGGCGGTTTCGTCGGTTTTGATCCACCTTCATGTGATACCGATAGGAAACACCATAAATTTCGTAGTGATCTTCACCAGATGGATTGTCTGCTTTGTCCTTAAACTTATAGGGACGAATTCCACAACCACATTCATTATTGAGATCGTCGAAGATAAGATTTTTGATTTCAACTTCCGAATCAATCTCAAGTTCGCTCTGGAGTCGGTTCAAGCACCTTGGTGTAAGCTCAAGGAAGCAAGGGCGTTTCTTGTTTACCCCTATTTTTGACTTACCTTGGATAGCGTTGAGTTCTGCTAGCAGCACTTCGGCATTGTGTTGACGCTCGGCTGGATCGAGCGAAACAGCACGCTCAATTACTTCAACAACTGAATCCGGGGCATCAAATGCTCTGAGTGCCTGAGGGATGCTATTGCGATCGACAAGCTCCACACTCGTTAGGCATTTAAGCACCAATACCCCGAAGCTGAAGACATCGCGGGTGTAGGTATAGGAGCCATCATCGTACTCTGGTGGCGTGAAAGTACGAGATACAAAGTCTCTAAGGGTAACACTAGGTTGCAAATAACTTTTGAGCTTGGATATGCCGAAATCAGCGATTTTTATGCTTCCATCACTTCCAACTAAAATGTTGCTAGGCTTGATATCCCGGTGAATGTAGTTGCGATTGTGGGAGAAGGCAAGAGCTTCCAGTAGAGGGAGAGCTACCGCTTTCCAGAATGAATCCCAGCCGTCCGGTGGAGATTCTTTTAGAAGTGTTGCCAAATCCTTCTCCATCCACTCTAAGACGAGAAAATAGTAACCTGTAGTTTCATCCTTTCCTGAATCGAGAAGTTCCACGATTCCGGGATGCTTCAGCTCTTGGAGGGCTTGGGTTTCACGCCTGAATGACTCGGCTAGAAGATCTGCTTCAATCTGCCCGTGTTTGAATTCTTTTAGTGCCACTCGCCGGAGATCATCAAGCATATCGCTTGCCTGATAGACATCAGCCATTCCGCCCGATCGAGGGTTGGGAGATAGAGCATAGCGCCCGTTGATGAGGCGAACTGGCATAACTTGGCTACCCCTAGACGATTTCTGTTTATTTCTAACACAGCGGCCTGTGCGATCTGCTGGAGGCAGTTGAGCGATCGCCCCACCCCTTCAACCCCCTGAACCAATCCCTGATAAATAGCATATTCGCCTAGCAGCACCACACGGATAACCAATAATCCAAACCGTTTTGAGTTCTGCTTTAAACTCATCTTTCGTACCCTAAACCGTCATAGGCGATACTAAGAGAGTTCCTTTCCACAGATGGCTGCAAATGAACGCAGGCGATCGCTTTGATGACCTCGACGCTAGACTTGAGCGCTTGCTACAAACGACAATTCAGCAAGCGTCCAATCTCGAAAGTCTGATTTTTGGTACCGGACAACTGCTAGAAGGCACCACAGAGCTGCGATTGATGATGAATCAGTTGATGCAATCTTCAACTCAACTGATGGAAGTCTCTACTCGATTGGTGCAAGTCTCTGACTCTACCAGAACTGATACGTCCCAAACCAAAGCAGACATTGCAGATATCAAGAACGACATTGCTGAGCTTAGACAAAGCGTTCGCGATTTGGTAGTAGCTTCCCAGGCTCAGCAGCAAAGCATCCAAGCCCAGCAGCAAAGTATCGAGCGCATTGCTCTTGTCGCAGAAACTCAAAGCGTCCAATTGAGAAATCAGAGAGAAGATATCGCGCTCTTAGCTCAGACCGCTGCACGGCAACAGCAGATGCTGGAAACGCTGCTGCAACGAGGCTGACTTCCGGCGCAGCGCTCTCGGATGTTACCACTCATGGAATTGTGCGTAGGATTAGCCTTTTGGGGAAGTTCAATATCACTTGTATGAGTCGGCAAATCAAGAGGAAAGAATTTAAAGAAATTTTGGCTCTTCCAGGGATTAAGTTAATTCCCCTGCAATTTATCTTCACTCAGTACTTGCGCCCAATGGATTTGTTTGTGTTAGATCCGGGAGACGTTGAAAAACCCCAACCGATTCGGCTAGCTGATATTTATCAATGTCAATCAGGGTTGTATGCTCGCGAAGCTTTTACGGATCTTCATGCTGCTAGAAGATTCGAGCCTGATGTTGCTGTCATTACGTTGCGAGTAGGGCATCTGTGATGGTGCAGCTCAAACTTACCGCCCTTTCGGCACCGCTGCCGAATACACGGTGGTTCCTTTGGTGCAGGCGGTTCCGCTACCCGAAAATGTTTCGCTGGAGCAGGGTGCCTGCCTCGGCATTCCTGGCATCACTGCTCACCGGGCTGTTCATGTGGCGGGTCGGGTTCATTGCGTTTCTATAAAGCCCCATCTTCCACTGCCCCTAAAGCTTTGAGCGTGGCTTTCTCAGCTTCCGTTAAACCCGTGATGCCTGTAATATTCATGCCCTCATAGGGTCTGTCTCTCAGAGTTGTTAGGCACTCGCCCGTTAAGACATCCCAAAGCTTGATTGTGCCATCCCAACTGCCACTGGCAAGGATGTTACTATCTGGTCTGAAGGTGAGTGAAAATACCCAATTGGTATGCCCTTGCAAGATTTTTAGGCATTCACCGCTGCTGACATCCCATAGCCTCACTGTTGTATCAAAACTAGCACTGGCAAGCATCTTACCATCTAGAGCGAAAGCGACTGAACTTACCCAATTGGTATGCCCTTGCAAGATTTTTAGGCATTCACCGTTGCTGACATCCCATAACCTCACTGTTTGATCAGAGCTGCCACTGGCAAGCATCTTCCCTTCAGGACTGAAGGCGACTGAACGCACCGAATCGGTATGCCCTTGCAAGATTTTTAGGCATTCACCACTGCTGATATTCCACAGCCTTACCGTTTGATCGACACTACCACTGGCAAGCGTCTTACCTTTAGGACTGAAGGTGACTGACCATACCGGCTTAGTATGCCCCTGCAAGGTTTTCAGGCATTCGCTGCTGGTAACATCCCAGAGTCTTACTGTTGCGTCATAACTCCCACTGGCAAGCATCTTACCTGTAGAACTGAAGGTGACTGACAATACCCAATTGGTATGTCCCGGCAAAGTAAATCGACATTTGCTGGTGCGACTCTCCCATAACGTGATTGTTTGGTTGGAACTCCCACTAGCAAGCATCTTGCCTTCAGGACTGAAGGCAACTGAATATATATTATTGGGATGCCCTTGCAACATTTTTAGGCATTCACCGCTATGGGTATCCCATAACCTTACCGTTTGGTCACCACCACTACTAGCAAGCATCTCACCTTCAGAACTGAAAGCAACTGAGAAGATTCGACTGGTATGTCCCTGCAAGGTTTTCAGACATTCACCGCTGCTGACCTCCCATAGTCTTACTGTTGCGTCATAACTCCCACTAGCAAGGGTTCTACCATCCGAACTGAAGGCGACTGAACGTACCACATCAGTATGCCCCCGCAAGATTTTCAGGCATTCACCGCTACTGACATTCCATAGCCTCACTGTTTGGTCGGAACTGCCACTAGCCAGCATCTCACGAGAAGGACTCAAGGCAACTGAATATACCCGATTGGTATGTCCTTGTAAGGTTTTCAGACATTCACCGCTGCTGACATCCCATAGCCTCACGGTTAAGTCATCACTACCAGTGACAAGCACGTCACCGCTGAAAGCAACTGAGTATACTCGATTGGTGTGTCCCTGTAAGGTTTTTAGGCATTCATAATTGCTGACATCCCATAGCCTTACTGTTGCGTCATAACTCCCACTAGCAAGGGTTCTACCATCCGAACTGAAGGTAATTGAGATTACCCGATTGGTGTGCCCCTGCAAAATTTTTAGGCATTCACCGCTGCTGACATTCCATAGTCTCACTGTTTGGTCATCACTACCACTAGCCAGCATCTCACTAGAAGGACTCAAGGCAACTGAGTTGACAAGAGTGGTATGCCCTTTACAAGTCAAAAGTTCTCTACCACTCGCAGTTTCCCACAAGCGAACCACGCCATTACTATCACCCGTAGCTAAAAGTTTGCCATCTGGGCTAAATACTACTGAGGAAACACTGCCCAAGTCTTTAGTAAAAACAGAATCAGCAAGATTCGCAGAAGCAAAATTGACACGGTGCAGACTGGCGTTAGCAAAATCAGCCCCCTTAATCACAGTGCGGGAGAGATCTCTGCCTGCGATCGCACCCTGATCAACCTTCAGTAGCAGAGTCGCTGCATTCCCCCCGACAAAACCCACCTCCGTTTCAGTTTTGCCCCGTGTCGCTTCCAGAATGTACAGTAGGGAATACTCTTGCTCCCCCCTTACCAAGGGAGTTTGGGGGGGTTCCAACATCGGTACAATCAAATCCATCACCGCCTTCGTCAACGGTGCTTGTCCAAAAGCATTGCGAAGCTGCGCTAAATCTTCCCTTACAAATCCCTGAAGCGGCCCAATTGGCACAATCTTCCCAGCTTCATCCATCTGCCGCCGAAAATAGGAAGACCAAGTGTAACTCTGAGGTGCTGCACCTTCATCTATATATGACTGCGCCTGTGCCAAGTCCGTAAAATCATTAGCCAACGCCCCCAGTTGGGCCGCAAACTTGTAAGCGACAAAGAACTCCAACAGCGATCGATGAGCCGGAGTATAATCCCCCTCAGAATTGCGGATGAGCATCGTCTGACCCATCATGTCAAAATGCCAGTGGTCTAAATCCTTCTCCTCCCGCACAACCGAACCGAATAAGCGACGAATGCGTTCGGGGAAAAGCCGATAATTGAGACTCATCTGGTCAGTTGACAGCATCTCCCACGAAAGCTCGCACAAAAAATAGAGCTTATCCGCCGAAGAGGTAAACGTCCGTTCGGCTTTAATATCTCGCTCCATCTTGCGCCGCACCGCATACAGGTAAACCCGCGACATATCCACTGGCTTACCCGCTTCGATATCCGGCAACGCTTCCAAAATTAATTCCGTCATCACCGGACGACGCGCTAAATCCAAAAGTTGAGGATTACTGATAACCTGCTCAACTGTAGCGAGTGCCGCTTGCAACGACAACACCTGACGGATTTGGGAGTCGTTGAATTTCTCCAATTCCAGCACCTCAAACTGAGGTGTCTCGCCAGTTAGAGCAGCCGTCGAAGCTTGCAATTCGGCATTGAGCAGCGCCCTTCCTTCTTGTGCCTCTGGGAAATGCTCCGTGCGACAGGTCAAAATTACCTTAGCCCCCGGCACTACCACCTTCGCCAACTCCCAAAAGTTGTTAATCATTGCTTGGCGATCGACCTTAGCTGCCATCTCGTCAAAACCATCGAAAATCAGCAGCAGCTTACCCATGCGGTTGAGTTGCTCAAAAGCTTCGTAGTGAGGTATAGGTAGCTTATGCTTGCGAAAGAAGAATTCGGAAAATAGAGACTCAACACTCACCGCCTTGGCATAGTCCCGCAAGGGAATCACTAACGGCAGTCGAGGACGTTCAAGACCACGTTTTTGGGCATCGCGATAGCGTTGCAGCGCTGTCCAAGCATAATGGAAGACGAACCAAGTCTTGCCTGTTCCAAACTCTCCCAAAATTGAGATATGCTCTTTAGCTGGGTCATCAAGCCAGAGGTCGATGTAACCGTCAATCCAACCGTCGCGTTCGTCGTAGCGACTGACGGCTAACCTGCGCTTGGTAACAGGGTCGAACTCTTCTTTCGTACAGGCAAGCGGAACATACTTTTTCTCAATGTCCCGGCGTTTGACCTCTTCTTCCAACCAGTCGAGATATCCACTGAACTCAGCATCCTGATCGAGAAGTTCGTCGAAGGTATAGCAGCCCAGGTGATGATTTTCCTCCTTCTCGACTTCATCACGCGCTGCCCGTGAAATACGCCTTGCTGTCACCAGCCATCCTTCATCGGTTCGTTGCTCCTCTACTGATTGGCGCAACCCCGCCACATCCTTAATTCCCGCCTCTCCCTCAATCCCACGCACGAGAATGCGATCGTACCGATTCCGCCGTACTGGGATGTTGATAATCCACTCAAAATAGGTATCTTCCCAAACCTCATACCGCTCAAAGCGATAGCCCAAGGTTTCAAACCAACCTCTCATCTGCTGAGCTAATACAAATGCCCTGCAATTCTTTTGGGTTGAAGGGGACGCTGCTGGCAGTGCTGGGTAATCCTGTGCCGCCAATCGCGCCATCTCTGTCCGAATTCCCTCTAGTGTCGGGAGCCTGTCGAGGCGTTGTTGAATATTTTCTATCCTTTTATGTAAGGAGCCTATCTGCTGGTTAGTGAGAACTTCAGCCGGTGTGCGCGATCGCTTAGCCACTTCGATAAACACAGTGGCAAACGCCGCCAATTCTCTGTGGGCGTCAATTCCCAGTTCTCGGATTTCATCCCCTAATGCATACCCGTCTAGAAACGCTTCGCCTTCTTTGAGGAGAATTGAAGGATTATTTTGGTCTAAAGCTTTGCGGAAAATCTTTTGAATCTCTTGTTGCCGGAAAAGAGCGAGGATTGGCTTGGGTTTGCCAACGCCATACTCTACCAAAGCGTAAGCGTAAACCCCACTGAAATCTGCTGGCGGATGGTCGGGGTCAAGGTTAAATTTCTTTAATAATTTGATGACTGTCTCATTGCGCTGGAGCTTGTCCTTTATAAAAGCGGTAGGACTGACAATATCGGTAATTGCGCCAACTAAGAAGTCCAGGTTAATGGGTATCACGGGGATGTTCCTTGGGTTAAAGGACTGCGAGCAACGTACAGACTTAACCGCTATTATGCAAACGTCGGGATAAAAGTGACGACCCCCTCGCAGCGCGAGCGCCTTTCTTGTTGGCAAGCGCCAAGCGACGACACGGCTTGTGAGAATTCGCGCTCCAAGATTTTTGACGCTTTAGTTTCGTTTGGTTGTTTCGCTCTCGAAGTAATCCAGTAAATTCTCAAACCAGGTCATTAATTCGTTTGAGCATTCCCCGGAAAAGTGTCTCGTCGTCGCGAGGAGTTCTGTGTAGACAATAGCAATATCTCACCTAAGCAAACGCCGGACTTCCAGAGGCGCTGCACCTGTTGCACTTTCGTCTTCTAAAGCTATTGCTTTTGTTCCAGAAAGAGCGTGAACTTGCCTACGGTGTGAACAACTTATATCGTTGTTAAAATCCAGCCGACTGGATTTTAACAACGCCCAACCTCCCAATAAATGAAAGCGGGCAAGAAATTGCACTCATTCTACCCCTCGCCATCGGGTGCGATAGCGAAGCGCTGCTGCGTTTGCGGAGCATGGTGCGTAAGCAGCAAAGCGCAGATCGCGCTCTTTTCTCTGTGTAGTCTTCCTCAAAGCGGAAAGGATAATCGCCTTCACTTACCCGGAGAGAAGTCACTAGGTACCCGACGCAAGCGATCGCGTGTCCCAGTAGTGTTTTGGCAAAAAGGACGTTTGTATAAGAGGATTGGCGATCGCACACTCACCCTTCATCAACACTTCATAAATAGGGGGTGACACCCCTCACTCCTAAGCGTAATAATAACCCACATTCCGCCCTTTGACTGTCACAAGTGGATAATAACCGTGGAAGCAAAGGC
>DALYIW010000274.1:0-11639 GCA_031970155.1 Coleofasciculaceae cyanobacterium CTOTU46601 | reverse complement strand
AGAGTGAAAACAGCGACATCATTGCCAATGCTGACCGAGGAAGGGGAGGTAATATCAAAATCACCGCTCAAGGTATCTTCGGGCTGGAAAACCGTCCTCAGCTGACACCTTTTAGTGACATCAACGCTAGTTCTGAACTTGGGATTAATGGCACTGTGGAAATTAACACTCCAGATGTTGACCCCAGCCGTGGATTAGTCAACTTGCCAGTTGCACCAGTTGATACCCAAGTAGCACAAGGTTGTACTGGGGGTAGCGCTCAAGCACAAAGCAGTTTTATCATCACAGGTCGTGGTGGCTTGCCACCCAATCCCAAGGAAGCCCTCAGCAGCGATGATGTCCAAGTAGATTGGGTTCCTCTCAACCCTAGAGAAGAAAACCGCTCTAGTCCAGCGATGTCCAAGAATGCAACTAGCGCAACACCAGCGCCTCTGGTAGAAGCTCAGGGGTGGGTGATTAATGACAAAGGACAGGTGGTACTCACAGCTACTGCGCCCACTGTCACACCCCATAGTCCCTGGCTTCCACCTAATACCTGCGATGCGCCTCAATCGACCTCTGGCTATTAACTTGACAAAATTAAATTAATATGCATAGATTAGAAGCCGCTTTGACAGACCCATTGTCTAGTCGTAGAGACGTTCCACCGAAACGTCTCCAGTCTTGTTGTGCGGGTTACTCAATTAGGACTTACCCATGGACACCACATATCGTAGGGGTGAACGGCCGTTCACCCCTAGAAATGGCGATTCGTAATGAGAAATTTGCGTAAGTCCTGTCAATTAGCGATCGCACATCTTCGCCGCGATTCGTAACGATACCTTAAGAATCTGACATTTGAGTCGTGTCTATCCTAAAGGCAGTTGATTGTGAAGTTGACTCAACAACTATTACTTGGACAGAGGTGGAGGGTGTGATGATGCCAAGCTGGAGCCATGGGTGCACAAAGTTCAATTTAGCGATCGCTGTGATGGGATGCTTCGCGATCGCTTCTTCTACAAGTAGCGCACTAGCCCAAATCACCCCCGATACCACACTAGGCAATCAAAATTCTACGGTGACATCCACAGGCGCGGTTGACGAAATCAATGGCGGAGCAACTAGAGGCGCTAACCTCTTCCACAGTTTTCAGGAATTTAACGTTGGGAATGGACGTTCAGCCTTGTTCATCAATCCACCGGAAATTGAGAACATCCTGAGTCGAGTAACGGGCGCTAACCCTTCCAACATTCTAGGAACTCTCGGTCGTGCAAATGGCAATGCCAACCTATTTTTAATTAATCCTCACGGAATTGTATTTGGTGCAAATGCCAGCTTAAATATTGGTGGTTCATTTGTGGCAAGTACAGCCAATGCCGTGCAATTTGGAAATATAGGATTTTTTAGCGCTACTGATCAAAATATCCCTTCACAGTTGTTGACTGTTAATCCTTCAGCATTGCTGTTTAATCAGATTAATCAAAACGCAGCGATTCAAAATAACTCAGCTGCACCCACAGGAACAGATCCAGCAGGCTTTGACGTGTTTGGTTTACAAGTACCAGATGGTAAAAGTTTACTGCTAGTGGGTAGTAACGTCAGCATGGATGGTGGGCAATTAAATGCTTATAGTGGACGAGTTGAATTAGGAGGATTGACAGAATCTGGTACTGTCTTGCTGGGTGTAGATGGCGATAATCTCAGCTTGATATTTCCTGAGAATGTTGCGCGAACTTCGGTATCCCTTACCAATCAAGCAGGTATATATGTAGAAGGGGCTGGTGGCGGTAATATTGCCGTCAATGCCAGGAATCTAGAGATTTTAGGAGGAAGTGTTTTAAGTGCTGGTATTGGGCAAGGTTTGGGGACACCTGAAACTGTTGCAGGAGATATTACGCTCAATGCTACCGGGGAAATCAGAGTTGCTGGCAATGAGAGTGAGGTTAGCAATGTTGTGGGTTTGGGGTCAAAAGGAAATGGGGGTAACATTATTATCAATTCGGGTTCCTTCTCATTACAAGATGGCGCTTCTCTGACTGCCTCAACTTATGGACAAGGGAATGCGGGGAATGTGATAGTTCGTGCACTTAATGATGTTTCTCTTACAGGTGCTTCCATCTTTAGCACGGTGGAATCAGGGGGTGTCGGTAAGGGTGGCGATATCAACATTAATGCTGCAACACTATCATTCATTGATGGCGCTGAACTTCAAACCATTACTCGTGAAGAATCTGATACCCAGCCAGCAGGCCAGGGGGATGTGGGGAATGTCAATATTAATGTTACTGGCGCTGTTGATATTGCTGGGAGGAGAGACGGTCTTCCCGGTGGGGGGATTTTCAGCTTTTTAGAAACGGGGGCAGTTGGCAATGGGGGTAATATTACTATTAACTCCGGCTCATTCTCGTTACGAGATGGCGCTCGACTTGATGCTTCAACCCTTGGACAAGGGAATGCGGGGAATGTGACAGTACAAGCACGAGAGGCTGTTTCTGTTACAGGTGCTGAGATCCGCAGCCGGGTGGAACCAAGGGGTGTTGGTAATGGTGGTGATATCAACATCAATGCTGCAACAGTGTCACTCATTGGCGCTGAACTTCAAGCTGCAACTTCTGGACAAGGGAATGGGGGGAATGTGATAGTTCGTGCACTTAATGCTGTTTCTCTTGCAAATACTGACCTTGTCAGCAGAGTGGAATCTTCTGGTATCGGTAAGGGTGGCAATATCGACATCAATGCTGCAACACTATCACTCATTGGCGCTCAACTGAGAACCTTTACTGAGACATTTGATACCCAGTCAACAGGACAAGGGGATACGGGGAATGTCAATATTAATGTTACTGGCGCTGTTGATATTGCTGGGAACCGAGGCACAACCCCCAGTGGGATTTTCAGCTTTGTAGGAGCGAGGCCAGGCACTGGGGGTAATATTACTATTAACTCCGGCTCATTCTCGTTACGAGATGGCGCTCGAATTGACAGCTCAACTTATGGACAAGGGAATGCGGGGAATGTGACAGTGTGGGCAAGAGATACTGTTTCTGTTGCAGGTGCTGAGATCCGCAGTCTGGTGGAAGCAGAGGCTGTCGGTAAGGGTGGCAATATCGACATCAAAGCTGCAACAGTGTCACTCATTGATGGCGCTCGACTTACTGCCTCAACTGATGGACAAGGGAATGCAGGCAATGTGATTATTCAAGACGCTAGGCTAGTTTTCTTAGATGGGCAGAGTCAGGGAGGTTCTCCTAGTGGGCTGTTTGCCAGAACTATGAGTTCTGGGAATGCTGGAGAATTGATAGTGAACACGGGACAGTTAATTGTTCAGAATGGGGCGCAGGTGTCAGCCGATACTTTTGGGGCAGGCCGCGCTGGCAGTCTACGGGTAAATGCCACTGATGCCGTCACGGTTGAGGGTAACAACAGTCGCTTGAATTTTGATACGGCTAGCCAGAGTGCAAATGCCGGAGATGCCGGAGATTTGAGAATTAACACCCCACGTTTAATGGTGCGCGATGGAGGACGAGTATCAGCGAGGACTTCTAACACAGGCCGGGCAGGAACTTTGGCGGTGAACGCTGATTTAGTGGAAGTCAACGGTACGGGTTCAGGTTTGTTTTTCGACAGCAGCAGTTCCGGCAACGCCCAAGGCATCAGAATTGAAACGGGGCAATTAGTTATCCAAAACGGGGGACAAGTCACAGTTAATGGTACAGGTTCGGGGAATCCAGGTGATTTAGAAGTCACAGCCGATTCAATCTTGTTGAACAACAACGGCAAACTCACGACTGAAACCGCTTCAGGGAATGGCGGCAACATTCGCTTGCGGGTGCAAGACGAAATCCGAATGCGCTATCAAAGTGAAATTTCCGCATCGGCACAAGGTATTGGCAATGGCGGCAATGTTGAGATTGAGATTCCTAATGGCTTTATCCTGGCCTTTCTCCCAGAAAATAGCGACATCGTAGCCAGTGCCATCCAAGGAAACGGAGGAGTTGCTCGTGCCACAGCAGCAGGTGTGTTTGGGTTCAGACAGTTTCGCGGTTTCCGCACCCCAGAAAGCGATTTTACGGCAAGTTCTGAGTTAGGAATTAACGGCAAACTGGAAATCATCACGCCGGATCGACGACTGGAGGAATTACCAGCAGACTTTGAGGCTGCGGAAATTGCTCAAGGCTGTGAAGCTATTAGGGGACAAGAGGGAAGTCGATTTGTAGTTACAGGCCGTGGTGGCTTACCGCCCAATCCCAAGGAAGCCCTCAGCAGTGATGATGTCCAAGTAGATTGGGTTCCTCTCAACTCTGAACAAGAAAATCGCTCTACTTCAACAGTTTCCACAAAGACGACTAACGCCACGCCAGCGCCACTGGTAGAAGCTCAAGGGTGGGTGATCAACGACAAAGGACAGGTGGTACTCATAGCTACTGCGCCCACCGTCACACCCCATAGTCCCTGGCAAACACCAAATTCTTGCGGTGCGCCTCAATCGAAAGCAAGGTAGGTATTTGACAATAGGTAAAGAATATGCTATCGGAACGGTCTGGATTTTTCCGTAGAGTCCGACACAGACTAAAGCAAGTGCAGGCGATCGCAAATCGTCAGGCAACCATCCTGCTACTTTTAGCTCTGTTTTTAGGTGCGGCGGCCTTACCCAGCTTCGCTCATATGGCGGCGGAAACTGCGATCGTTCAAAGTGCCACCAATGCCCAAGACTTAGTTGAACAGGGCAAAACCTTGTACGAAGCCGAACGGTTTAATGATGCCGCTGAACTCTTGCAACAAGCAGCAGATACCTTTAAAGCCCAAGGAGATGGACTCAAACAAGCCATTACATTGAGCAATCTCTCATTGGCTTATCAGCAACTAGGACAGTGGCAAAAAGCCGAGCAAGCCATTACCCAAAGTCTGAACCTATTACAGACAGGGCAAAATCTAGGCACATCAAAAGAGCAATCACAAATTCTCGCCCAAGCCCTAGATATCCAAGGTCGTCTGCAATTAGCCACCTCGAAAGCTGAACCAGCCCTAAAAACCTGGCAACGAGCCGAGTCTATTTATGCAAAAGTAGGTGATGAGGCAGCAGTGACCCGTAGCCGCATTAACCAAGCTCAAGCGTTGAGAGCTTTGGGGCTTTATCTTCAAGCACACAAAATATTAACCCAGCTAGAACAAACTCTCGAAAATCAACCCGACCCACTGCTCAAAGCTACAGGACTGCGAAGCCTCGGCAACACCCTCAGAGTCGTCGGTAATTTAAGCGAATCTCGGCGTGTCTTGCAGCAGAGTTTGGAAGTAGCTCAAACCTTGCAATCTCCTCAAGCTGTCAGTGATGCACAACTCAGTCTTGGCAACGCCGCTCGCGCTCAAGCTGATACCAAAACCGCTTTAGAGTTCTACCAGAAAGCTGCTGCCATATCCACCTCACCTACCAAGAGAATCCAGGCTCAACTCAATCAACTAAGTTTACTGCTGGAAACCAAGCAACTCAGCGCCGCTCAGGCATTGTGGCCTCAAATCCAGTCTCAAATTGCCAACTTGCCCCCCAGTCGGATGGCGGTCTATGCCCGCATTAACTTTGCCCAGAGTCTTACGCAACTAAAACAAAACACTACTACAGACACCCCTTCATGGCTAGATATTGCTCAGCTGTTATCGACTGGGGTTCAGCAAGCCGAAAGCCTCAAAGACCAGCGATCTGTATCTTATGCTCTCGGTAGTCTCGGTGGCTTGTACGAACAAACCAAGCAATTCTCTAATGCCCAAGACCTCACAGAGAAAGCTTTGCTCATCGCCCAAACTATTGATGCGTCAGATATTGCCTATCAGTGGCAATGGCAGTTAGGACGTTTACTCAAAACTAAGGGAGATATTAAAAGAGCACTCTTCGCTTACGATGAAGCGTACAAAACTCTAAAGTCTCTCCGTAGCGATTTAGTCGCCATTAATCCAGACGTTCAGTTTTCCTTTCGAGAAAGTGTGGAACCTGTCTATCGGCAGTTCGTTGATTTGCTGTTACTAACTGAGGCAAATTCTGAACCTAGTCAAGAAAATCTTAGCCAAGCCCGTAATGTTATTGAATCTCTCCAGTTGGCAGAATTAGACAACTTCTTTCGGGAAGCCTGTTTGGTTGCCAAGGTGGATATTGACCAAGTGGTTGACCAGGCGAATTCAACAGCAGTTATCTATCCGATTATTCTGGATAACCGATTGGAAATCATCGTTAAGTTAGCCCAACAAGAGAAACTGCGTCACTACACGACGACTATTGCCCAGGAGCAAGTAGACAGCACCGTAGCTTCTCTGCGGAAATACTTACCCGATCTGACTCGAACTTCTCAGGTTAAGCAGCAGTCTCAACAGATATATGACTGGTTAATCCGTCCGGCTGAAGCTGAGTTAGTTAACAGTGGCATCAAAACCTTGGTGTTTGTACTGGATGGTTCTTTGCGGAATATTCCAATGGCAGTCCTCTACGACCAACAACAGCAGAAATATCTAGTAGAGAAATATGCGATCGCCTTAACCCCAGGTTTGCAACTCGTTAACCCTAAACCCTTGCAACGAGTCCAGTTAAACGCCTTAACTGCCGGAGTCAGCGAAAAACGCCTGGTTGAAGGTCGAGAGTTTGCAGCACTGCCAAACGTGACTCGCGAATTGCAGCGCATTCAGTCCGAAGTATCCAAAAGTGAAGTACTCTTCAATCAGACGTTTACCCCAACAAACCTGCAAAACGAACTCAAATCAGCTCCCTTCTCTGTGGTTCACCTAGCAACTCACGGCAAGTTCAGTTCCAACCCCGAAGAAACCTATATTCTCACTTGGGATAACCTCCTCAAGGTCAAGAATTTTGATAACTTACTCAGGCAGAGTGACTCTAAAGAGTCTGGCACCATCGAATTACTCGTCCTCAGTGCCTGCAAAACGGCTGAGGGAGATAAACGAGCGGCTTTAGGACTGGCGGGAGTGGCTGTGCGAGCGGGGGCACGTAGTACGCTGGCAACGTTGTGGTCAGTAGACGATGAATCCACTACCGAACTGATGAGTCGGTTCTACCAAGATTTAAAGTCTGGAGTGACTAAAGCCGAAGCACTCCGGCAAGCTCAAATTGCTGTCCTGAATAAAGAAAAACGTCCGTATTTCTGGGCCCCTTACGTTCTAGTCGGAAATTGGTTGTAAGCTACAGAATCACCTAAAGGCAAAGGCATTTTCGGTTTCATCCTATCGTTCGGGGCTATAGCGCTCAACAATGGGGGCTTGGGCAAGGTCTTGCAAACCAACAGAGCTTAATAAATCAGCCCAATCCTTAATCATGGCATTCTGTGAATCGGTACGGCGGAGGTCAGCTAAATTAGTTAGAGCATCATACCAAATATTATTGGCAGCATAGGCAATGTACTCTCTTGGTTTTGCCGTCTTTAACTGACTCTCAAGCACCGGAGTCAGAGCAGCCCGTTGCACCCATGCGTCAACATAAAAATACTCAGGTTTTGTTTGCTTCTCGCCACAATAAACTTGGAAGTACCAACGATACTTTTTGTCTATCTTGAGAGAGTATTGAGGATTCGACGGCAGGCTGATGCTAATAACACCAGGCTTTCCAGGCAGTGTCAGTGATGTCCGGTAGACATCATCCCCTGCTTCATCCTGCAACACAAATTCTCCAGAGCGCAAGTTCGTGGGTAAATCGGGAACATAAACCCAAAAGGTTGGATACTCGGCAACTGTTGAGGCCAAGAAAGATTTCGAGCTTTGATTCTCACCCGAAGCCTCTTCACCAGGCACCAAGGCAGTAATAGGCTGATTTAATGCTGGACATTCATCACGACCTGTCCCTCCTCGGCGACGACCAGTGGGTGCGCCCCTGTCGGGAAATTTGAGCTGTGCCAAGTGGCTTTGTGTGCTATCGAGAGGGTTGCTAACTGATTCGGCAACCTGTGCCCACACTTGTGGGAGACAACTTGTAAAACTAACGAGTACTAAAGGGATAACAAAAGCAAGTTTCATCTGCTGGAGAAGTAAGTTCTTCTTGTTCATAATTGAGAGTCCAAATGTTTGTTGCTGTTTCCGAACTAGGGACGCGGTGTGAAACACCACACAACCGCTACTTGGGTTGCTACTAACGCCAATATCGGCGGGACGAGTGGTATCCATCCTGCCTGTGTAAAGATGCCAAAGCAGATTCCAAATAGTGTCAAGAGAGCTGTTACGCCAGCCAGTCCAAGGGGCAGCGGCTTCCGAATGCACCATGCTAGAGTTGCTCCCACCAATGACCATCCCCATACCCAAAGGACTTCAACCCCAGTAGGCCACCACCAAAACAAAGGTCGTCTCTCCAGAACGGCACTGAGGATATGGCTCACCATCTGCGCTTGTACAAACACCCCCGGTATTTGCTTGTGGCTAGGCTGTGTTCTAGCGCTGTAGGGGGTTTTCCAATAATCAGTAGTGGTTGGAGCGGTAATGCCAATCAGAACGATACGATCCTTCAATGACTCCAATAACTTAGGGTTAACCCGGTCATTAAGGACATCTTTGAGAGAGACTTGCTCAGCAATGTTTTGGGGAGAGCGAAGGGAGCGATAATTGACTAGGAGTTGATAACCCGATGCATCTATTCCTTGATAGCCGCTAGTGTGGGCTTTTAATGGCTTAAATACAACGTTGTCAATCTGCAAATCCTCTGACGAGGTGATGTGGGGCTTAATTCCTTGTGATCCCAGGTAGTGAAGTGCTATCTGGAGGCTGAAGGCAAATTCGGCGGCACAGGGAGATGTAGGAGGAGGGGTCAAATGCAAAAGCTGGCGACGGGCAATGTCACCGTCGTCTGCCACAAAATCACTAAAGCTCAGGCGTTCTTCTGGGACTTCAGGAGGAGGGGAAACGCCATCCGGTGCGCTATCAGCAGCAGCAGAAACTTTGCACACGGCAATCAGTCGCTTATCGTGCTGTAGACGAGTCGCTAAATCTGGATAATTAGAGTCTACAGAGAAATCACGATAGATGTCTAAGCCGATAGTTCTGGGCTGATACGGCTCCAGTTTTTTTAGGAGTTGAGCAAGTGCTTGATCCGATAGCGACCATCGCATTTTCATCCCCATCCGGTTCTGATACTGGATATCCGCTTCATCAACAGTCACTATCAGGAGGCGCTGATCCGGAAGGTCAGCCGATCGCAGCTGCATTAGATGGTCGTAAGCCTGCAACTCCCAAGTCTGGAGCATCCCAAAATGCCGCACTCCCATGACCAACCCTGTTACAACCACACTCAAAAGAAGCACTGTTTTAAGACGGCGACCGCAGGGCAAGATTTGCCTATTCTGTTGTTCAGCGATGCCTTTTGCACAATCGTGCTTTTCAACACCGCACAACTGTTGCCAGCTAGTCGGTGCTTCGGCGGGGTTCTGGCAAATCACAGGTAACCAACTGGCGCAGGGAAAATTGCTCTCTAGTCCTTGCAGCCTTTCTCGTGCCTCTCGCACCGAAGCATATAAAGACTGTCCACCTGAAAAGGCTCTCAGAAAATGCCTTAAAAATTCTTGTGCCACCAGATCTGATACTGGTTCTCGCATGACAATCACTTGCCCAAGGTGCAAATCTGCCAAAGCGTGCGCCAAGCCTAAGCCATCACAGGAGTTGAAAATCGCTAGTTTTAAGCCCCGTGCGATCGCCTTTGTCAGAGCATACTTTAATTGATCAAGCGTTAAACTGTCTGTTTGATTGAGTTGAAGAACCCCTTGTTCTTGACTGCAACTATGGCCAGCAAAAAAGAGGATGTCCCAGCCTTCTGGTTCCCAAAGGTGGTCATTTAATTCCTCTAGTTGCGGCTCTACTAAAAATTTTGTCTGTGCCTTGTCTGATAATTGCTCTAGAAAAGCCTTGTCCTTCTCAATATCAATTCCCTTGCTATTACCAAAAATGGCTAAAATCCTAACCTTAGTTCCAGTTTTTTTGGTGCATGATTTTTTCGGTCGTTGATACTCCGGGGCACTCAATGCAAGTTCTGCTAATGGGTAATGCTCAAAGAAGTTCCACAGATGCCAAGGGAGTCGCCGCACTAGATTGTCATTGGTTTCAATAATGACTCGAATTTCATGTGAGGAATTTAATTTCGTTCGTAAGTGCTGGTCAATGTTGCGAAATGGCTCCGAGTTAAACCAAGCATTGATGGTGTTTGACAAGCGTTGGCACAAGTCGCTAAAGTCAGCGGAGGAAACATTAGTTACGTCTGATGTATTAATTTCGAGGCGGAGTCTCAGGCGTTGATAGAGAGCACAGTAGAGTAGCTGCCAATCTCGGTAGAGTTGGGGAAGAGCAGGTGCGGCTGGTAAACTGCCAGTAAATTTCATCGGGTGGGGGTCGTCAGCTTCCCAAAGCTGAGCTGTAACGGTTTGAAAGCCGTTATTTAGGTCACCATTTCCTAAGCTCAAGACAACTAATTTACTCATCCCTCATCCTTCCAAATGACACAAGAGCACTTAAATCTCAAAAGTCTCTGTCATAGTGGCATTACCGAAAGCAACTTGGATATTAAAACTTTCTCCAGGGTTACCTCGAAATCGTTTTAGTTGAATGTAGTTATCTTGACTTCTCGATTGAACGTCTTGGAGAATATCTCCTGCTTGTGAGAGCAAAGCTAGTCTGAGATTAGGTGGCAAATAAGTTTCTTCACCCACTGGATGTACTTGTACCAAGATACCTACCTTCCGATCAGCTTCTGGCGCTATGGCTTCAGTGGGGTGGACTTCGGCCTGCTTCGCTAACGCTACCAGTAGCGCTACTGATTGACTCCCTAGTTGCAGTCCCAAGTTAATTAGTTTAGCTCGTTTAACTTGACACTCACTCAACCCAGAAGGACTTCTGAAACTGAAAGCTAAGTTCTCTTGATTTTTGCCGAACAGCGCTTCAACGGATTGCCAACCTGTCTCAAAAAGATTCTCAAACCATTGGCTGAGGTTTACCCGCATCTTGACTTGTTTGGTTTGCTGGATTTGACGCAGGTGTTCTAGCAAATCTTCTAGCGATCGCAATTCGCTGATCGGTAACTCCCCGTTACCTGCCGTTGGGCTAAATCCCAGCAGCGTCGCTACCCTTAACGATTCGTCAAACTGTACAGCCACATACCCAATTCGGTCTGACCAAACTTCTGACGGAATGTAGACAACTTTATCTTGTGGCAACACCGGACGACACTCTAATTTGCCTAGGTTGGGAATTTCCACATCGGCGACATCCATAACCGATAGCATCACCAGGTTACGACTCTGGCTAACTTCCCAGTCAGTTTCAATACCCATACAACGCAGGTAGAAGTTTACAGCAGACACTGCCAAGGTGTTGAGATATACCTGTTTGCCTTTCTTTTGATTGCTTTGCTTTCTGCGAAACTGTTCAGCTAGGTGATGAGCACAGGAGCTTAGAGGAACAGTGAAGGTTAAAGATTCTGATAAGTTTTTCATCATTTTTAGTCTTTAGCTTAAGTTACTAATTGATGCAATATTCTTTTAATTTTGAAGAAAACTTGTTGACACAACGATAAAAAAAACTACTAATTGTTTTGATGTTAATGTCAAATTCTACTGAAATCTCTTTCCAGGATTTTCCCAAGATTCTTCGCTGTAACAAGGCTTGAAAATTAGCCGCCGGATAATTCTGTAATCATT
>DALYIW010000273.1:0-11707 GCA_031970155.1 Coleofasciculaceae cyanobacterium CTOTU46601 | reverse complement strand
GTAACGGGTGTACTCCGACCCTTTGTTGTCGCCGACATTGAGAGGGAATACGATTTAAACTGGGATTTGACTTTGCAAAGAAAGCTGGAAGCAGAATATAGTCAAAAACCCGTACTTATTGCTCAAAATGTATATCCATCAGCAAAAGATTAAACGGTGGAACTCAAAAGTTGAGGGAAGCAAATTGCTTTCCTCTTCATTTTATGGATTTGATTTTAGTGAAGCTGCGGCTTTTTAACAGAAGCGATTCACGCTTTGCAATAATATGAAGCGTTCAGCCTGCTTAATTCATAATCCTGTTGCTGGTCAGAGCGATTCGGAAGCTGACCTTCAGAGGATTCGCGAACTACTCGAACCAGATATCGATCTAGACATTCGATTGACGACAAAAGAGGTAGATGCTGACCAACTTGCTCGCGCAGCAGTGAAGGAAGGAGCATCAACGATCATCGTTTCCGGTGGTGATGGCACCCTATCAGCAGCGGCTTCAGCTTTGGTTAGAAGTTCTATTCCATTAGGGGTGATTTCACGAGGCACAGCCAATGCCTTTGCCAGAGCTTTAGGGATTCCAGACACGCTTGAGGCAGCCTGTCAGACTATCTTAAATGGGTGTAACCGCGTGGTGGATGCGGCTAGATGCAACAATCAACCAATGATGCTTCTAGCAGGGATTGGACTGGGAGCAAAGATGGTTGAACATAGTGAGCGAACCGCCAAAAATCGATTCGGCTCCCTAGCTTACATCCTAGGTGGGCTAAAGCAGTTGTGGCAAATGGAATTCTTTGAAGCCTGCATCGAAACAGAAGACAAGGTGATTACAGTTCTGAATGCAGCGGCCGTTACTGTCGCTAATGCCGCGCCTGTAACCTCCATTCTGGCTCAAGGACCAGCAGCCGTGATTACAGACGATGGGATGCTGGACATAACGATTGTAACTCCGGCAAATGCGGCGGCGGCAATTGGCGCTGGCTTCCACTTACTGAAGACTGCCCAACAGGGGATTGCGGTAGAACGATCGGATATTAGTTATTTTCGCGATCGCTCCGTTAAGGTCACAACAGAGCCTCCTCAAAAAGTGGCACTGGATGGTGAACTCATTGGAACAACACCAGTTGAAATTGAGTGCATTCCGGGTGGCTTGACCATCTTGGTGCCCAAGCTTACATGAAGATGCATATCAAACAATTGGAGCAGATGCTTATGACTACTTTTGAACTTTTGAAGCTTTATGCAGCAGGAGAGCGAAATTTTCCGGAAACAAAACTGAGCAACGCACATTTAGTTGGACAAAACCTGAGTGGGATAAATTTAAGTCGCTCCATCCTTTGGGCGACAAACCTGAGTAATAGCATCCTTAAAAGGGCAAATCTAACGCTGGCATCTTTAGCTTGGTCAGATCTAAGTGGAGCAAATCTGAGCGGGGCAGACTTGAGTGGAGCAGACCTGAGTGGAACAGACCTGAGTGGAGCAGATTTAAGTGGAGCAGATTTAAGTGGAACGATACTGATTCAGGCAAATCTAACTGGGGCAATAATGCCCGATGGAATAACCCAAAATTAGACTTACTGAGCGCTATAAATTCACATCCTAAAACAGTATGAAGAATGGTTAATCAACATAAAAAAGGTTTGGTTGCCAAAGCTGAGAGCCGAGACTGACAAGAGTTAAGCTCAGCTTTTACTGTTAAGTTTTGCCAAGAAGTGGAAACTTTTATTGCCCAACTCAATTGAAAGAGCCAAAAAATGGAGGCTACAGTTGTGAGTTTAGGGAAATTAATCGGCTTCCTTGCCTTTGCCGTTTCTCTTTATATTCTCTGGCAAATACGGCAAATCCTTTTGCTGGCCTTTGCAGCAGTGGTTTTTGCAGTTGTCTTGAACCGAATTGTACGCTGGCTCCAGCGCTCAGGAGTTAAGCGAGGTATTGCGATCGCACTAACAGTTATTTCCTTACTAGGAATCTTATTTATTCTGTTTGCACTGATTGGACCATCCTTTGCTCAGCAATTGGAACAATTGGGTAACCTCGTGCCTATCAGTTTAGGAAGTCTGGGCGATTGGATAAATTCGCTTTCTAACTGGCTTCCGGAGAGACTGATAAATGTCCGTAGCATCAGCGATTTTCTTCCCAGACTTCAACCTTTGATAACTGGGATGTTAAACAATGCCTATATTTGGTTTTCCGATCTACTGGCAATTATTCTTAACCTGTTACTAGTCTTAGTTCTGATTATCATGCTAGTAGCAAATCCTGCACCCTACCGACGGGGTTTAATACTACTGTTTCCTGCCTTTTATCGTCGGCGTGCCTGTGAAATTCTCGCCGAGTGTGAAAGCACTCTTGTTAGCTGGGTGAGTGCCACGCTCATTGATATGGCAGTTATTACTGTGGTGAGCTTTATTGGTCTGTTGATTTTGGGCGTACCGCTAGCGTTAGCTAACGCCATCATCGCGGGATTATTAGAGTTTATCCCCAATATCGGACCCGTTTTGAGCGTGATACCACCGATGGTAGTTGCTGCCCTACTCGTTTCTCCTGGAAAAGCTATTGCCGTGCTAATTCTGTACATTCTGATTCAGCAGTTTGAGGCTTATGTTCTAGTGCCCTTTGTTATGAAACAACAGGTGGAGTTGCTACCAGCAGTTACTTTGTTAGCCGTGGTCATTTTTGGCAGTCTTTTTGGTTTTATCGGTGTATTTCTTGCTGTGCCGCTAGTAATTGTTTCTAAAATTTGGATCTATGAACTCCTGATTAAAGACCTACTCAACCATTGGGAAAAAAATGAAAAAGACAGTTCCCCACAAGAAGATGCGCTCGTGCAAAGCGCAGTGCCAAAGGCAATCGCTAACAGTAGAAGGCATAGCTCATGACAGTGATTAAAAACGCCTTGAACCGAATAGAACGAATAGCGTATCTGGTAGTTACTAACCCTTGGGCAGAACGGCTCTTTCGACTCGGCTATGCCGCTAAGGGACTAGTCTACGCGATCGTCGGATGGTTGGCGGCTTGGGCAGCTTTTAGTCCAGGTGGCAGAACTACTGGTACGCGGGGTGCCCTGCGATCGCTCCTCAAGCAACCGTTTGGGCGAATCTTGCTCGGCTTAGTTGCGATCGGCTTGTCAGGATACGTACTCTGGCGGCTTGTCCAAGCGATTATGGATACGGAGAACAAAGGCACGAATGCCAAAGGTATTATCCTGCGACTCAGTTATGCTGGCAATGGCTTAATTTACGGTGGGTTAGCTATCACCGCTTTCGAGTTCATCGATGATGAACTCGAACGTGAAGTAGACATCGACGATAGCTATGGTTCGAGAGACTGGACAGCTCTCTTGTTAGCTCAGCCGTTTGGTCAGTGGTTAGTTGGAACAGTAGGGATGAGCGTAATTGGGGTAGGTTTCTATGAGTTCTATCAAGCCTACACAGCCAACTTCCGTCGAAAGTTCAAACTTAACGAGATGAGCGATACCGAAAAAACTTGGGCAACGCACATCGGTCGATTTGGTCTAGCTGCACGGGGCATTGTTTATAGCATAATTGGCTTTTTCTTAATTCAGGCAGCGCGTCAGGCTCAGTCTAAGCAAATTAGAGGATTAGAAGGGGCGTTGGACTTACTGGCACGGCAATCTTACGGTCAGTGGTTATTGGGAATTGTGGCGTTCGGATTGATTGCCTATGGTGTCTACTATATGGTTCAGGCACGATATCGACGGATTAATGTTATCTAATTTGATACAAGAAACATCTTAAATAAATGCGGAATAAATCTCTCTGAATCACTCTAAATCGTCAAAAAAACTAATTCCAAAGACAGTCGAAAACTATCCACATATTTGCCAACGTTTAAGAAGCATGATGTTAAAAAGAGCTATTGTTCAAAATTTTTTGAACGCGAGCATTAATCATGAGTTTACAACCCTCTCAACCTACAACACGCGAACGACTGCTGCTTCCATACGGAGCGACACTTTTAGCGATCGCATTCGTCACGACGACCCTTGCTGCCTGTACAAACCCGCAACTCCCTAACCAGGAAACAGCAACGATACCTGCTACTGAGACAAACGCACAGCAGCCAGCCCAACTGGGCGCACTAGGTACAGTCGATTTCCCCACGTCCTGCGCTGAAAATGCTCAAACACACGTTCGGCGTGGTGTGGCGGCGCTGCATTCCTTCTGGTACCCGGTAGCGATCAATGAGTTCCGCGAGTCCACACGAATCGATCCGGGCTGCATGATGGGATACTGGGGCGAGGCAATGGCGCACGATCATCCAATCTGGGGCGATCCGCAAGAGACTGAAGCAGCGCGTCAGGTTTTGACCAAGATTCGCATCACATCGGAGCTAACAGCCCGTGAGCGTGCTTATTTAAACGCTGTCAAGGTGCTGTACGGTGAGGGCGATGAAGTTGCTCGCGACGAGGCATACTCCGCCGCGATGGAAAAAATCTACCGAGAGTACCCGGATGATGAAGATGCGGCACTCTTCTATGCACTTTCGTTGATGGGGACAATTCAGCCAGGAGACCCTGACAGCTTGCAAACTCGGTTACGTGCTGGTGAAATCGCCTCGTCCGTTTTCAAAAAGAATCCCAATCACCCTGGCGCGGCGCACTATGTCATCCATGCCTATGACGATCCCCAAAATGCCATCAAAGCACTCGATGCCGCACGGCGTTACGCCAAAATCGCCCCCGCAGCCCCCCACGCCCTGCACATGCCTTCGCACATCTTCCTGCAACTGGGGATGTGGTCAGAAGCCGCCGCCTCGAACGAAGCGTCGTGGACTGCGGCAGACATTCAGGAAAAGCCTAAAGACCGTCCAGTTAACCCAAGTGACTTAGAAGGTTATCACAGCTTGCACTGGCTGAACTACATCTATCTGCAACAGGGTCGCTACAGGGATGCTAGAGAGTTGCTATTGCTGATGCGTCAGGAACTAGCCGAAGCCACACCCGATAACCCATTACAGCTCTACTATGCCGCTTACACCTACACCAATATGGCAGCGGCTTTTGTAGTCGAAACCGAACGCTGGGATTTGGCAAACGAACTATTTGAACCGCTGTCAGCCCTGATGCGAATGAATTCTCCGTCTGGGGGTAAACCGCAGCAGCCCCAGAGTGCAGCTATCCAAGCCGCTTTGATGTCGTTCGCTAACTACCGCTTGACCCTATCGGGTACAAGCGTAGGATGCGCGGCGGAATTCTGCTCAACGTCGAAATATCCGTGAGACAGTGGCTGCATGTGCTGTCATTGCTGTCTTTGCTTTAGATATTGCTCACCGTATTTACAGGCAGAACCAAGACACACTCTCAATCATTGGCAGTGGAGTGATAATCCTCACGCTGTTGCTGGACATAATCATCATCTGGCGGAAGCTGCACATCCCAAAATCGGAACTTTCTGCGTTCCCTCCGACTCACTTTCCAGATAAATGGAAACATCATCTAACCTATCAGGCTCGTATGCTCAGATCCTCTTGGCTCTGGTATCTTTTGCCTTTATTCTTAGGGCTTTGTCTCTATCTTCTGAGTGTTTACGATGCCTATTTCATCGTGCCGCTTTTGATTGTAGGTGCTGTCTATGCTGGGATATGGTAGTTAAACCTGAAAGCCGCCAAGCAGATCGAACGCGATCGGGACGCTTGGTTTGGCAATTCGCGTGTTGGCTCACACAAGCTGAGAGGAATAAAGTGATGAATATCTTGAAAATCATTTCTTGACATCTGTCTTGAGGCTGCTAGGCTTCTCCTTTCAGTTCGTCAATTTCTAACAAACTAACGACTAATCCAGCGATCGGAACAGCTAGAAAAATACCCAGCAGCCCTGCGACTTTAGCGCCTACTAACAACGCAAAGAAGATACCGACAGGATTAACATTAACGGAATTTTGCATAATTCGAGGCGAAATCAAATTATCTTGGATCTGCTGCAATATAATGCAAGCTGCCAAGACTTTGAAGGCAAGCCAAACATTCTGAGGTAACAAAATTAAAAAAACGATGCCAACTCCTAAAGTAGCGCCAATTCCAGGGATAATATCAAGAATGCCAGCTATTATTGACAAGATTAATGGAAAAGGAACTTGTAGGGCTACAAAAACAATAAAAGTAGAAACAGTGAGAAATAAAACGACGATTAGTTGTCCTTGGAAAAATCCCACAAATTTTGTCTTAACGCTATAAGCGAAGCGCCTGCGTAAGTGTTTAGGAACAATCTTAAGAGCGAACTTCCAAAGTCGCGTTCTATGCAGCAACATAAAGAAAGCGATAACAGCAATTAAAATTAAATCGATTAAATTAACTAATAAAGATGTCAATATGGTGAAAATATCGCTAAGTCTTGATAAGAATATATTTCTGATTGGTTTTTGAATGACATCCAAATTTACTGGAAGACTTTGAGTTTGCAGAAAATCTTCTAGTTGTTTTACTAGAGGTTCTAAAGAATTAACAAACTCAATGATTTTATTGAGCAATTGTTGTCCTTGGGATAACATAGCTAAGCCCACGGTGACGAACAGACCGCTAATAGTCAGAAAACTCACCAAGACAACGAAACCTACAGCGACACTACGGGGTAAAAAACGTTCCAACCATCGAGCAGGATAGCTCAGCAAAGAAGCGATAATCGCTGCAAAGGTAAAGGTGACTATCACTGTTTCAAAATAAGCTAAAAGCTGTACCACTGCCCAGCCTGATGCAAAAAATAGTAAAAAGCGGACTAATGATAAATTACTCAGGCGCTCCCAAAAATTTTTTTTTGGTGGTTCACGCATTTTAGTTGAAGGTTAATTAGAAAATTATATCTCTAGTTCGATTGTTTAATTCATGTTTAGGTAAGTATATATCTATGGTTTATCAGTTTTTTGAACTTACTAAACATCCCGGTTTAGTCAAACTATATTTTTATAAATAAATTAATCACCAACTTAGTTCTATATCTTGATTTTTATCAAAAATACACTAAATATTTAGATGTAAATCTCAATCAAACTGCATAGTTGCTATAGATAATGCAGCTAAAGTTGTTATTTCTATATTGATACATTGTAAAAGTTTAGGAGTTTTTCCCATGAAACAGATAATTGATTGGCAATCATCTGTGGTGGTAACAGCCTCAATTGCGCTTGCTTTGACGACTTTTCCCGTTTCCTCTACTGCCGCTAGTACAGTCATGCTAACGGGTATTCGATCCTCTGCCCCAGAACAAACATTATTCCAAAACGAGGATAAATATGAACTGGCGCAAGCCTCAGACAACTGTCGCCGGGTTGACACTCGCACTACTTATCTCAATGTCCGCTCAAGCCCTAGTGGCGCGATTATCGGTTCATTACCCGACAAAACTCTTGTCACCATCGAAAATACTGGCAACAATGGCTGGGTGCCGATTTCATCTCCCCAACAGGGGTATGTGTTTGGGGCGTATCTCACTTCCTGCGAACAGCCAGTACCCCCTTCTGAAACAGCGACACCATTAGATAACTGTAGAGAAGTTGCAGTAAGAGGCACTACTCGTGTCCGAGAAGAACCCTCAATTAATAGCCCGATCAAGGGAGTATTGACTTATCTACAGCGTGTCGCCATTGTGAATCGTGGAGAAAACGGTTGGGTCCCGATTTCAGGGCCTATTCCGGGTTATATCTCTTCGGCTGCTCTTAAGTATTGTTCCTAATTAATTAGCAAGATTTAAGAGAAGTTCCCTTTGGTAGTTACCTCAAATTAAGTGGCAGTAGCTTAAGGGAACATCATGCTGTATTTGCTTCCAATAAATTGATTTGAAATGAGAGTTGTCTGCTATCACCCCTCTTTCTAATCAAGGAGCGATCGCTTCCTCTATTTCCAGGTGACAGTTTAGTTTAATCAAAATTACTGTTTAGACAAACTCTATATTAAAGTATATAAATCTTATCTAAACGTTTAAAAAAAAGTAGAAAAAAATCTATAGCAAACTACTTAACTTGGCTTTAAACCCCTGAGTATGTCTTGCTTTTAAGAAGCAAATACACCAAACTTAGGTATGTAAATAATTAACTTTAGCAATAGAGTTTTTAATCTCTACTAAAAAAAGAAAGCTAAAAAGCCAGAGATTTTGGCTCGTTGCACATATATTCATACCTTGTGAAAGGAGGCAAAATGGCTAATGATCGACTTAAACATGCTGTCGGTGTATTTCCCCGTCGTCATAATGCGGAACAGGCGCTCAACCAGCTACATCGTTCTGGTTTTCCGATGGACAAAGTTTCTATCATTGCGCGGGACGCAGATCGGCAGGATGATATAGCTGGTGTTGATGTCAGCGATCATGTTGGCAATAAAGCTGATGAAGGTGCCGCATCTGGGGCGCTTACTGGTGGCACATTAGGAGGTATTACTGGTCTACTCGTGGGTGTGGGTGCTTTAGCGATTCCTGGCGTAGGTCCAGTCGTACTTGCAGGTGAGGTAGCCACAGCCCTAGCTACAACTCTAGCCGGTACCGCAATTGGTGCTGCTGCTGGCGGACTGCTTGGCGCACTCATTGGTTTGGGAATTCCCGAAGAACGAGCCAGAGTTTATAGCGATCGCGTGTCCAAAGGGGATTATTTAGTAATAATCAAGGGCACCGACATTGAGATTGCTGGAGCCGAAGTAATTCTGAACAGTCACAGCATTCAAGACTGGGGTATCTATAACCCACCCGGCGTTAACTCCGTACATACCGATTATGCCATCAGACCTATGGGTGGTATTACTGGTATGCCTGTCAGCCATACATTAGCCACTGCTCCCGCACCTACCGATGATGCCCCTCTCCTTGTGAATAGAACCAGTGGCATGGCTTTGAGCCAACAAAAGCGTGCTGTCGGCGTTTTTTCCAGCCGTCGAGATGTGGAATATGCGCTCAGCGAACTCAGAGATGCTGGCTTTCCTATGGCTAAGGTTTCCGTAATTGCCAAAGACGCCGACAACGGTGGTAAGCTTGCCGGTGCCGACATGAGTGATGACGAGGGCAATAAAGCGGAGGAAGGCGCTGCAAGTGGTGCAGTCACAGGAGGGGTTTTAGGAACTCTAACCGGTTTATTAGTCGGTCTTGGCGCTTTAGCGATTCCTGGCATAGGTCCTGTAATGCTAGCAGGTGCTACGGCTACGGCTCTAGCCACTACCTTTTCTGGTGGAGCAATTGGTATCGCCACTGGTACTTTGTTTGGCGCACTAGTTGGTTTGGGAATTCCTGAAAAGCGAGCCGTAGTTTACAGTGACAGATTATCCCGTGGGGATTATTTGGTGATAGTAGATGGCACGGATAACGAAATCCGTCACGCTGAAGCGATTCTTAGCAATCGAGGAATTCAAGAGTGGGGTATCTATGATGCACCCGACGTGACACGCGATCGCACCCATCCCTCTGTTAGTGTTGTTGACACTGAGCCTGACGTTATCATTGTGAACCGTCGAGAGCGAACTGTATAGGCTTACTAGATGATAAGTGTCTTCTCATCTCTAAGGAGAGAAGGAACGCCTGCTGAGTGACTGAAAAAATTTCTGAAGCTGGAATATATCAGGTATTGTGTAACTTTGAATTAAGCTTTTAAAAGCTTTGCCAAATTCAACTTTTAGTGAGGAAAATGCGTCCTCCAGCAGTTGCGCCATTCCTTCTTCATTCTTGGTGTAAACAAGTTGCTCTTCAACCTTACACAAGAGCAAATTACACATCTGACTGATGCAATTGAGGAAATAAAAAATGAATAAAGTAACTGCATTTACACTCAGCGGCGTTCTCTTTTTCGGAGCTGTTGCTTGCACTAATAATGACGTTGCTAAGACTGATGAGGCAGCTCCCGATTCCGTTAGCGCTCCCGTCAAGACTCCGGAGAGGGAAGAGGTTAAGGAAGCAAGAAAAGACGCGGAGAACCAAACCCGCCAAGCACAGCTTGAGTCTGATATTCGGGCGCGGGAGCAGCGAAACAATATGGGCATCAACGGGCAGAAAGTGAGAGATGATGATGCCTTGGAAAGTGAAGTTCGCGACAAGTTAGAGGCGAACATACCAGGTGGTCTGCTCAGTGTTGATGCTAAAGATGGGGTTGTAACAATAGCAGGAACAGTTTCTAATGCAGAGAAACTTGCGACGATTGACAACTTGGCAAAGGAAATTCAAGGTGTCAAGGCTGTAAAGCTTAACGTAAAAGTTGCTCCAGTAAAACAGTAATCCCATTTAATTTTTGAGGCGATACACATACCTTCCTCCTCATATTCCCCCCAAAACATCGGGGGGCTAGGAGGGTCAAGAGAGGAACAAGAAAAGTAAAGGAGATAGTACAAAGATGAGGAGTAGGAACGGGTACAATTCCTCAGCGCAGATGGCTGCAAAGCAAGACAGGAACAGTCCTGAAGAAGTACCAAAGCCACCAAAGGGGTGGAAGCGCTTAAAGTGGTTGGGACCGAGCTTTTTGTGGATGCTATCTGCGGCTGGTTCTGGGGAGTTGCTGTTTACGCCTCGAATTGCCGCCCTCTACGGCTATTCCCTCCTCTGGGCATTGCTTGCAGCTGTCATCCTCAAATGGTTTATCAACCGCGAGGTAGGGCGCTTCTCAGTCTGCACGGGGGCAACGATACTCGAAGGTTTTAGGCGACTTCCTGGACCTAAGAACTGGGCAATCTGGCTGATTTTGGTGCCGCAGGTGGTTGTAGCGATCGCCACTGTTGCCGGACTCTCAGGTGCTGCTGCTACTGCACTGATTCTAGTAACGGGAGGAACGGTTCAGCTTTGGACGGTGCTCATTATAGCTGTGACGGCAGCGATCGTTTTCCTGGGGCAGTACAAAACGGTGGAAAAGATTTCTTCCTATGTCGGGATTGCCCGCACGGTTGCCGTAGTTGCTGCTGCCATCTTTGTTTTTCCTAACCTGAAGAACCTGACAGCAGGCTTATTGCCGCAAATTCCACCTAATGTGCAATATCAGGAGATTTTGCCTTGGTTAGGGTTTATGTTGGCAGGGGCAGCAGGGCTGATGTGGTATTCCTACTGGGTGGAAGCGAGAGGGTATGGTGCGGCGGCGCTTAAGCAAGAAGAACCGCTCGATCCCGATCAGATTAACCAGGAAGAATGCGATCGCCTACGCGGTTGGACTACTCTAATGACCCTATCCAACACCTTAGCTGTAGTCGGTGCACTCTTAGCCGCATTATCTTTCCTGATTCTCGGTGGAGAGTTGCTGCATCCCCAAGGGCTAGTGCCTAAAGAAAATCAGGTGGCTGAAACATTAGGTAGTTTGCTTGGCGATCTTTGGGGGCCATTTGGTTTCTGGTTTATGATTGCGATTGTTTTTATTACCTTTTGTAGCACCACGCTGTCAGTTCAAGATGGCTTTGGGCGGATGTTTGCTGATGGGACAAATATTCTTTGCCAAGGGTTTGGCGTGCAGGGACGCTGGACGAACGAAACGTTTTTACGCAAAGCTTACATCGTAGGATTACTTGCTGCTTTACCCATTGGAATTTACCTAATTTTTGGTCAACCCATTGCTTTACTTCAGTTAGCTGGAGGCATTGAAGCTGCCCACATTCCAATTGTTACTGGGCTAACGCTTTACCTCAATCATCGAATGCTGCCCAAGGAACTGCAACCGTCAAAAATTACATGGGCAGGCACTGCGATCGCAGGACTATTTTTCGCCGTGTTTGCAATCATCTATCTCCTTCAGTTACTGGGGGTTATGGGTTCTGG
>DALYIW010000272.1:10710-11731 GCA_031970155.1 Coleofasciculaceae cyanobacterium CTOTU46601 | reverse complement strand
AGTCGGGAGTCGGGAGTCGGGAGTCGGGAGTCGGGAGTCGGGAGTCGGGGAAGAGAGATTTTTATTTGGCGAGGTGCAATTGTACTTCACTCAAGCATGTGTCAACCCGCAAATAACAAGCCGATTCCACCCAAGGCTACTAATACACCCACGAGCGATCGCCAACTGACTTTCTCACCCATCCCCACCGCAATCGGTAGCACAAATAAGGGACTTGTAGAAATGAGCGCTTGAGCAATCCCCGTGGCTGTATATTTGATAGCTGTTTGTTGCAGCAAGATGCCTAAGTACGTACTGAACAATGCCGTTACAGCGATGACTCCTAACAGCTGTTTAGACTGTAGTGGTTTGAACCCCATAGAAGCTTGGGACTGTAGAGGCATCCACACCAGCAAAACCAAAATGCTACCAACAAGGCGTAACAGCGTACTCCACAGAGGGCTGATTGTTGTTTCTGCTAAGGCGGCACGGGATAAAACCGCCCCACTTGCCTGTCCTAACGCTGATAAAAGACCAAAGCTAATGCCTCGAAGTGGGTTGACAGCTTTAGTATCACCACCAGGTACTCGTTCGCTGACAACCCAGGAAACCCCTAATACTGTGAGAAAAATTCCTGCCCAAGCCTTTACACTCAAGGTTTCTTGCAAAAAAATCAGCGCGATGAGTGCTGATAAAGGTGGGGCTAGTGCTTCCAGTAACAGCGTTCGCCTAGCGCCTAAGTGGTTTAACGCCTCAAAGTAAAATGTATCGCCTAAACCTATGCCCAGCACACCACTCAACAACAAAAACCCTACAGCAACAGCATCCATGTCAGGGGATAAGTAGTTGCCTTGCACAATCAGAGTTAAGGAGATGAGTGCGATCGCAATTACTCCTTTGCTTAAGTTCAGTGCCAGGGGTGGTATCCTTTGACCTAGCTGAGCATAAACTACCGCCGTCAATGCCCACAAAAAGGCGGCACCTAGAGCCGCTAGTTCTCCACCAAAGTTTGTCATTGTTGTTGGTTGTTGGTTGTTTGGCT
>DALYIW010000272.1:4916-10538 GCA_031970155.1 Coleofasciculaceae cyanobacterium CTOTU46601 | reverse complement strand
ATCGATAGATAAAGACTGAAATGATTGACCGCTTTTGCGAAAATCAAATCATCTTATGCATCAGCCCGATCATGAAAGAAATCAATAGAAGCCGAATGAAGCTCTCCCAGTTGCGTGCTTTAGTCACGGTGGCCCAACAGGGTAATTTCAGTGAAGCGGCTTTGCACCTAGAGCTATCTCAGTCGGCAGTTAGCCATGCGATCGCCACATTGGAAGAAGAGTTAGGAGTAATGTTGCTCTCGCGAGGGCGTCATGGGGCGCATTTGACACCAGTTGGAGAACGGGTGATTAATCATGCACGTCAGGTGCTTCACTTACTCGAAGAGATCGAGAAGGAAGCCGATCGAGAAAAAGGCTTACAGGGTGGACAGGTGAGACTTGCAGCTTTTCGTAGTGTAGCCACTCATGTACTGCCCACAGTCATTGCCCGGTTTCGCCGTCATTTCCCAGACATCAGTGTGAGCATCACTGAGTACTGTGATTATGTGCGTGTAGAACAAATGCTGCGTGAAGGTCGTGCTGATATTGGCTTTACAATTCTTCCTGCGGGTAATGAATTTGAAACCTGGGAAATTACACGGGATGAGTATACCGTGCTGCTACCGCCGACTCCACGGTTGAAAAAGACTAAGCTTACCTGGGAGGAGTTAGCGGCTTACCCATTGATTTTTCCTTCTGCCAATGCCTGCTATATCCGAGTCCGCGACCACTTGAGGGCTATGGAATTTCCTCTACACATTGCTTACGATGTAACAGAAGATTCAACCATGGTCAGCATGGTGATGCAAGGCTTGGGAGTAGCGATTGTGCCTCGACTTGCCGCCGAACCACTACCTGCTGGAATTCAGGTGAAAAGTTTACCCGTTCCTTTAGAGCGAATTATTGGAGTAGCAGTTCTTACTAATGCGCTTCACACTCCGGCTGTCTTCGCGTTTCTAGATGCCCTTAAAGAGGTTGGTCGATTTAGTACTAAAGCGGCTGTTTGAGGTAATCATCAATAAATATATCTAACTGTATCGTTGCATACTCAATAGAACATTTCTTAGTTCTTAAATAATAATTAATTGAATAGCCAAGCTCTGCTATAAGTGAAAGACAAACTTGGATAATGTTTTCCAGTTCAGGAAACTTGAGCCTGACTGAGGGGTTAGATCTATTTCTTTAGAGGGGTGACTATGGGTATTGAGGTTTTTTACTGCAATCAAATTCCAATATTTGATTTAGCAGAAATAGATTGGCTGATCCAACATCCGGTTCGCGATCGCGAACTAGAAGAGGAATTAGGCGAACAGGTATGGATGGTAGAGTACGATGCCAATCATCCGGACATGAAATACCACAACCGCTACGAGACTTGTGTCAAATACGGCTTTTTAGGAGCCACCTTTGAAGATGAAGCTCTTCTAGATGATCGATGCGCGATCTTCCCGGAGCTGGCTATGAGCTTACCCAACTATTTAATGGCTTGTGCCTAATTCCTAATCAAGGCAATGCTATTAATACTCTTGTTCGAGGGATGCCCAAAATCCTTGAAATAACTGAGTTGCCACTAAAGTTAGGGGTAATAAATAAAGAATTGTTGCACTGATGCCAGTGGCTAGTAAAACTGAGCAGACGATTTGCGGTAGCCCAATATTGAGGTCGATAGAAGAGAAGCTTGACAAAGTTCCTCCTGAATCCGCTAACTTCATTGCAGATAGAAGGATTACAGCTGTTAATTCACTGAATTTCATTGCCCTGACTTCTCCTGGTGATTAACCTTTGTTTTCAGTATGAACTGAGGTGATGAATGAATAGATAAAGTTATTTTAAAAAAAACGCCAAAAATCATAAAGTTTTCGCTTGCAGAAGAAAAATTACCAAAAGTCAGCGTTGTTGGTAATTTGTCGAAAAGTCGCTAACATTATTTGTTGTTAGTGGTTTGGCTTGCCCAGAGCTTAGTCGTTGGGTTATTTGTATTCTTGAACAAACAACCACAGGACTTACGCAATTTGCTGATTTAAACGCTACTGCTAGTAGTAGGGTGGGCAGTGCCCTACATGTAGAGGTTCTGCGTAAGTTCTGAACCAATAACAAACCACCAACAACATTTAGTTAATTCTGTGATTGAAGTTTCCTGGCAATTTTTTTTAACGCTCCTTCTCGCCTGTGGAGGAGTATTGGCGATCGCATACATCAGTGCTGGTTTTTACCTCTATCTCCGGCAAACGTACTTCATTTTTAAGCCGCCAATTGTCATCAGAACTACCCCAGCGGCATTTGATTTGGAGTACGAGGAAATCCGGCTTCCTGTAGAAACAGCCTCAGGTGACATCAGTTTTATTCAGGGTTGGTGGGTTCCTGCTGCCCAACCAGAGGCACCTGTTTGGCTGTATCTGCATGGCAATGGCTCTACCATTGGAGATGAAGTGAAGCGAGCTTTTTGGTTTCACCGTCTAGGATATTCCTCATTACTCATTGACTATCGAGGATACGGGCGCAGTAGAGGGAAGTTCCCTACAGAGTCTAGTGTCTATGAGGATGTAGAAGCGTCCTTCAGGTATTTAACTCAAGTTAAGCAAATCCCAGCTGAGCGGATTTTTCTGTATGGTTACTCGTTGGGAGGTGCGATCGCGATCGACTTGGCACTACAGCACTCAGAAATCGCGGGAGTGGCAGTAGAAGGCTCATTTACCTCCATGCGAGCCATGGTGGAGCATTTATATAATCATTTTTTGATATTTCCGGTGGATTTAATCTTAAACCAGCGATTTGACTCTCTGAGTAAAGTGCGATCGCTTTCTATGCCTCTACTATTCATTCACGGTACTCGCGATCGACTGGTTCCTGCTCACATGAGTCAAACTCTATTTGATACGGCATCAGAACCTAAACAACTTCTTTTGGTGCCAGAAGCCGGCCATCACGATGTTGGTGAACTCGGCGGTGCAAAATATTTCCAAGCTATTCAATGGTTAGTTGAACAAGCTCATGTTAGACAAGAATCATTAGCCCAGCCTTAATCTTTCTTTTTGTCAGTAATCAGGGGTCGTAGTTAGTTGCAAAAAATTACTTCTCAAGCCCAATGAATGCAAAGATTCAAAGCCGAGCAACCCTGAGATTAGTACTGTTATTCTGTATGACCTTAACCAAGGCAAAACCGACAACATTTTCAACAGTTTTAGTGGCTTTGTGTTGGATAGGAGCGACACGAGGAACCAGGTTTGCTGGAAAAAAACCTACTAATATTGGTATACAATCAGGGCGACTATCACCTTGTCCAAACACGCCTAATTGTGTCAACAGTCAAAGTATAGAGGCCTTGCATCGTATTCAACCGTTAACTTACCACTCAACGCCAACACAGGCGATGGCTGACCTCAAAACGGTAATTCAGAGCTTGGAAAGAATGAAAATTATCACGGAAACTGAAAATTACCTCTACGCAGAATTTACGAGTACCTTTTGGGGTTTTGTTGATGATGTGGAATTTTTACTTGATGAACGCAATAATGTAATTCACGTTCGCTCAGCCTCGCGCCTAGGACAGTCTGACTTAGGAGTGAACCGCAAACGAATCGAAAGCATTAGAGCTAAACTAAACCAACTCAACAGATAGAGTTAACAGGACTTACGCAATTTTCCTTTTGAACCGCCATTTGTAAAGGCGAACCTGAATATGAGGAATAAATTTTGTGTGCCTACCCTGTGTGTAACTAAAACAATCTTTGTTGTCATCTTTATTAGCTTGTTGTCTGGAGCAGGATGCACTTTACAAAAAACTTCAGCGGTTGATTTGTCAGAATCACAGATTCAAACCGTTGGATGGGTAGAGAAAGCCAGAATTCTGGGTGTTGAGAAAGAAATTAAAGCAAAGCTAGATACAGGTGCAACAACAACTTCTATTGATGCTGAAATTTTAGAAAAGCCGGATGAAGACTCAGAATCCAGCGGAATGATTAAATTCCGATTCAAGAATGGAGAGGGAATTAAAGAAGTTTTTGAGCGTCCTATTGTGCGGTGGGTTCGCATCAAAAGCCGTAAAGGTGCTGATATACATCGTCCGGTTGTGCGAATGAAACTATGTGTGGCGAATCGATGGATTGAGGATGAAGTGAACCTGGCAAATCGAGATGGTTTTAACTATCGAGTCTTAATTGGACGTAATATGCTCAAGCAAGGCAAATTAACTGTTGATGCTTCGCGAACCCTGACCACAGACCCTGCCTGTCCTGTACAGGAGGTGCAGCAATAACAAAATGTTAAAAGATACACTGTTACACTTCACTCATCTATCTTTAATTAAGAACTAACTAACGATTCATGACTCCCCTGCCTAACCATCGTCCTAAACAACTCTCCCTTGGTCCCCTAGAGACAGAAATTCTGAATATAATCTGGGAACTTGGTTCTGCTACCGTGAAGGATGTACACGAAAGGATTTTGACCGACCCAGATCGAGAGTTAGCTTATACCTCAGTGACTACGGTGTTACGTCGCCTCACCCAGAAAGGTTGGTTGACTTGTGAAAAGCAAGGGCGTGCCTTTTGCTGGAAACCTTTGGTGTCTCGTCAAGAGGGACAGGCACTCAAAGCCCACGATCAGTTGAACCAATTTCTAGCCGTGGGAAACCCGGATATTGTTGCGGCTTTCGCAGATAGTCTAGATACTGCCAGCATCGATCAAATAGAGGCGATCGCACTTCGACTGCAAGCTGCACGTCAAGCGAGGGAGGAGAAAAAATAATGCATCTGGTAATGATTCTAGGGGGATTAAGTTTAGCGTGGTTAGTGAGATTGAATTGGTCTGAATCAACCGGGACCTGGACACAACGCTGGCGACGGGCGCTATTGTCATTTCTCTTGCCGCCTCTGCTACTGTTAATGACTGCTGTGGCTGTGCTGTGCATGGGCCCCCAGGGGCAAATGATCGGGTTAAACACTGACTGGTTCAGCTATTGCTTAGTCCTGGGATGGGCAACTTTAGCTGTCTTTTTCTGCTTAAAGTTAGCTGGTGAAGGTTGGCAGTCCTTGCAACAGGTTCGCGCCTATCCTCAGATTGACTTGAAAGGTAAATCTGCTCGTCTTCTAGATAGTTCTATTTTATTTAGTGCTCAGATTGGCTTTTGGCAACCCGAATTAGTGGTTAGTCAGGGACTATTGCAAAAGCTGAAACCAGAGTATCTTGAAGCTGTCTTAACCCACGAACAAGCTCATTACTACTATCGGGATACATTCTGGTTTTTTTGGTTGGGTTGGCTGCGTCAGATAACAATCTGGCTACCAAATACAGAATTATTGTGGCAGGAATTATTAGTACTGCGCGAACTGCGTGCTGATGGCTGGGCAGCGAGGCAAGTAGATGCATTGCTCTTAGCTGAATCGCTACTGATGGTGGTAAACAACCAGATGAGGGCTTCAGAAAATTTCTGTGCGGCGTTCAGTTGTGCCGTAACTCGCAATCGTTTACAGGAAAGGATTGAGGCACTTTTAGAAGAACCAGAGCCTTCTAGTGAATCCAGTGGATGGATTTGGTGTTGGGTTCTCTTCGCGTTGCTTCCTTTAGTAGCTGTACCATTTCATAGTTGATGAAAAATGCCCACCCCACAAGAAAAAATGACTTTTGTGGGATGGGACGCATTGC
>DALYIW010000272.1:0-4872 GCA_031970155.1 Coleofasciculaceae cyanobacterium CTOTU46601 | reverse complement strand
CGCAACAGGACAGTCTTTTTCCCCAACTCCCGACTCCCGACTCCCGACTCCCTATTTTCATAAGAGATTGAATAAAGAAGCCCCTCCACATGGACGGGGCTTGGTTTAGGGTGAATTAAAGGATGCTAACAACACAACCCTACTGACAAAATGTGAATTTTTTGTGAAAAACTCCTTAAAAAGATAAAAATTACCCTCTCCTGGCTTGAAGTCTCCTGATTCCTTACTTCTATTTTCAAGACATGTCTACTGATTTAATTGTGCAATTGACACATCATCTACAGAAGCACGAATACAGGAAGCAAAAGGGGGCAACTCTTTACCATTGAGCAGACTTGTAGCGCAAAAAGGGAATGATATATGCGGCTTCACTAAGTAATGTAAGGAAACCGAAGAAACATATTCGCAACACAACAGTACCCAGACCAGAACTACTGGAACAACTGAGCTGTGAAGTCGTAAAATTCCTTGAAGAGAATCTAGTTTTTCACTAGAGGAAACTTGAAACCTTTTACTATTAAACAATGAGGTATTGTGTTTAGTAATAAACGGGATTACAAACAACGATTTATTCTTAGCTAATTTATTCATCTTTAACACTCCACGAAGTGACAACTTGTCAATTAACTTAAGATTAATTAGCCTGCGTAGGCAGGCTTTGTTTGTGTAGCCGCAGACTTTAGTCTGACGGAACTACGAGTGTATTAACAGACATGACATCACTCATTCATATTTCTCATGGTGGCAACTGCCGAGGGAGATAGCTTACTCATGTATCGGAAGATCCAATACTTAAATACGCTGTCTAAAACAACTGGAACGGTTGCGATAAACAGGTAGATCAAGTTTCTGTTTGCTGGAATACCTAGATGGCTAGCTAATCCTTCAAGAATAACCTCCCAACCATGCGGTGAGTGGAATCCCACAAACATATCCGTACATAAAATGATGATAAAAGCCTTTGCACTATCGCTCAAATCTTCACAAATATCTCCCATAAAAGACTTCAAGACTATCACATCTCTCTTCCTCGTTAAGATGATTAAAGCAAAGGTGCCAGCACCTAGTAGATCGGAGAAAACATTGCTAATTGCACTATTGCTTTTAACATGATATTCCTTGACAAGTTCATCTGCTTTGCGTTTCACCTTCTCCTCCATGATTTGTGGAGAAACCTCAGGAGTTTTATTCAGCAACTTTTCAAATTTGATGTCTTCTTCAAATTTTTGCAACTCTTTAAGGGCTTCTTCTTTCATTTCAGGATTAAGAAAGGCTTGAGATTGAGGTTCGCTTCTCAGGTGGTCAACGATAGGTGCCACTAAAAACTGTTTAGATAGCTGTTGTGTTAGTAGCGGAAGCAGAATAAGCATCAGAACAAATTTAATTGCCGTGCTTGTTTTGTTTCTAGAGCTATGGAAGTTTTTAACAACTTCTGCTTCCGACTTGGGATTTAACTCTTTTTTAACCCTCCTAAGTGTTTTTTGGATTGACTTTGGTAAGAAGCTGCTTTGATCAGAATCAGTTTTAACATCAACAACGCCTACAGTTGCTGGGTAAAGCTGGCTGTTAATTTGGCTTGAATCAAGTTTATCGAATTGGGAAACTGGTACTAACGCGGCTGAATTGTTAGGTTGAAAAATGTACTTGGATAACACTTCATCCACAAACCTTAATTTTGCTGAATGAGCAGAAAGCGCTCCACCAAGCACTAATCGACTGGCTTTAAATTCGGCTAATTTGAATTTGGCAACACTCAATTCTTTTTCAAAATCTATTCGTACAAAAGACAGCAGGTAATCACTGTAACTAGCTGAGTCAGTCGCGATTTTGTTACCCTTAAAGTATTCATCTTCAATGGATTTGATCTTCAAGGCGGCTTGGTAGGCTTGCTCTAGCGATCGCTCAGGTGTTTTAGAAAACCATTGATTGACACTGCCAACGTGAACTTTGAGCTTTGTAAGTAAATCTTCTTGACCATTTGTGAAGGAAGAAGTTTTCATGATAAAACCTCAAGTAAGTGTAGGTACGCGTGTCTTAACTCAAATCTTGTACGTGATGAAAGCGCCACAGAATCGGGCAGCAGGCAAGCTGCTTGACATCTAGCTTGCCTTTGCAGAATCTCCGAGTCAGACTTATTCTGATTTGTGGCTTCGGTGCTCTAGTTCCTGCTGTAAAGTTGCCGTACTGGCAGGCTGGAAAATGTTTTTAGATAGCTGCTGATACAGTAGCGGAACAAGAATGAGTGGCAGAACATATTTAATTGCAGTGCCTGTAATTGCAGCGCTTATTCTGATTTTTGGGTTCTGCAATTTTTTAACAACCGCTGCTTCCGCTTTGGAGTTTAACTCGTTTTTGACTTTCCCAATCAACTCTCCGTTCGCTTTGACTAAACTAGTCCTCTCAATGGAAGCCGTTTTAACATCAACAACGCTTGTTGTCGCTGAATTAGGTTGGTTTTTCACTTGGCTTGAATCAATTTTTTCGACTGGAGGTAGCGGCGCTAATGCTGCTGAAGTGTTGGGTTTAGAAACGTACTTGGCTAATACTTCATCCAGAAAGCATAACTTGTCTAAATGAGCGTAAACCGGAACCCCCAGGATTAAGCAACTCGCTTTGAATTCTGCCAATCTCAGTTTGGCAATCATCAATTCTCTTTCAAAATCTGTTCGGACAAAAGACATCAAGTAATCGCCGCGATCGCTATCATTCACTGAGTCAGTCGAAATTTTACCGCTCTGAAAGTAATCATCTTCAATGGACTTGATGGTCAAGGCAGCATTGTAGGCTTGATTTAGCGCTCTTTCTGGTGTCTTAAAGAACCATTGTTTGGTAGCTTGCAAGTACTCGTAACTCGTTGCATGTAGATAGCTTTTGCTGTTGGTAAAGAAGGGAGAAACTTTCATCACAACATCTCCAGTTATTGTCAGCAGTGTTTTCATCAAATCTTGTACTTATGGAAGCCGGGAGAATTATTAACTCATTCGTCCAATTCGCAACGCCTCTAAACGGGTGCAGGGAGCAGAGTTGATTAAATCTTCAACATTTCGCAGCATCGTATTACAAATCACATCTAAGGGCAGGTCATTTGGATCGTGTCCGAAAGGCTCTTCAATTTCTGCTCCAATTTCTTCAATGCCCAGCAAGATGAGACTAATAAAAGCCAATGTGGGACTTGTCCACCAACCCAATCCACCGACTAACTCAAAAGGTAGTATCAGGCAATAAATCAACAACAACTGCTTGAGTTTGATGGCATAGGCTAAGGGCAGTGGCGTTTTCAAAATGCGTTCACACCCCCCCAAAATGTCCACCAAATCGTCCACCAACTTTTGTAAGGCAGTTAGCTGATAGATATTGACGCAGTTGCGATTGTGCTGATGCTGTAGGAAATCCCCAATCCAGAAAGCAATTTCTAAGGGTGCGTGATTCACAGATTTGAGCTTGCCATAATGAAGTGGCGACATCAATGTCTCTAACTCTTCGTTGATAGGGTCTCGTCGCAGGTGTAACTTCATCGCCACTGAAAAAGCAACCACTAGCCGCAGGCTTGACTGTTTTTCCAAACGATCGCGCGGTTCCCGTTCTTCAATGAATATCCAGATATCGCGAGCTAGGTTGCGAACCGTGTTGACTAAAGCTCCCCATAACTTACGACCTTCCCAAAACCGCTCGTGAGCTGTATTTGTCCGGAAAACCAAGAGTAAACTCAAGATGATGTTAAAAGTCATCACAACATTGGGAAGGACTTTACTCACCTGCACAAATGGTATGGGCAGCTTCATCTCGTAGGCTAATGAAACTAAAAAACCATACCCACCACACAAGAGTACCCAGGGCAGAATTGCTGGAATAACCGTCCCTTGAAGCCGAAGAATTATTTGAAACCAGTTCAGGGTTTCATTGGTATATATCTGAAACTTGGCTTTATAAGACCTCGAATTCTTTTTCTTAGTTCTATCCAGAAGCTTGAAGAACCATTGTCTAACTTCACGCCAGTTATCTTTGTTCGCGGTAGGTAAGTGTCCTTTGCTGTTGGTAAAGGTGGAAGCTCTCATGATAAAACCTCAAGTGAGTGTAGCAGTTTCCTAACCCAAATCTTGTTCGTCTGTTCGTGCAGTTGCCTGAAGTGGTGATGCAAGCTGCTTGACATCTAGATAGCCGTTGTGCAATCTCCGAGCAGGTTACTTGGGTATAGTGGACATTACGCTGCTCTGTGTGAAGTTTTTCTGTAGACGCGGTCTGTGTAGGCGGCGTGTCATCAGCCATGCAGTAAGGACAGTCCCGGTTACAATCGCTGTGTAGAGTTCGGCTTTGGGTTCAATACCACTAGCTGCTGCAAAGACAAGTGCCTGGGGCAGAATCACTACTACAGCCGTAAGTCCTTTGATCAGGTTACTCTTGTGTTGAACCAGAAAGCGATCGCCTCTGGCACTGCGGGGAGTGCAATCGGATTTGACTGGAGTTACTTTCAATGAACTTTGCATCGATTTGTTCTCAAACTTTAAAGCTTTATCCTGCATTTTGCTCACAATCAATTCCTTTTGAAGCATCTGGATTACTGGAAGGGATGAAGGCTGAAATAAGAAGGATTTTGGATGAAAACTGAAACCCATTTTCATACTTCAGCCTTCAGTTGAGCGCTAACCTCAAACTGCTCTTGAAAGGTATACAAACTTGAGGTAATTAGCAATTTTATTATTGGCAATAAGGTGTTACATCCTCACCGCATTCATCCGCTAGATAAGACAAAGACCTGAAACGAAGACTAACCAGTTGCTCGTAGAAAGGGTTGAGCTTGCAAAGAGGTGGAATGTGAAATACCGTGTGCTTGAATAGTTCGATGTTTCGTTCAAAAGGACACTGAGCAGGGAT
>DALYIW010000271.1:10101-11753 GCA_031970155.1 Coleofasciculaceae cyanobacterium CTOTU46601 | reverse complement strand
TACCAGTCTGTGACATTAAGGGCGGTAGCATCGAATTTCGTGGTGGAAAGGAACGTGTCTTGTTTCCTGCTTATATCAGGTGTGTCACACCCCGATCGGGAATCTGACATCGATCAGATTTATTGAAATAATTAAGGATGTACTCAAAACCCTGAGCCTTGATTTTATCGGCTTTCAAAAAAGTTTTTGGGGTAAGGGTGCTAGTATTTTTTCACAACGGGTACTCAAGAACAAACCCTTTCCAGATAAAGAGTTGAAGCTGTTTAGGGCTTCTGAATTTTCGCCGATCGCGTTGTACTCAAAGATGAGTTAAATTGACAAAACACTGGTCTATAGGTAGTAATTTAAGGCTTTCTAGTCTCGCAGAAAATAAAATCTTTCTAAAAATCTTTGAACCAACAAAAAAATGCTAAATTATATACAGAACAGAATTTCGTGGAAGTTTTAAGGGGAGCGTTGCTGAACCTCCCCAATTTCTCTCCAATAGCAATTAGAGCTGTTTGATGCCCTAAACTCTAGATATTCAGGGCTTTTTGAGTACAAGTGAAGACTAAAACAAAACCGCATAAATCATGCTCAAACCTGCACCACGATTGAGTTTGAGTTGAGTACAAGAATACAAGCCCCCGTCCTTATAAATACTCGTACCCCAAGTTAAAAATACTAGCACCCCTACCCCAAAACTTTTTTTGCACGTTCAGTACTATTGGGATTGGGGTTAATGAGTACAACTTAATTAATCCAATAATTTGAATCGGGGTCAGATGCACCACCTTGGTTTGAGAGAGTTGGTATAAATCCAATAACGAAACAACACACCGCACTGAACTAACGAAGGAGAAGACAATTCTCACTCGAAAAATTAGGTAAGTGTATCGATGCAAACAATTGAGTTTTCATCCAAGTAGATATCAGACCGACATCGCAACAGACCAGTAATCTGACCCACGAAATTCGATGCCACAATCTACAGCACTACTTTCCACGAAAGAAACGACTCAAGATAAAAAATCAGGGAGCTGCGGTTGCAGCAGTACTAATAGCTCTACAAACGAGCTTGATGCCAAAACAATGGAGCGCATCGCCAAGCATCCTTGCTATAGCGAAGAAGCTCATCACCACTATGCTCGGATGCACGTTGCAGTAGCCCCCGCCTGCAACATCCAATGTAATTATTGCAATCGCAAATACGACTGTGCAAACGAAAGTCGGCCTGGAGTGGTCAGCGAATTGTTGACACCAAAAGAAGCCGCACATAAAGTGCTGGTGATTGCAGGCAAGATTCCCCAAATGACCGTACTGGGAATTGCAGGGCCTGGTGACCCGCTAGCGAACCCAGAAAAGACCTTCGAGACGTTTGAGCGGATTGCAGAGAAGGCACCGGATATTAAGTTGTGCCTCTCAACCAACGGGTTAATGCTTCCCGATTACGTCGATCGCATCAAACAACTCAACGTCGATCATGTCACCATAACGATTAATATGGTTGACCCAGAAATCGGCACGAAGATATATCCTTGGGTTCACTACAGACGCCGTCGCTACAAAGGCTTAGAAGCCGCCAGGATTCTGCACGAACGGCAGATGGAAGGATTGCAGGCACTCCGAGAAGCCGACATCCTGTGCAAAGTCAACTCGGTGATGATTCCGGG
>DALYIW010000271.1:0-9980 GCA_031970155.1 Coleofasciculaceae cyanobacterium CTOTU46601 | reverse complement strand
CAAGACACTGCAAGACAACTGTTCTGGCAATATGAAGATGATGCGCCACTGCCGTCAGTGTCGTGCCGATGCAGTGGGACTCTTAGGTGAAGACCGTTCGCAAGAATTCACCAAAGATAAGTTCATGGAAATGGCACCAGAATACAACCTGGAGCAACGCCAAGAAGTTCACGCTGGCATTGAGAAGTTCAAAGTAGAACTCAAGGCAGCTCAACAGAAAGTGAAAGCGGCCAAGAAAGTTGCCAACAGCCCCAAAATCCTGGTTGCAGTAGCGACTAAGGGCGGCGGATTGGTGAACCAACACTTCGGTCATGCCAAAGAATTCCAGATTTACGAAGTTGACGCTAACGATGCTAAGTTTGTCGGTCACCGTAAGATCGACCACTATTGCCAAAGTGGTTACGGCGAAGAAGCAACCCTGGATAACATCATCAAAGTGATATCCGATTGCAAAGCCGTTCTGGTTACTAAGATAGGTCACTGTCCAACCGAAGAGTTGCGCCAAGCCGGAGTAGAGACAGTTGAGGCTTATGACGTGATTGAAACAGTCGCCAGGAACTTCTACGAGCAATACGTGCAACAAGTAGCAGGTTAGTCGGTGAACGGGTTGAAGGTTGGAATTGTCCAACGTTTCAAAGCTCCAACCTTCAAACGTTCCCCCCTCCAACCGATCCAAGCTTCCAATGTTCAACCTTGATTAGCAAGGACTGTAGTCATGGCTTACACAATCACTAGCAAATGTATTTCCTGCGATCGCTGCGAATCAGTATGTCCCACTAATGCCATCCAGGTCAAAGACCAGCAAACGTGGATAGACCCCAACCTCTGTAACAACTGTGTTGGCCACTACGGTACGCCTCAATGCGCGGCAGGTTGTCCAATTCCCGATGGTTGTGTTCCTAGCTTGAGCAGCTTCATCTCCCCTGCCAACAAAGGTGACTATTGGGCGTCTTGGTTTAATCTTCATGACCGCTTGGTAGAACGCCTCCATCAATCAAAACGCACTCGTTATTGGGAGGAGTGGTTCAAGGTTTATTCCCAAACTTTCAATCCCTGCTAGAGATTCAAGGTTAGTCACCACTCCAGCTAGAGATAATCCTTAAATTTCTTGGAACGTTAAACCCTGTTGAGACAAACTCATGCAAAAGTGTATTTATCTTGATAATAATGCCACTACCAAGGTAGATGACGAAGTTGTAAAGGCGATGCTGCCTTACCTAAGTGAGTATTACGGAAATCCTTCTAGTATGCACACTTTCGGTGGACAGGTAGGTCGAGCAGTAACTGAAGCGCGATCGCACATTGCCACTCTCCTCGGCGCAGACCCCACAGAAATCGTCTTTACCAGTTGCGGCACTGAAGGAGATAACGCCGCCATCCGCGCCGCCCTTCTAGCCCAGCCCAACAAGCGCCACATCATCACCACCCAGGTTGAACACGCAGCAGTCATCAATTTCTGCAAGCTGCTAGAAACCCAAGGCTACACCGTTACCTATCTCTCAGTCAATCGCCAAGGGCAACTAGATCTAGATGAATTGGAAGCCTCCCTCACCGGGAACACCGCCCTCGTCTCGATCATGTATGCCAACAACGAAACGGGTGTAGTTTTCCCGATTGAAAAGATTGGACAGATTGTCAAAGAACGAGGCGCAATCTTCCATGTTGATGCAGTGCAAGCCGTGGGAAAAATTCCCCTCAACATGAAGGAAAGCACCATTGACATGTTGACCTTATCCGGTCACAAGCTCCACGCACCGAAGGGAATTGGTGCCCTGTATGTGCGACGCGGTGTCAGGTTCCGTCCCTTCTTAATCGGCGGTCATCAGGAACGGGGACGCCGGGGTGGTACAGAGAATGTCGCTGGTATCGTTGCTCTTGGTAAAGCCGCTGAATTAGAGAATACACATTTAGAAGCAGCTGTCAAGAGGCAAAGTCAACTGCGCGATCGCTTAGAGCAAGGATTGCTTGCAACCATCCCCGACTGCGAAGTCAACGGCGATCCAGCGAGTCGGCTGCCCAACACCACAAACATTGGCTTCAAGTACATCGAAGGCGAAGCCATCCTCCTCTCCATGAACCAATACGGCATTTGTGCCTCATCCGGTTCAGCTTGCACCTCAGGTTCACTAGAACCCTCTCACGTACTGCGGGCAATGGGCTTACCCTACACCATTTTGCACGGTTCCATCCGCTTCAGCCTCTCTCGTTATACGACAGACGCCGAGATTGATGAAGTCCTAGCTGTCATGCCCGGTATTGTAGAACGCCTGCGTGCCCTCTCACCCTTCACTAGCGATGCAGAGGGTTGGCTTCAAGGACAAGAACAAGCCCTAGCCCATCGCTAAAGGCTAAGGACTGGCAAGGCAATAGAAAAGATTCTTGCCCATAGCGAACAGCAATTACCCAACAGCAAACAACAACTAGAGATAGAACTATGTGGGACTACACTGACAAAGTAATGGAACTCTTCTACAATCCCAAGAATCAGGGAGCAATAGAAGACACCAACGAACCAGGAGTAAGAGTAGTTAGCGGCGAAGTAGGCAGCATTGCATGTGGAGATGCCCTAAGACTGCACCTGAAAGTTGATGTAGACAAAGACACCATTCTCGATTCCAGCTTTCAAACCTTTGGTTGTACCAGTGCGATCGCATCATCCTCTGCACTGACGGAATTAATCAAAGGAAAAACCTTAGATGAAGCCCTGGAATTGAGCAACAAAGACATTGCCAACTACCTCGGCGGACTGCCAGAAGCCAAGATGCACTGTTCAGTCATGGGGCAAGAGGCACTAGAAGCCGCCATCTTCAATTATCGAGGCATAGTCGTAGACAAGCACGACGGAGATGATGAAGGCGCGTTAATTTGCAGCTGCTTCGGCATCACCGACACCAAGATTCGCCGAGTCATCAAAGAGAACAACCTAACAACCGCCGAAGAAGTAACCAACTACGTCAAAGCTGGTGGCGGTTGTGGAACATGTCTCGCCAACATCGACGACTTGCTAGCCTCTGTAAACAACGTCTCTGCAAAATCCAGCACCGCTACCAGCAGTAATGTAAGCGTACAAGTTGCCGCAGAGATAGCCACAGTTCAAGAGCAAGCTCAAAAGACATTAACCACAGTCCAAAAAGTAGCACTAATTCAACAAGTCATCAACGAAGAAGTCAAGCCCTTCCTAGCTTTAGATGGGGGAGACGTAGAGTTATACGACGTAGAAGGCGATCGCGTAAAAGTCATCCTCAAAGGCGCGTGCGGCACCTGTGCCAGCAGCACAGCCACCCTCAAAATTGCGATCGAAGCCAGACTACAAGAACGAGTCCTACCAAGCCTCATCGTCGAAGCTGTTTAGTTATTAATCATTAGTTATTAGTTGTTGGTGACAGGTTGTTAGTCAATAGTTCCAAACAACAAACAACAAACAACAAATAACAAACAACACCTAGCCATCTATGAAGACCCTTCTAATTCCACCGGATTTTCCGGTAGAGCGATCGCCACCAGCGACGTTCTCCAGGCGCTCACTAAATCCCTTTCCTTGTGAACGCTTCTTCAAAGCCCCACAGCCGACAGGTTACTTATTAATTCACGGAGAAAGACAATGACAGACGAATCAATCAGACAGATAGCCTTCTACGGAAAAGGTGGTATCGGTAAATCTACCACATCTCAGAACACACTAGCCGCTATGGCACAAAAGGGTCAGCGCATCCTGATCGTAGGTTGCGACCCGAAAGCAGACTCCACCCGTCTGATCCTGCACTCCAAAGCCCAAACCACCGTGCTACACGTAGCCGCTGAAAAAGGTGCTGTTGAAGATGTAGAACTCGACGAAGTACTGAAAACTGGCTTTGCTAACATCCGTTGCGTTGAGTCCGGCGGTCCAGAGCCTGGAGTAGGTTGCGCTGGTCGTGGTATCATCACCGCCATCAACTTCTTAGAAGAAAACGGTGCATACGAAGACCTAGATTTCGTCAGCTATGACGTGTTGGGTGACGTTGTTTGTGGTGGTTTCGCTATGCCAATTCGCGAAGGCAAAGCCCAAGAAATCTACATCGTCACTTCTGGTGAAATGATGGCGATGTATGCTGCTAACAACATCTCTCGTGGTGTTCTCAAGTATGCTCACACTGGCGGCGTGCGCTTGGGTGGTCTGATCTGTAACAGCCGCAAAACTGACCGGGAGCACGAACTGATCAGCACCCTAGCAGAGCGGTTGAGCACCCAGATGATCCACTTCGTACCTCGCGACAACATCGTTCAGCACGCAGAACTGCGCCGCATGACGGTAGCAGAATATGCACCTGAAAGCGCTCAAGCTGATGAATACCGCATCTTAGGTGACAAGATTATCAACAACACAAATCTTGCCGTTCCTACACCGATTGAGATGGATGAGCTAGAAGATTTGCTAATTGAGTTCGGTATCCTCGATAGCGAAGAAAATGCTGCAAAACTAGCTGGCGTTAGCCAAGCTCAAGAAGAAGCTGCCAAGAAGCAAGAAGATCTTCAAGGCGAAGCTTTAGAAGCAGTGAAGAAAGGAAACGTAGAAGTCGTTAGCAAGTAATGCTTTACCCGTAAGGTGGGCAATGCCCACCTTACCCTGAAACCTAGTTCTCAGGGTGGGCAACACTAGCCCCCCCTCTCTCTCCCCACCCCAACACATCCGAGAGGAAGACCATGACAGTTGAAGACAAAAAACAAATAATCCAGGAAGTACTAGAAGTATATCCAGAGAAAGCTGCCAAAAAGCGTGCCAAGCACCTAGGCGTAACCGAAGAAGGCAAATCTGATTGCGGCGTTAAGTCCAACATCAAATCCCTTCCAGGCGTAATGACCACCAGAGGCTGTTCTTTTGCCGGTGCAAAAGGTGTGGTCTGGGGTCCAGTTAAGGACATGGTTCACATCAGCCACGGTCCTGTTGGCTGCGGTTACTACTCCTGGTCTGGTCGTCGTAACTACTATATCGGTGATACAGGTGTTGATACCTTTGGTACAATGCACTTCACCTCCGACTTCCAGGAACGGGATATTGTATTCGGTGGTGACAAGAAACTGACTAAGTTGATCACTGAAATCGAGGATCTCTTCCCACTCAACAAGGGTATCACGATTGAATCTGAATGCCCCATCGGTCTAATTGGAGACGACATCGAAGCCGTATCCAAGCAGTCTGCTAAAGCAATTGGCAAGCCTGTAGTACCTGTACGTTGCGAAGGTTTCCGGGGTGTATCTCAATCTCTGGGTCACCACATTGCTAACGACACAGTACGTGACTGGGTATTCCCCATCTCTGAAAAGCGTAAGGCTGAAGGAACACTGAGCTTTGAGCCAGGTCCTTATGACGTAGCTGTAATTGGTGACTACAACATCGGTGGTGATGCTTGGTCTTCCCGCATCCTGCTAGAAGAAATGGGTCTGCGCGTAATTACCCAGTTCTCTGGCGATGGCACCTTGGAAGAAGTGCTAATGACCCCCCATGTGAAGATGAACCTCATCCACTGCTATCGGTCGATGAACTACATCTGTCGGCACATGGAAGAAACCTATGGTATACCCTGGATGGAGTTTAACTTCTTCGGGCCTACCCACATTGCTGAATCTTTGAGAGCGATCGCCGCGAAATTCGACGAGAAGATTCAAGAAGGTGCTGAAAGAGTCATTGCTAAGTACGAAGCTCAAAGCCAAGCTGTCATTGACAAGTATCGTCCTCGCCTCGAAGGCAAGACAGTCATGCTGATGGTCGGTGGTCTACGCCCCCGTCACGTCATCCCAGCCTTCAAAGATCTAGGGATGCAAGTCATCGGTACAGGCTATGAGTTCGGTCACAACGACGACTACAAGCGCACCACCGAGTACACAGACCCAGGCACCGTAATCTACGATGACGTATCTGGTTATGAATTCGAGGAGTTTGCTCGGAAACTGAAGCCCGATCTCATCGCTGCTGGCATCAAAGAGAAGTATGTGTTCCAGAAGATGGCATTACCATTCCGCCAGATGCACTCCTGGGATTACTCCGGTCCTTACCACGGCTACGACGGATTCGCCATCTTTGCTCGTGACATGGATCTAGCACTGAACAACCCAACTTGGGGATTGATCGGCACTCCCTGGAACAAGACTGAAGTTACCGCGTAGGAATATCGGGAGATAGGGAGAGAGGAAAAGGGGGAGACAGCTACAATTTCACCCCCTCACTCCCTGGGCCCTAACCAACCGACTTAAACCCTCACCCCAATTCAACAATCAAGCAAGCTTGGAGAGAAAGTAATGGCTCAGAATGTAGACAATATTAAAGATCACGTCGAACTATTCCACCAACCAGAATACCAGGAATTGTTCGAGAATAAGAAACAGTTTGAAGCCAAGCACAGCAGAGAAGAGATTGATCGCGTTGGAGAATGGACAAAAGGCTGGGAATATCGCGAGAAGAACTTTGCTCGTGAAGCTCTGACCATCAACCCCGCCAAAGCCTGTCAGCCCCTAGGAGCCATCTTCGCGGCCGCTGGTTTTGAAGGCACCCTACCCTTCGTGCATGGTTCTCAAGGATGCGTTGCTTACTTCCGCACCCACTTAACCCGTCACTACAAAGAACCCTTCTCCGCAGTTTCTTCCTCAATGACGGAAGATGCAGCAGTGTTCGGTGGTCTGAACAACATGATCGACGGCTTGGCAAACGCCCACGCCCTCTATAAGCCCAAGATGATCGCCCTTTGCACCACCTGCATGGCAGAAGTAATTGGAGATGACTTAGGCGCATTCATCACCACCTCAAAAGACAAGGGTTCTGTACCCCAAGATTTCCCAGTTCCCTTCGCTCACACACCTAGCTTTGTCGGCTCTCACATCACGGGTTACGACAACATGCTCAAGGGCATTCTTCTAGAATTGACCAAGGGCAAAAAGGCAGAAACCACCAACGGTAAGCTGAACTTCATCCCTGGCTTTGACACCTACACAGGCAACAACCGCGAGTTAAAGCGGATTCTGAACCTGATGGGTGTAGAGCACACCATCTTGGCTGATAACTCAACCGCTTTGGATTCTCCCAACGATGGCGAATTCTTGATGTACCAAGGTAACACAACCTTGGCAGATGCCGCAGATTCGATCAATGCTGAAGGCACGATCGCTCTGCAAGCCTACTCCACCACTAAGACACGGGAATACATCGAGAAAGAGTGGAAGCAACAAACCACCGTTGTTCGTCCAGTCGGCATTCGCGGCACCGATGAGTTCTTACAAAAGCTGTCTGAATTGACCGGTAAGCCAATTCCTCAAGAACTGGAACTAGAGCGTGGTCGTGCAATTGACGCCATGACTGACTCTCATGCATGGCTTCATGGCAAGCGTGTTGCTCTCTACGGCGACCCCGATCTAGTAATGGGCTTATTGAGCATACTCCTAGAATTGGGTGCTGAACCAGTACATATCGTAGTCACCAATAGCAACCCAGAATTTGAAGCAGAAGCCAAAGCTCTGTTGGCATCCAGCCCATTTGGTAAGAACGCGACTGTCTGGGGTGGCAAAGACCTGTGGCACATGCGCTCATTGATGTTCACCGAACCCGTAGACCTGCTAATCGGCAACTCTCACGGTAAGTACCTAGAGCGTGACACCAAGACCCCATTAGTGCGGATTGGCTATCCTGTCTTTGACCGTCACCACCTGCACCGCTACCCCACCCTCGGCTACCAAGGTGCACTCAACCTGCTCAACTGGATCGTCAACACCCTGTTAGCAGATCTCGATCGCCGTACCGACACCCCAGGTGTGACCGACATCTCCTTCGACTTAGTGCGATAGGAAGCGGCTAATAGGTAATTAGTTCCAGTGCATTTTGACAGATTTAATTCTACAGCACTCAAACACATTACCTATTACCAACCACTCGTTAAGGACAACCTTAACCCCAAGTACTAAGTGCGGGGAAATCAGTAAACTGCCCAATCTACTCTAATCACTCCGCACTTTTTACCTCAACACCTCCCTTTCAAAACAGTTGGCAAGCTAGCAAGTTATTAGCAAGTTAGTAGGTTCTAGAACAAAAAGTGAAGAGGTTATCAGTTATATTCCTAACCTTCCAGCTTTTAACCTTCTAACTTTAAGAGCCTTCTAACCTTTCAAAAGCATTTAGCCAGGTATCGATTATGGCAACTCTCAACCCCACTCACCATCATTCCCAGCCGACCAGCTATACAGAATCTGGCTCTTTCGATCTTTTATATCGTGTGCGGCAATGGCTGGATGGGTTCCAAGTTCAAAATGCCAAAATAGCTCGGTTGATTTGCCAGTTAATTCCTTGCACTTGCCCTTTTGAAAGAGATGTTGTTTTATTTGGCCGTACCCTGTGCCACATTCCGGCACTTTGCAAACTGAATCCTTTATACAACGAAGTTGTAGGATTGCGTTTTCGGGCTTTATCTTTCCTCTCCGATGAATGCGGTGAGGATGTTACAAAATACTGCTGCTAATTGTTCAAAAGTTTAGATGGGAATTTTATAGCTATTCGCCCTATTCGCGGAAAGAAAGATGAAAATCACCCAAGGAAAAATCAAAGAGCTGCTCACTGAGCCAGGTTGCGAACATAATCACAATAAGGAAGGCCAAAATAAAAATAAATCTTGTCAGCAACAAGCTCAACCGGGAGCTGCTCAAGGAGGCTGTGCTTTTGACGGAGCAATGATTGCCTTAGTGCCAATCACCGATGCTGCTCATTTAGTCCACGGTCCGATTGCCTGCGCTGGCAATTCTTGGGGTAGCCGTGGCAGCCTCTCTTCTGGCCCGACGCTTTATAAGACGGGCTTTACCACAGACATGGGTGAGAACGATATCATCTTTGGTGGCGAAAAAAAGCTATATAAAGCGATCGCCCAGGTGCAACAACGCTACCAACCCGCAGCCGTATTTGTCTACTCAACCTGCGTCACTGCTCTCATCGGTGATGATATCGATACCGTTTGCAAAGCCGCTGCTCAAAAACTCGGCATCCCAGTCATCCCCGTCAATTCCCCTGGCTTCATCGGTAGCAAAAACTTAGGGAACCGCGTTGGTGGGGAGAGTCTTCTAGAGTATGTTGTGGGAACCGCTGAACCTGAGTTTACAACACCCTACGATATCAATTTGATTGGTGAATACAACGTCGCCGGTGAAATGTGGGGTGTCACGTCTCTTTTTGAGAAACTCGGTATCCGGGTCCTTGCCAAAATCACGGGTGATGGTCGATACAATGAAATCTGCTACTCCCATCGCGCCAAGCTCAACGTGATGATTTGCTCGAAAGCACTCATCAACATGGCGAGAAAGATGGAGGAGCGCTACGGCATTCCTTACATCGAAGAATCATTCTACGGCGTGGCGGATATGAATCGTTGTCTGCGGAACATTGCCGAAAAACTCGGTGATGCCGACTTGCAGCAGCGCGTCGAGAAGCTGATTGCTGAAGAAACTGCCGCTCTTGACAAAGCACTCGCTCCGTACCGTGCCCGACTCAAAGGCAAACGGGTAGTACTTTATACCGGAGGGGTGAAGAGTTGGTCGATTATTTCTGCCGCTAAAGACTTGGGTATGGAGGTTGTCGCCACCAGCACCAAGAAAAGCACAGAGGAAGATAAAGCCCGAATCAAAGAACTGCTGGGTAAAGACGGCATCATGATGGAAAAGGGCAACGCGCAGGAACTCCTGCGAGTGATTGACAAAACCAAGGCAGATATGCTAATAGCCGGAGGCCGCAATCAATACACCGCCCTGAAAGCCAAAATTCCCTTCCTCGATATTAACCAAGAACGCCATCATCCCTATGCAGGTTATGTGGGAATGATTGAGATGGCGCGGGAATTGGATGAAGCCCTTTACAGCCCTGTGTGGGAACAAGTACGTAAACCAGCACCTTGGGAACAGGAGGTAGTGTAATGGCGACGGTTGTTTCTCCGAGAAAAGCGGTTGCAGTTAATCCCCTAAAACAAAGTCAACCCTTG
>DALYIW010000270.1:8828-11782 GCA_031970155.1 Coleofasciculaceae cyanobacterium CTOTU46601 | reverse complement strand
ACAAACAACAAACAACAAACAACAAACAACAAACAACAAACAACAAACAACAAACTACCAAGGATTGCCAACAATTGTAAAAGCGCTCCAGTAGTAAGGATGCGAAAAATCTCTGTAACCTAGACGGATTAACTCAGGTGGTAAGGGGTACTCTGCCTTATTAGTAATTAACTTTCCACCTTCTATACGCACCTTTTTTGTCAGCATTGCTAACTGAACTTGTCGCAGGGCTTCTGCCTTAACTGGAGCATCCTTTAGCTGTTGATAAAACTCACTCATTAACCCTAGAGTGGCTTCATCATTAACAGCCCACAGACTAGCTAAAACTGATTTAACTCCAGCAGAAAGGGCTAACCCAGCAAATCCTAATTCAATCTCTTCGTTGCCAACAGCTGTACGACAAGCAGATAGTACTAATAAGTCTACTGACGGTTTAGTCCATCCTAAAGATCTCAGTTCTAATGGAGGTAACTTGCGATCGCTCAACTGAATATAGGAGTTAGTTGGTTTTCCTGGCAAAAAGTCGGCATGAGTTGCTAGGTGAATAATACCAAAAGGGATTTTTGACCGCTGTAACTTCAGGTTGTCTAGAGTAAAGTCTTGGTTGAGGAAAGATTTACCAGGCCAGATTTGAGTAATAGTCGCCAATTCTACTGGCACGGCGGGTAAGAAACGTTGATTGTTAAACTGACTTGCCCCCATCGCTAGTACTTGAGAGTTGCGGATATCGCTGTAGCTAGTATCTGTGAGGGCAAGGCTGGGCATTACACTAACACTGTATCGTTCCACAATAAATTGGTTGCCGTCGTGGAGAGCGGCGAGCGGAATTGTGCGTAATCCGGTATCGGTGATGTAAACCAGATTTTGGATACCTTGTTGTTTTAAGTCTTGCTCTAAAGGGGCTAAAAGCAACCGATACATTTGTCGGGCTGGAGTGAAATAGCGACGAGAACTTTGGACGTTGGTTACTGTGCGGCGAAATTCCTTGGTGAGCGATCGCACTTGTGCTCTAGTGGCTTTGAGTGACTTACGAATGGGTTTGCCATCGGCCGTAAGTAACAGAAGTTCTAGGCGATCGCTATCTTGAGCAACCAGGGAACGCAATAGTAAAAGTTCAGCAGAGGCTTCATCTAATCCTAGGGCTGAAACAGAAGCTGGGGTAATTGTTTCAGGAACAAATAAGGCATAGATGACGGCTGATTTGATGCCAGTGGCTTTCTCGACTCGGCGTAGGGTGTTTCTAGTTTCTGTCAGAGTAACGCCTGAGGTATGGCTAAGACCAAAATATTGCTCAAAATCATTGCTCATCGACTCGTCAATTGCCTGGATTGACTGATCCAGTTTCTGAGACTCGTTGTTTTGGTTTTGAATCGATGGTGAGTGTGGCTGACTTTGAGGGGTAGTCAAGTCAACGGGATTGACAGAGGGTTGATTGGGTTGATTGGGTTGGTTAGGACGACGAGTTATCGGTTCATCAACACTAATAATCTGAATGTTGTCTTGTCTGTAGGTAAAAAGAAAGGATTGCAAGGGGGTGATTTGGAAATTCTTGCTCGCGATCGCACCAGCAGTCCCGTTTGTGGTGGCATTTCCCACATCAAAGGGAATTACTCCATTCCCCCCATGCTCGATAGTAATTGAACCGCCGCTACTACCTCCAATCGTGGAAATGCTGGCGTTTAAGCCATTGAGGGCACTGAAAGTATCGGTAGCTCTAAAAAACTGTTCTGTGGAGATGTCTACTGTACCGCCATTTGTTCCTCCTTGGGCATTAATGTGGGCTACTTGGATGTCATCGGGTGAGTTAAGGGTGACATTGCCGCCTTTACCAATCGTCCCGCTAGAGTTAATTTGTCCGGCGGTAATTTGGGTGTCAGCATCAACTTGGATATCTCCGCCATTGCTTGCCCCAAAAGAGTTGAGGTTGTTAGTAGTAATCTCGGCTGTTTGACTGCTGAGGGTAATTTTGCCACCTGTGCCAGAGCTAGAGCTAGAGTTAATTTCTCTACTAGTAATGCGATCGCTTGCTGAAACGTTGATTTCTCCGCCAAGGGTTGTACCTGATGAGTTCAAGTTCCCGCTAGTGATACTTCCCCGATTGCTTTCAAGGGTAAGGTTTCCACCACTTCCTTGGTTAGACTGAGTGTTGATGTTACCTGTGGTAATGTCGTTATTGGCACGAAGAGCGATCGCTCCTCCATTGCCAGTGTTAGAGCTAGAGTTGAGTATTCCTGCACTGGTATCGATACTGCCATCAGTGCTAGTTACAGTAATATCTCGACCCTGATTGAGGATGTTGCCCGTTGTAATTTCTTGATTGGCTAGCAGAGTAATTGTGGCGTTATCTGCTCCACTTAAGGTGTAACCTCTAGTGTCAATTGAACCTGAGCCAACAGGCGATCGCAAAGTTACAGGGTCATTGAACGTCGTGTCACCAGCTAGGGTAATCTTACCACTACCATCAGCCCGGCCAAGGGTGATGGAGCTAAAGCCATTAGCTAGGGCGTTAAGATCGCGCCTTGTCAGATCTAGGGTACCCGCTCCCCTATCGCTTGAGCCACCAATGGCGATCGCTTGGTTTGGCGTAAAAGGCTGCACTATCAGGTTACCAGTACCAGACACTGTATCTTCAAAGTCAATGGCGTCACTCGTTAAACTGATGTTACCGACTGCTATCACTTTGTCACTATAGTATTGACCACCTGCCGTGGTTGTAGTGACATCCCCATTGAGTTGAGTCGTGCCCCCTGCATCAGATCTGAAACTGGTAGCATTGATTGTGCTACCGAAAGTCGTGATGCCACTGCTGTTGACTCTCAAGTCTCCTAAAGTTTGGTTCTCTCCCACCGCACCAGCAATAGTGATGTTCCCTGTGCCTGTGGTTAAAGTCAGATTCTGGTTACCGTTAACAGTGCCAGTGAGGCTGATGTCACCCGCGCCACTTGTACCTGTAC
>DALYIW010000270.1:4746-8738 GCA_031970155.1 Coleofasciculaceae cyanobacterium CTOTU46601 | reverse complement strand
AGAGGCATTGTCTAAGTTTGCGATCGCGCCATTGACTGTAATCGAGCCAAAAGGAGATTGTATCGTTACTGGGTCATTAAAAGAAACGTTACCTGGCAGCGTAATTGCCCCGTTACCATCAGGTCGTCCAATAGTAATTGAATTAAAGCCATTTTGCAAGGTTAGAAGATCGCCTGCTGTTAGACTCAAACTACCTGCATTATTAGACGCTCCACCAATCTGAATCGGTTGGGTTAAACTCCCCGGTTGAAACGTCAAATTTCCTGTACCTGTTACTGAATTGACTCCCCCATCCAGGTTAATTTCGTCGGCCGTTAAAGTCAGGTTACTACTACCAGCTACTACTCCATTGTTCAAGGTGATAGCAGCAGTTCCAGCATTCAGCTCTAGATTGTTAGTTAAAGTAACAGGAGTGTTGAAAGTGATGATGCCATTATTGGTGGTAATGTTACCTGCTAACGTGGTATTTATCGCATTAGCAACAGTTAGGCTTGCCAAGGGAATAGTATCGCCCACAGTGTTAGTGAAGACAACATTACCCAGATTGCTTACTAATAGGTTATAGTTGCCATTGACTGTATTACCAAAGGTAGTGTTACCATCGTTTCCATAAATATTAAGGAGTAAATCATTCCTAAGGCTTACAGGGCCGTTGAGCTGGATGTTATTGTTATTGGTAGTAATATCGCCTGTAGTAATATTGCCGCTCCTCGTACGGAGAGTAACAGCACCGCCAATACTTAGGCCACCCGTGTTATTAGTGGCAAAAGACTCAATCGTCCCTGTACTAATTCCACTATCTGCATCAAGGGTAACATCGCTACCTCGACCGCCAGTATCAGCATAATAGGTTAATGATTGGATAAAACCAGTAGTGATAGAGCCACCTGTACTCGTAACATTGACAATACCTCCATCAAAAGAGCCACTTAAGGCGTTAATGTTTCCAGTTTGAATATCGCCCCCTGCTCTAATCGTGACATCACCACCATTACCACTAGATAGCCCAGGAATGAAAGCGCTACTATTAATATCACCTGTCGTAATCGTACCGATAGCCGACAAAGTAATCGGCCCACCGTTAATCGGAACCGCAACAGCACTAGTGTTGATGTTTCCAACTTGAATACTTCCTGCTGGAAGCGATATAGGAGTTGCTGGAGTTTGAAAGTTGGTGGCTGGTAACCCTTGAGATGAAGGAAAATTGATAGGAGTAACCGAACTCAAACCAGCTCGTAAAATTAAGGCACGGCTAGTAGTTAAAGCTATGAAATCTGGATCATCATCGGGAATACTACCAGAGATATCTCCTCCAGTAATTGTTATATTTCCCCCTTGAATGCTGCCTGTAGCCTCTACTTTGAGGGCTACACCAGTGTAATTACCAAACTGAACATCCCCGACAGCACGAATAATTGGGTCATAGAGACTGACAAAATTGCCCGGTTTTCCTGCTAAATTGAGAATCGAGAAATTGCCCCCACTAGCAAAGTGAGCATCTCCAGAGATATTGCCATTACTAATTAAACTCAGGTTACCACCACTGACAAAAGGCGTTTGAGGATGATTCAGCGCTAGAATATCAACGCCTTGGTTGCCCTGAATTTTTAGATTTCCTCCCGCCTGCGCTAAAAAAGGATTTGCTACACTATCTCGAATTTGAACAGTATTCCGTGCCCAGAGAGTTAAGTCGCCAGTAGTGCGAAGTTGGCTTTCTACTAAAGTTAGATTTTCGGTCGCTGAGAGTGTTGCTAAGGTACCAGTAATATGGGTATCGTATCCCCCAATTTGGTTGCCTAAAATATTCACCGCACCACCAGTTGTTCCTGCGGCTAAATTCGAGGTATTTAAAGTACCCGAAACAATTACTGTTCCTGTCTGTGTGGGTATCGTCGTAGCAGAGTTTGTGAGTTGCACAGTTCCTGCTGGATTGACTGTCAATCCTGTCTCTAAACCTGCAGCTGTCCCAGTCAGCAACGTTGGCAAATCTAGGGGACGAATGGGTAGTGTCTGCTCACCTGTTGTTATTGGTTCAATCTCTAAACTTAGTAGATGTCCCGGTTGACTAATTCGTACTAAATTCTCACCCGGCACACCAGCAATCATGAGAGTTCCTCCTGGGGCATTCAGTTGCCCAGTATTGATAATGCTGCCACCCAATAACGTTAAATTTTGCCCTGACTTTACAGATAGATTACCAGCATTAATAATATTTCCCGGTTGAGAGAGGTCGAAAGCAAACTGACTAGGGGTACCAATTAAGTTTTGGTAGTCATTTTCACCAAAAGCATTGAACCAATAATTGCCGCCGAAGCCAATGCTTGTGGCAGTAGTAGCGGTGAAGTCGGCAGGGACATTTAAACGGGCACCTGGGCCAAAAATGATGCCAGCAGGGTTCATTAAAAACAGGTTTGAATTGCCACCTGTTATCTGAATTAAGCCATTAATCACAGAAGCCTCACCGCCAACCACTCGCCCCAAAATATTACGGATATCGGGTGAAGTGAGAAAGTTGGCAATTTGATCTGAACTGAGTCCAAATTGCTCGAAGCTATGGAACAAATTTACTTGGTTACCAGACAGAGTGCCACCAGAGATATTGAGTTGGTTGCCGTCTTGAGTAACAGTCGTGCCAGTGCCATCAGCAGCAGGTTTAATGAGTTGTGCTTGTGCCGATGTGCAGGTAATAACGCTATATAGAGGAATAATTGTTAATAACCAATTAATTCTGCTGAAAGATAACTTCATCTTTCCTTGTCGCGATCGCCCTCCGTATACTTGGCTTCATAAGGCAGACACCCAGATATGCTTTGCTTCAATAAAGTTGTTAAACCTAAAAAGCACAGCAAGCATTCGACGATGCTAACACTCGCTGATCAGCTCAACTGTCAGCAACGCAACGAATTGAACTACATCTGAAGTGTTGGACTTTCCAGAAGCTGAAGCTTAAGTATAGGGTCAACCAATTTTAAATTTTAAATGAATCTTGCCTCAATTAGGGTTAAAAACAATACCATATTTTTAGAGTATTACAAATACTTTTAATAAATTTTTATGAACCTTGATTTATTTTTTGAATTATCGCAAGACTTATTCTGTATCCATAGGACAGACGGATATTTTGAACCACTTAGTTCGGCGTGGGAAAACGTACTGGGGTGGACTGGTACAGAATTGCGTTCTCGACCCTGGATTGAGTTTGTCCATCCAGATGATGTAAAGATTAGTTTGAGTGTTGAGACACAGTGTACTCAAGAAGACACCGTGGAATATGAAAATCGATATCGTCACAAAGATGGAAGATACTACTGGCTGTCTTGGAGAGTGTCACGCAATGAAGATGGAAGCGTCTATGCAGTTGGTAAGAATATTACTGCCGAAAAAGAGTCCCAAGAGCAGCTGCGGCAATCAGAAGAACAACTGCGCCTTGCCCTAGATGCTGCCAAAATGGGCTTTTGGGCTTGGAATATTCAAGCCGGAACAGTCACTTGGTCAGATAACTTCAAGCGTATCTTTGGCTTGCCTCTGGACTTGGAGGAGGGTAGCTACGAGCTTTTTTTATCAATCGTTCACCCGGACGATCGCGATCGCGTCCATCAAGCCAGCATTAGTTCCTTAGAGTCAGGGCAGAACGGCGATATCAGCTACCGCATTGTTTGGCCTGATGGTAGCGTTCATTGGATAGAAAGTTTGTTTCAGTTTTTCTTCGATGAAGCAGGTAAACCAATCCGAAAAACTGGAATTGACTTAGATGTGAGTGAGCGCAAACGAGCCGAGTTACAACTTCAAGAATCTCTCCAAGAAAAAGAAGTATTGCTTCAGGAAATTCACCATCGAGTCAAGAATAACTTACAAGTAATTTGTAGTTTACTGGACTTACAATCCCAATATATTAAGGAGCCAGCCATGCGTGATATGTTCCGAGAAAGCTACAATCGCGTCAAATCAATGGCGCTTGTTCACGAGAAATTATATCAACATAGAAATTTTGC
>DALYIW010000270.1:4410-4736 GCA_031970155.1 Coleofasciculaceae cyanobacterium CTOTU46601 | reverse complement strand
AATTAATTTCGCCGAGTACATCGAAAGTTTAACCCAGGACTTATTTTATGCCTATCGAGTGAAAGCAAGCCACGTTACTAGAGAGCTAGATATTGAAGAAATTACTCTCAATATTGATACAACTATTCCTTGTGCTTTGATTATCAATGAGTTAGTTTCAAATGCTTTAAAATATGCATTTCCAGATAACCAAGAAGGAACAATTAGTGTAGCTCTTCATACTGAAGAAAGTCAGCAACTTACATTAACAGTAAAAGATAGCGGTAAAGGACTTCCCAAAGACTTTGACTTCAATACCACTAAATCACTGGGTCTTCAGCTTGTGA
>DALYIW010000270.1:0-4304 GCA_031970155.1 Coleofasciculaceae cyanobacterium CTOTU46601 | reverse complement strand
CACATATAGTAGGGGCGAACGGCCGTTCGCCCCTACAAATGGCGGTTCAACAGGAAATTTGCGTAAGTCCTGAACGGCGAGTACAAGCTTCTTTATTTAATTAGGTCGAAGAAAAGAAATTTTCAATAATATTTAAAGCACCTTTATTGAGTTATGAGACTATTAGCGGCTTCATCCTTCATCCTTCATCCCTCATCCTTCATCCCTCATCCTTTATTTAACTGGCCGTTTCCACCTAGAAGCTGCGCCTAAAGCAGATAACGCCAATACCCCTAATACAGTACTGGGTTCTGGTACAGCTTCGGGCGGTGTTGTGGCACCCACATAGCGATCGGACCATTGATGAGCGGCTTCAAACCAGTCTGATGCATTCACAGCCAGATTCATGCTATGACCTGCTCCAGGCAGAACATACGTCTGTAGCTGTGCCTCTGGTGAAAAGAAGTTGGCTTCAAATGCTGCTACATTTTCTGCACTCTCGCAGATAGTACCCGTGCAAAAACTTCCATCGTATTGTCCAACGGCTAAGAAGACTGGGACGCGGATTTGTCTTGAGGTGTCAGCAAAAATAGCCGCGCCGTTTGTTGTGGCCTCACCCGTTGTCACCGTTGCCTTGGTTGCTTCATCCAGTGCGATCACTTGTGGGTCAGCGCTAGGCTCATAGAATAGACTTTCCCGTGTTCCTGGCCGAGTGGTTAAGTAGCCCTCCGGTAGGTTCTGTCCACTGAAGCGTGGATCAAGCTGCGCCGGATAGAACGCATTAATAAACTCGTCCAACCAATTGAAATCTTGGTTGTGTAAAAATCCACTGAGAATTACCCCAGCTAAGTCACTATCCTGACTCGCGACGCCCACAACAGAAGCAAACGCGCCGGAGGAATGGCCTACAAGCATAACGCGACTTTGTGGCACACCTCCGACTTGGCCCGATCGCAATCCTTGAACGACTTGATCGAGGACATAAACATTGGAGGTAACGGTTACTTGGTCAGCAGGAGGTCGAGAGCTATTGCCTATCCCAATTCGATCAATATTAAATGTCGCATACCCAGCTTGTGTGAGAGCGTCTACATAGGAGTAGTTCTCAGGTTGGTAGGGGAAGTCCCAGTAGGTATGGCTGTAAGTCGTGCCTGAAACGAGCACTTGAACAGTGCGATCGCCAAGCGGAGATTGACCGCACAATTGACCGTAGACTTCATACTGTTTGGGTTCACCCGGTGCTAGTGCTACAGGCAGTCGCACCTCAGAGCAGTTAACCGTGCTCAGTGTAGCGGACTCGGCCACATGAACGGACAACGGTTGCACGATGCATACAGATGCACCAAAAAGCGCTAGTAGGCTTCTTTTGAGGAATGACTCCATTTATTAATAATTATTGCTAAATGATACACCTGCCTTATTCTACGGCTCTTTTATTACTAATGAAGACTTCTTTTGTCAGCTCTAATTCAATTCATGCGCTTGTACGGAAGGAGCAAGGAGGCAGGAGGAAGAAGGAAGGATGAATAGCCGCACAAACAAACTGCTGTACTTGTCTTTCATCCCTCATCCTTCATGCCTCATCCCTCATGCCTCATCCTTCATCCCTCATCCTTTCTTATTCAGGATCGAGGGCAGCTTTGACTTTTGCATCCCAACCCAAAGGCTGCATCCATCCGGGATAGAGTGGTTGAGGAGCACTCAGAGTATCGAGTTGTTCTACCTCTTGGGCAGATAACTTCAGTTTGACGGCACCGAGATTGTCTTCCAGCTGGTGCATTTTGTTAGCACCGATGATGACAGAGGAAATGAAGGGTTTGGTGAGAATCCAGGCGATCGCAACTTGAGCAGGAGATGCACTATGATTCTGAGCAATCTGCTTGAGCACATCCACCACGTCATAGCCCTTCTCAACATCAATCGGTGGAATCTTGAATGTATTAAGACGAGCATTTTCCGGTTCAGGCGTTTCTCGCGTATACTTACCGCTCAAAAAACCACCAGCAAGCGGACTCCACACTAATATACCGATGCCTGCATCTTCAACAAAAGGAACAATCTCATGCTCGATATCACGCCCCAAGAGAGAGTAGTACATCTGCGCCCCAACAAAATGAGCATAGCCCTGACGTTCCTGAATCCCCAGCATCCGGGCAGCTTTCCAGGCAGGAAAATTGGAAAATCCGATATATCGTACCAGTCCACGCCGCACTAGATCGTCCAAAGCACGCAACGTTTCTTCTGGAGGCGTCAGGGGGTCAGGAATGTGGAGTTGGTAGAGGTCAATGTAATCAGTTCCCAGTCGCTTCAGACTACCTTCTGCTGAAGCAATAATGTGTCGGTAGGAAAGACCTGAATCGGTGATGGCATTACCCAAGCGGAACCCAACTTTAGTAGCAATGACTACCTCATGGCGACGGTTGCCCAACGCCTTACCCAGCATGATTTCAGAATCTCCGTTTGTGTAGGCATCTGCCGTATCAAATAAGTTGATACCAGCATCCAGAACACGACTTACCATTTGATCCGCCCCTGCTTGGTCAATATTATTCGTAACGCCTGGAACTAGTTGACCAGTTCCAAAGGTCATTGCGCCAAAAGCAAGACGCGAAACGACTAAACCTGTATGTCCAAGTGTGGTGTATTGCATAAAGAAATCTCCTCAAGGATTTGTAATGCCGAAGTTCTTTGATGGATCACCGAATGCTTCTGTGAAAACGATCGTCCACAGTTCAATCCAGGCATCCATGTTTTTTTCTGATAGCAAGCGTAGAAAATCTCGGATGACTTGTTCGTTTGCTTGGCGTGTGTTCTCTGCTGCTAACATGTTGGTTGCTTTCTGTGGATGGTCTTTTGTTACATCAGGTAGCGTTGCCAAGGCTTTCTGACCGAATAATGTTTTTTGATTGCCGAAGAGAAATGACAAACCTGCAACAGAAGTCAACTTCAAAAATTCTTGACGAGTTCGTCGATTCAGCATTGTTTCTTTCTTTATTAGGTTAATTAATCATCTTTGGGATGCATGTAAATTCTTCTTCCAGTCCTGTACAGGACTTACGCACAGCGACATATGGTAGGGGCGTATAGCTATACGCCCCTACAGATGGTGGTTCGTAATGAGAAATTTGCGTAAGTCCTGCTGTAGGGAAGCTGCAATGAATAAGTTTTTTCAAAACTATTTAGCGAGGTAGCCGCCCGTTACGTCAATGTCAGTGCCAACAATACAGCTAGGGTCAGCGGAACTCAACCATAAAACAGTTTTTGCAATCTCTTCTGCTTTGACGATGCGCTTAATCGGATAGTCCTTCGCAACAGTTTCAAAGTCAGTCTGCCAAGCGGCTAAAGCACGTCGGAGCATAGGTGTATCTACTGCACCTGGAGAGATAGAGTTAATGCGAATATTCTTGTCTGAGTACTCCAAAGCGGCAACTTTAGTGAGGGATGCGATCGCATGTTTGCTGGCACTGTAAGGTGCAATAGTAGCAAAGCCGACATGGCCGGAAACCGAGGCATTATTAATAATCACGCCGCCCCCCTGCTTGAGCATCACAGGAAGTTCATATTTCATAGATAAGAAAACACCTGTGGCATTAGTTGTCATCACATTCATCCAATCCTGTAAAGATTGGTCAGCGACAGTGAAAGGTTTGCTTTCAATACCAGCATTGTTAAAAGCAATGTCGATTCGACCATATCTCTGGACACAAGTATCGATGAAAGACTTGACATCTTGCTCACTACGGACATCAGCTTTTTGATAGCTAGCTCGACCGCCCAGAGAGTTGATTTCCTGAGCAATCTTTGCCCCCAATGCTTCCCGACGACCACAAAAGTGAACAATTGCTCCTTCTTGAGCAAAAGCCCGTGCTGTTACTTCACCAATTCCCGATGTTGCCCCAGTAATTAGCACAACTTTATTGACAAATTGACCGTTTGGGTTGACTTTTCCTTGCTCTAGAGCAACAGATTGTTGTGTATTAGCGTTAACTCGTTGGCTAACAGTTGTGGCGGCCAGTCCTGCTAATCCTGCGCTACCGAAAAGCATCATACGACGACGGCTGATGCGTGGACTTTGCTTTTGGCGATCGCTTTTAACTTCAGCCGAGGCAGTATCTTCAAAATTGTTGATCATCTCTCCTGTTCCTAGCTTTGATGCAATTCAGCAATTTTCTGGTATCTTCCAAAGCTTAAAAAAGATGAAGCGACGCGTCACGACCGATTCTTGCTATTTCTATCGAAATCTTGCTCTATTTTCAGTGTGAGGATGTAGCGATTCTCAGTTGAATGCTATCACCTCCCCCTTGTCCCCCTTGTCCCCCTTGTCC
>DALYIW010000269.1:0-11910 GCA_031970155.1 Coleofasciculaceae cyanobacterium CTOTU46601 | reverse complement strand
TGCATTCCCAATTGCATTCCTCGGTATCCATCATATTCCAACTTTTGAGAGGAGAAGGCTATCATAATCAATCAACCTTTAATTTTTGTCCATTTAAGCGATCGCGCTGATTATCCCGGCTTCCAGCTCTGATTCAGTTTCTAGAAGTGCCTCTTTGAAAAAGCGATTTTGTACCCATTGAAGATAAGAACCCCAGTTGTGTTCCTGCCGCGAACTACCGAGTACTTTCAAAATTTCTCCGTTCATCCTAGATACTCCACTTGCGTATTTTTAACTCACTTCAATTTTCCGCTAGGAAATTTTACGAAATCTCAAGCGACTTGCAGAATTCTAGAAGCTTCAGTAACTTTTCATCCGAGATGCGGTTAGCTGACATAAAGAGCGAACTCTTGTTACCGCAGCAATGAGGATTGACGCTAATTGAGAAATTTTCATCTCCCCTAAATCTTTCCTCTCTTTCTATGGAAAAGCTGTGTTCGTAGCAGCCATTTTTAAACGGTAGTCCTAGTTTATCTGCCAGTTCTTTACCTTTTGTACGGATGCGTTCGACCTGGTTGGTTGCCTGCTTTTCTCTTTCCTGTAACTGGGGCAAGATGCTGCTGACCCAACTGATTTTGGCTTTTAATACGGCGCTGATATTTTCAGGGGTGTCGGTTCGTAGGTCAAATTCAGGAATTTTCCATTGTTGCTCTTCGTCGGCTGTAAGCTTGGCATTAACTGCACTACGGAGCATTACACAAAGCCTATGCGTATGATCGGCGTAGTTCATTCCTGATTCTATGAACGCTTCAAAGTAACAGTGACTCTCACAATCGTTAGCTATTTTGGTCGTGCCTCCGACACCGGGGGAAATTTCCCATCCGGTTCCTAGTGAGGACGCGATCGCATTGCAGATCGTAGCTAACTCTTCCTCTACCTGGAGTCGATGCTCAAAGACAGATTCAGGAATCTCCAGCGCTGGCAGATCTTCGCTCAGTAGTTCCCAAATGAGTTCATCGTTCACAAGGGACCCGAACTCTTGCTCTACAACTGGGTTTTTGAATATGTACGTGTTGTCGCCGCCCGTGCCGGGATTGGACACTCGAGCGATAACTTCATCGTTGGCGCACAGGTTGCATTCAAAGGCAAGGTTTTCCTCGCCCGTCAAAGAGGAGATTTCAGTGAGGCTGAATTTAGTTTCGGTCATGGGTTAGATAAATTTAAGAGTATGCAACTGGCTTTCGTTGCAAAGGAAGCGAGCACTGCCCCATCCACCCTTTCACGGGTATTGTGTGATGGGGCGTATGTTTATAGGGGGGCTGTAGCTTCTAGAAGCGAGATTTTTCACCCCGCAGCGTGGCGAATATGGCTTCTGCTGTCGCAAGTGGTAGGGTTCTCTGGGTTGCCAACGCTAGGTTTGCTAGCGCCAGGTTCAATCGATCTGTCACGCTCGGATCTAGAGCGTGAAAATCTGGGTCAGACCAAAGCTTGCCGTCTGCTGCGTACTTGACGTAGGAACTACTATCAACGGAGTCTGCCCCGGCTTTATACAAGTCCGTAAGTACAGTGGGATGCCCCAATCCAAAGACGTGCAGGTGTTTATATCCAATTTCCTGCTTGACCGCTTCCACAATCGCCAAAACCAGTTTTGTATCGTGCCTTCGCGGGATCAGCCCCCCGATCGCAAATCCATCGAATCCCAGCCCTTTATAATTCCTGACGCACGACACGTAGGAACTTTCATTCCAGCCCTGTACTCCCGCCATTAATGGCAAGTCGCGACGGCGGCGATTGGCGATCGCCCAACGTGCATTTTTACACGTTAGATCCAATCGTAAATGCGCTTCAGGGAGCGGCAGTCCTGGCGGCATGGGAAAATCGAGTGTGAAGGCAACATCGGCAAGTTGCTCTTGGAGCTGTAATACCTTTCGATGAAATTTATTTGCACATAAGCTGAAAAAACTCCTACAGCCACTAGGGCGTGTCTGCAAACTGATAACCAGGATATGATGACAGCGATCGCTATCAGAGAATCTGCTATGACCAGAGGTGAACTAACAGATCAACAATGGGAGCGGCTGCGATCATATCGACCGCCCCAAAAACTGTATACTGGACGACCTGCAAACGATCACCGCACCATTGTCAATGGGATTTTATGGATTCTCCGCACGGGATCGAGAGCGTAATCGAGCGGAACGACTAATCAATCGGCTTAAGCAGTTTCGGCCGATCACTACACGTTATGAAAAGCAAGCAAATAATTACCTAGCTATCTACTGCAAGTACCAATCCCTACAAAGATTTCGATCACCCTGTTCAACGTTAGGGTTGTTATTCAGGTAATCCCTTAGCCAGTCAAAACCGCATTGCAGTAACTCTGGCAATTCCAGACCTCTTAGTTCCTCTAAAGCTAAACTCTCTAAATCCCACAGAATTACCCTGCCATTAGAATCAGATGAGGCAAGGATCGGTTGATTTGGACTAAAACTGATACTGTAAACGGCGCAATTATGTCCGTAAAGAGTCTGAAGTTCTTTGCCGTCACAACTCCAAAGCTTAACTGTACCATCTTCGCTGGCAGTAGCAATCGTCTTTCCGTCAGGACTAAAGGTGACACTCCTGATCTGATTGCTATGTCCATAAAGAGTCTGAAGGATACTCCCATCTGGACTCCAGAGTTTAACTGTTTTATCACTACTAGCAGTGGCAATCGTGTTTCCGTCAGGACTAAAACGAACACTCCTAACCGTAGTGCTATGTCCTTGCAGAGTTTGAAGTTCCCGTCCTTCTAGACTCCAGAGTTTAACTGTCTTGTCGCTACTAGCAGTAGCAATCATATTGCCATTAGGACTGAAACTAACGCTCGTAACTGTAGTGCTGTGTCCTTGCAGAGTTCGGAGTTCCTGTCCATTGAGACTCCAGAGCTTAACCGTTTTGTCGCTACTGGCAGTAGCAATCATATTGCCATCAGGACTGAAACAAGCGTTCCTGACCGTAGCACTGTGTCCTAGGAAGGTCTTAATTTCTTCTCCATTCAGATTCCAGAGTTTAGCTGTCATGTCACTGCTAGCAGTGACAATCATATTGCCATCGGGACTGAAACTAGCACTCCTAACTTGCTTATCATGCCCTTGGAAAGTTTTGAGTTTCTGTCCATTTAGATCCCAAAGCTTAATCGTTTTGTCAATACTTGCCGTGACAACATTGTTGCCGTTAGGACTAAAAGTAACACTTCTAACCGTAGCGTTGTGTCCAACAAAAGACTGAAGTTGATACTCATCTAAACTTCGGAGTTTAGGAGTCTCATTTCCACTATCAGTGAAAATCGTGTTTCTATCAGAATTTAAAACATCACCATCTAAATGACTATTGTTTGTTGAACTAACATTAAGTTTATTCCTAACCAAGCTCCAAAGTTTGGCTGTCGTATCATTACTGGCAGTGGCGATTATAGTGCCATCCAGGCTAAAACTAACGCTTGTAACTTGAGCTTCGTGTCCATATAGGGTTTGAAGTTCTTTTCCTTTTCCGTTAAGGCTCCAGAGTTTGACTGTACCATCTTCACTTGCAGTAGCAATTATGTTGCCATCCGGGCTGAAAGTTACACTATTGATCGGAGCTTTATGACCCTCAATGGTCTTAAGTTCGCTCCCATCACAACTCCAGAGTATAACTGTATTATCGTTACTGGCAGTAGCAATTCTATTGCCATCAGGACTAAAACTGACGCTCCTGACCTGTTTCTTGTGTCCTTTAAGTGTTTGGAGTTCTCGTCCATCGTGACTCCAAAGCTTAACCGTCTTACCACTACTAGAAGTAGCAATTCTCTTGCTATCAGGACTGAAGCTAACGCTCTTAATTGCATCACCATATCCGTAGAGAGTATGCAACTGTTTACCATCTAAGCCCCAGATTTTTACTGTACAATCTTTACTGGCAGTGGCAACCGTCTTACCATCAGGGCTGAAACTGACACTATTAATCTCTTTGCTATGTCCATAGAAAGTTTTGAGTTCTTGCCCATCGCAACTCCAAAGTTTAGCCGTTTTGTCGTCGCTACCACTGACAATACTATTACCATCAGGGCTGAAACTAACACTTCTGACTTTGTCTTGATGTCTGTGGAACGTTCGGATTTCCTCCCCATCTAACTTCCAGAGCCTAACTGTTTGGTCATTACTGGCAGTAGCAATCATGTTGCCATCGGGGCTGAAACTAATGCTGTTAACTTTTTTAGTATGTCCCGTAAGCGTCGAAATCTCTCCTCCATCACAACTGTATAGTTTGATGGTTCCATCTTCACTGGCAATAGCCACTAACTGGCTATCTAAGCTAAAGCTAATATTTTTTACTCTAAAATTCTGTTCTTTGAGCAACAGAATATCTTCCTTCTCTTCCTTGTCTAAGCTCCTGAGTTTGACTGAACCATCCTTGCTGACAATAGCAAAGGTACTTCCATTAGGGCTAAAAATGACATTGATTTTTTGTTTATTAAACAAATCTAATCGATTAATTTCTTCTCCATTTAGGTTCCAATGTTTAACTGTATTGTCTCCACTAGCAGCAATAATTGTATTGCCATCAGAGCTGAAATTAATACTAGTAATTGGAGTATCACGTCCCTGAAGTGTTTGAAGTTCTTTACCATCGTAACTCCAGAGTTTGACTATTCCATCTTCACTGGCAGTGACGAGCATCTTCCCGTTCGGACTAAAACTGACCCTACTTACTGGAGTAATATCGTGACCGTACAGAGTTTGGAATAGTTCTTTACCGTCACAACTCCAGAGTTTGACTGTACCATCTTCACTAGCAGTAGCAATTACTTTGCCATCCGGGCTGAAAGTTACACTATTGACCTGCTTGTTATGTCCTTGAAGAGTTTGAAGTTCTTTCCCGTCACGGTTCCAGAGCTTGACCGTACCATCACTACTAGCAGTGGCGACTATAGTACCATCAGGATTGAAACTAACTTTGTTAACTGGAGCATCATGTCCTTGAAGAGTTTGGAGTTCTTTGCCGTCATAGCTCCAAAGTTTGGCAGTACTATCTTCACTAGCAGTAGCGATCATATTACTGTCCGGGCTGAAACTAATATTTGTAACTGCATCATCATGTCCTTCTAGTCGGTTACGCTCTTGCATACCGCAGAGAACCTGGCGTAGCTTGTTCGTCGCTTTCAGCTTAATAGTGGTTGGAGCATCAGTATCAAGCAGTTTTCTGCCTGCTTTGACACTGGCTACTAATGCGCCTAACTGATTGCGTGATATCCATAAAATTTCAGCTGATGAGTTTAATGCCTCAATCTCAGCAATTTTTGCTCGGTGAAGAGCTTGCTTAAGTTGTAATTTGGTGAGTTTAAGTTCTTCCGCGATTTCTGAACCCTGCTGTTGGCGAATAAATCCAACTAGATAGTCATGAACAAGTTGATAACGATCATCAGGCATTTCCGGCAGTAGAGACACTAACCCTGATGCGACAAAAATATCCAAGACTAAGTTCAGTTTGTCCTTATCTGCCGCTAAATCTGCTGCTAGCTCATCACGAGTTTTGATGGGTCGAAAACCTTTTTCATCGGTTAGTAGATACAGAACTAATTCAGCTAACTGCTTATTCTCAGCGCCGCAGTCTGCCACCACCCCATCTAGGTAGCGTTTCACTAACTCCTCTTTCGGGTTATCACCCAGGCTGTGATATTGTGCCAAGGTGGTGATAGGTGGCTGCTCAGATTGCAATTGTTCCCCAACCACCTGAAGTTCGATAGGGCGTACTGTGCCCAGATCCTGTGCCAAATCTGCTACCAGTTGCTCCACCAGAGCTGGTTCCAGGTAGAAGCGGGCACGCTCCGTTAAGCTCTGAATAATTGTCCTAGCATCATTGCAAGAAAAATTGCCCAACTCATACAGCACATTCCGGCTCAAGATGTCGATGCCCCTTTGCACCAATGACGGTAAGCGGTTGAGTTCCAGGAGATAATGTAGGTAATCTTCCCGTAACGACAGCACCACCTTCAGCGACAAAATTTGGAAAGACTGCGCTAAAAACTCAAAAAACGGCTTGCGTTCCTCCGGCTTCTGATACAGGAAGAAGAACTCCTCAAATTGATCAAAAATCAGCACCGTCCGCAGATTGCGCTGATCCAGTTGGCGCAGTTGCTCCAACAGCGAGTTGGGTGTTGGGTGTTGGGTGTCAGCCTGGTTATCTCCCTGCTCCTGTACTCTCCTGTCTCCCTGCTCCTCATTCAGCAGCCTGTCTAAGTCTTGTACCCACTGGGTATAGACCCGCATCACTACAGGCACATTATCCCGAACGCCGATTGCCCTCTGTTTCAGGGTAGGCACCAGCCCCGCATTCACCAGTGAACTCTTGCCAACCCCAGAGTTGCCGTGGAGTACGATTAGCAGATAGTCTAGTCGTCCAATCCGCTCGATCAACCTAGCCAGATCCTGCTGTCGTCCAGCTGCCACAATTTCTGGGGCAACCATTTCCGCTGTCGGTGCTTGGAACTCAGTCACAACCTCCTGCCGTCTAGGCTGCAACCGTCCCGCACCCACAAACGCTCGGATGCCATATTGTTGCTCAATTGACAGTCGTTCTTGCTTGGTCTGAAACGCCTCCAGGTACTGCTTACGCTCAAAGTATAACTCCCGTAACTCCTTCAGAATTTGGATGGCAAATTTGGGATAGCCGCGATCGCTTACCGCTCTCGCATCTGCCTCCGTTAGCTGAGCAATTGCGGTTTCCGAATTACCTAATTTCCGCTCTGCCTGTGCCAGAAACAACAAATACAGTCCCCGTAGCCAGAGCCGATCTTCTGGCTCCTTAGCAAGCTCAGTGAGTGCCTGTTGTGCTGCCTGTTGTGCTGCTATCCAGTGCTGCCGTTCCAGTGCCACTTTTGCCAGAAAGCCGTAGTCTTGGGATAAGCGAGTTTGGGTACCGTAGATGCGGTGCAGTTCCAATCCCTTTTTGGCAACAGCGTCTAGTTCATCCCAAGCTCTCAGCTTCTGTAACATTCGCTGCAATTGGGGCACGCACAAGGCTACAAGATCGGGACGGTTTGCCTGCTCAAATCTTTCAATTGCTTGTTGCAGTGACTGCCTCACCTGCTCCCAATCCGGTGTTTGGGGAGCGGATGCTGCGATCTCGTACTGTACTCGTCCAATGTAGAAGAGCAAAAATCCCTCTCGTAAGGTTGGATTGTCAGTGTTCGATGCTGAACTCGCTGCTTCTGCTTCCTGACTCTCCTGCTGCTGCCAAAACTGCAAACTCCGCTCAAAGTATTTCAACGCTTCCACCGGACGCTCAGCACGCAATCCTTCGACAAAATCTAAGCTGGCTTGCAGAATCGGGTCTAGCTCCTGCCCCTGACTCCGTAGCTCCTGTATCGCGGATGCCACCTCAGAGGGATTGAAAAAGCCCAGATCGAGATTTGGGCGTAAAGTGTCAAATGTCTCGTGAGTCTCTGGGTTGAGTAGCGCCGAGAACAGGCAATCAACAGCCTGCTGAAGCCCCTGATGCAAAGCCTCTGGTGGAGACGTAAAGTGCGTTCTCGTTGCCCAACTCTCTAAATCGGGTGCCGCATGTACCAGGACTCTCAGCACATCATCCGTTACCCAAAGTACAACGGAAAATGGACAGTTCTTGCGAAACTCCTCCCGTACCTGATTGGCAGTAGACAGTAGCTGTTCCAAGTCAGTAACCATCTCTAAACCAAACACCATCATTGCCCCAGGCGGATCTTCCCCAACTTCAGCCTGAATTCGCGTATATAAAGCTCTTTCAGAGGATTTGAGGCTCAAGTCCCGAATCTCAAGGGCCGAGTGTTGCCGCAGAGACTCCACCAACTGTTCTCGCAAGTTGGCATAGTTACACCGTGCCAGCATGAGTGAGAACTCTTCTGTCGATGCCTCAATTTCCCAGACAAGGTCTTCTAACTCAGACTGGTTGTGAATGATGAATTCCTGCGGAAATGGATTGCTCATACTTACAACTCATTTGCTCCAATCAGAATAGGATTGACATCAAACCAGGAGCCTTCATCGTCGCGATATTCAAACACTAACCGACGACGAATCAGATTTTGATAGGCAGGATCGCGACCAACTTTTCGGCTTTGGCGGACTTGCCGCAGCAGTTCCCACTCCTCTTTAGAAATAGTCATGACCATATCGTTACGACTGGAGCGAATTAGCTTGTCTAGGACTTCCCCCGCTAGCGGTAGCTGCTTCCCTTTACTAATCCATTCACTCAATAACCGCAACAGGTCGCGGACATGTCCCCCACTAGTTCGGCACAATCGGTCTAGACTATCTGCACTGTCAAACACTTCAGTAACTCGGCTCAACCGCTCTTCAGCACTGAGTTCGGGGAATGCCCGTGCCAGTATCATTTGGCGCAACAGGTCAAGCCCTTCAGCACATTCACTACCTTCCCGGTATTGCACGGGCACCATTGGCAGCATCCTCGGTTTTTCAAACCGCTGCTGAAGCATCTCGTAATCGTCGGAAAACTTTAGTGCCAGTGGCATTGTGTAGACCACATGACAGTGCAAGCTGGTCAGACACTCGCTCTGATCCACAAATAGGTATTCCTGCTGAGAACGACCAAACGGTTTTTGGAGATTGTCAATTCGGTCTAGGTCATCAATGATGACTACCAGACCCTTCTTGCCATCTTGCTGGAGCTTGGCGATCGCTGGCTCAATCAATTCCTGGTTAATTGACTCCAGCAGCTTGTTCTTCTGCGGTCCCAAAAATTGATTTAGCTTCTCCCGCAAGGTTGGGTCATTCTTTGCCGTTACGGTTAGCTCTGCAATTCCCGCTGATAAGGACACTTCCTTCTTGCTGAAGTCAACACCGACTTTTCCTCCTAGGGCACTCGCCGTTCCTTTCACATCAATCTCTGTAAGCAGAACTCGCTTAGTTGCATCCAGCAATCCTCTAAATCCGGTTGCCTGGGGAGTTAGATGAATCTCCTCTAGACTTTCAGCAATGCGACGGGCAGTCGATAGTAAAACATCACCAATATCTACATCTGCCATCTCCAAGTCAGCCCTGGACTCGAAGTAGACAACATGAAAATCTTCGTCCTCTAGTTCTGCTTTAAGTCGTAGCAGCTCAGTTGATTTGCCACAGCCAATGTGACCCGTAAACAGCGCACAGGTCGGCTCATCAAAGAAATCAGTAATGTTCCCTTTCAGCTCTTCAATAATTTCGCTGCCTCGCACCGAAGCAAAGTCAATGTAATATTTCTGATCCTCCGGATTCGTAAATACCAGTGTCTTGTTGGGCTTACAGGCTCTAAGAAATTTCGCTCTATCCAGTCTCATAAACTTTTTCTCTATGCCTACATTGAGCTTGGCAGCGTTCACTGTACTAATTCTTCTCTTGTATCTACTCTTAATCAGGAATCTTAGCTCAACGGCAGTTTGAGGCTGATTTGGTTATCTGCCCTTACACCTACGGGGGGAAGTAACGAAGCTGCGTGTGACTCGATGTTGCATGATTTTGAGTGAGCGTGCCGTCACTCTCCACAGAAATTTTCACTTTATGCGCCAATTGTGTCGGAAATTTTCATTTATTATGCAAGTTCTTTTCAACTTATGTCCAAATAGGGGAGCTGAAAGTGCCGTACCGTCGTGGCGAAAATTTCAACTTGGCAACGGCAACCCATCCCAACTTTGTGACTTTGAGTTTATCCGTGTCCTCTCCTTTGTTCGTGTCAGGGCAGTAGAGCATCCCGGCTTCAAGCATTTGCTCCGTTATCGCTTCCACGTCTGGTAGCTTCTGCTGCCATGCGGCAAGGGACGCGCTAAACGTCGAAGAGAGTTGCTGCGGCGATCGCGACAATCCACTGGCTACTTCGGCAATGATTTGCTCGGCTAAGGCAACGGGTTGGGATAATGCGCTTTTGATCGGCTCAAACTTTCCACTCAGGTATATACGAGCTTCTGCCTTTTTCCATCTAGGCGCAATCAGCACGACTTCGGCGCAAATTGTACCTTCCAGCGTTCGTATAGTTCCCTGGCTAGCGCTCTTAGTGGAGACAGATAAATGGTTCTTTTTCCTCCTTGAATTGTTTCTTTTATCGCTTCTTGAGCTACCCAGGTTTTTCCTGATCCAGTGGGCAGACTAATTACGCTATTGAACCCTAATGTTATTAGCCGACTTTCTATGATTTCTTGCTGGGCGGCTGTCGTTTCCTGCATGGTATGGATTACGCTACTTTTCTGATTGTTTTAATTCCAGGCTGAGTGTGGAGGGGGTTTAAGCAGTAACATGTTCTCTTACCTGATGTCTGCCCTTACCCCCTATGCACTTGTGCGATCGATACCCCTAACTTGTCCAGGGTGCTAGAGTGGGTTCGACGCCCAACTCCGCAGTTCTGGTGCAACTCTTATGATTCGATTAAATGTTGCACTATCGCACCACATTACGACGGGCGTTTTCAGTTTGTAGAAACTTTCTCTGTTTTCATTCGCATTACGAAATACAGTTTCTACATTTATGCCTTCTATTCCTGTGACAAATATCGCACTCTTAGGGGAGCTTATATTTTCCATTTCCTCAAGGATTCTTGGCATAATTCTTAAAGTTGATTGCTCTAACTCTATCTCAATAACATCATATTTTTGAGATAGCTTTTGAATTCCTTCGTCCCGCTTCTCTTTCGAGTCGTAGACAGCGATACAGAGGGAGAATTCATCTACACTCAATGCTATTGCTTTGTCGATCGCATTAAGCTTATTGTACCACTCGTTGTTCCATAGACTTTTGACTTTCCACTTTATTTTATTGGCTAGCTCATGAACTTTTTTAGCACTAATCTGTTTTGCCGTCTCTAAGAAATTAACCATTGTCCGTTATTGTCTGCAATTTTTTTTGCTTCTTGTTCCGCATAGCGCTAGCTATGTTTTATGGTAGAGATGTTGAGCGAAAAAATTTATAGCAGGTTTCCCTGCTATGTATCTTTATTTAATTTTTGCCTCAAGTTTTTTCTAGGGCGTGATAGGCATTTGATGAAAGGCTATGCTTTTTCGTTTTTGTTCCCATAAGCACAGTGCATCTTCGAGCGCCCACAGTCTCTCTTCTATTCGGATTAACCAAGTTCTGCACGTAGCATCTTCTTCCCAGTTCATTAAATACTGGGCTGAGAAATATTCAATGCGTCTATTTATTTGTCTTACTCTTCGTTCTGTTTTTGGAGAAGAATAGTTTTTTCCTTTCATAATCGCCCCCTATGGTTTTGTGTATTATTATTTTCTTTGCCAATAAAGCGCTGGCTCTTTCTATTTTTTTTGATAAAATTAGATTCTATAACTGACTTAATGCCGTGATTCTCCTCATTTATTTGGTTTGGTTGATTACCTTTTTCATGGGAATTTTTTCCACCTTATCTAGGCTAATTAGCTTAAGGTTTAAAGTTAAAATGTTTATCCTATTTACTAAACTGAAAAATAGGAGAGAAGGGCAACTTTTTGAAGCCTTTCTCCAGAAGTACTTTGAATCTTTAGATGCCTCCCTTTTGGAGGTCTGTTTCTACGATCTAGGTGTACCCCGATAGCGAAGCGCTGCTGCGTTCGCCCTACAGCCCTTCGGGCATCCTACGGCAGGCGTTGCCGTTAGCGAAGCGGGGCGAAGCCCAGGTTAGCGCAGATCGCAGGTTTCAAAAGCCTTAATTGGATTCGCTCCCGGTTATCTCGAAGCTTTGCCTATCTTTTTTAAAGACAGTTAGGCGACTTGTGGGCTACAAGGATAAGCGACGATTTAATCTTCTCTATTTGACAAAGTTCCGCATACTCTGATGCAAGCGAGGTATCGACGCACAGACTCCTTGATTTTTTCATTCAACTCAATTCCGAAATGGGATGCACTAACCCGGATTTCTCACAAAACCCGGAAAAACGGGGTCAAAAACTGCCAAAATATA
>DALYIW010000268.1:0-11922 GCA_031970155.1 Coleofasciculaceae cyanobacterium CTOTU46601 | reverse complement strand
ACAACCCTTCGACCGCGCTCAGGCTTCGGCCGTGAGCTCAGCCGAACGAGCAAGCCAAACAACAAACAACAAACAACGATACTCAGTCAAAAGTCAGTTAGAACTCAGTACATTCTCAGTCTGGAAGTCAGTACAAAGCTAATTTTAATAGGATTGTCAACCGCAAGAGATGCCCTAAGCGGACTCGAAATCTCAAGACGTAGTTGAGCTAGTCACGCAATAGTCGGAATTCTATTGATTTTGGCGAGGTAACCCAATCATGTTAAATCGAAGCAAGATCGGAGCCATACTCGATCAGTTTAACTCTGGTGAGCCGGACAGGGAAACAGCTCAAACCAAACAAACTCCCGCACCACGCCAGCACGCTTGGTGGCAGCGTAAGTTCAAACAGAGCAACTCCCGTTATGAGATTCCCCAGCAAAGACAGACTCCTGCACCACACATTGATGATTGGCGGCGTCTGGAGGGGGGTTCTATGTACAACAATCTGAATCAATTGCGTTAATGGAACCTCTTGAAAGAAATAGCAGAGAAAAGGCGACAAGTACTACAGCTACATAGCTTTAACAGGACTTACGCACAACCTCTATAACTGGTAGGGGCGTATTGCTCTTAAAGTTTGCCATATTCTGCATCTACTTCCTGAATCTGTAACGAAATACTTGCTCTTGTCACTTGTATCGAGTTCACCCTGCTGTTCGCTCGCATCACTGGAGATTTATGATGCTCACTCAAAGTTCTAGCTTACACAGTTTCATTAGTACTTTAGAAAGACAAAATACTCAAACAAGCCAATCAAATAGCCTCCTACTACAAGGTGTAATCGAAAGCTTTTTTGATGGCATCTTGATTCTGACAGAGCAAGGAGAATTAGTTCATATTAATGACTTGGCTCGTCAAATTTGTGAGCAACTGACACAGGGAAAAACACAAGTCAACTCGGTGCCGAAAGAAATCTGGCGTGTTTGCCAAGCTTTAATTGAAAGCCGTAGTTTGTATCATAATCAGCCAGTAATTATTGAATCTGAGGTTACAACTAATAAGTTAACTACTGTTCGGATTCGGACTCGATGGCTCAAGTTAAGTGGAATTGAGAATCCTTGCCTGTTAGTCATACTAGAAGACCGATATCAATCTGTTCAGAATTTGGCGATCGCAGAAGTTGATAAATATGGTCTAACTCCCCGCGAAGCTGAAGTGTGGTTACTGCGTCGGCGTCAGTACGCCCTTAAGGAAATTGCCACTGAACTGACTATTTCCCTCAATACGGTAAAGAAGCACCTCAAAAATATTCATGCTAAACGAGAAATAGCTCTTTACATGGAAGAGTAGATTGAGATTTGACTTGAAAATAGGGAGTCGGGAGTCGGGAGTCGGGAGTCGGGAGTCGGGAAAGAAAATCTATTTTTATATGAGGTGGCGGCTTTCTATAGCAGTTCTCAATTGGGTTGAACACAGTTTTTGTAGGGGCTTTGGTATCGTGCCTCTACCCGTGTGGTACATGCAAGTGAGAATTGCTATAGGCCATGATGCCTGTCTTGAAAGTCGGGCATGGCGCATGGAAAAAAGACTTTTATCCCTCTTTCGTCAGTCTGGAGTAAAACCTTATTTTTCCGTTGGCTGTATCCTTGCAAACTCGTCAATTTATCCGAGAGTGATGGAAGAGCGATAAATCCGGATTTCTCACAAACTGTTGAAAAATCCGGATTATGGACTTTACAAGGCAGTGTTTTGAGGTTAGTGGCGAGGCGATCGCAAATCGTCCAAAAAGTACCCTTATGGGGAATAGCAAAGTCAACACAAAATTTGCATAATAAAGCCTGTTGCTGAACGGGGTGATCGCTACCCAAGTTTTGAGAAGATGGTTGTGAGAGGTTTGCATAGATGCCTTTTCGACGGTTAACGGAGCTATCCGGTTAATGTTTGCGCGATAGGGTGAGAAACCTGCCTGAACCTGCATGGAATTATGAGCCTTGAACAGCAAAATATCTTTTGAGAAATAGGTACAGGAGATAGACCATGTCGAAGGTGCAGCAGGAAGTACCAGAGGTTTATTCAACTGAGGATAATCGATTCCTTGATATTTCTGAGCGATCGCCCTTTCTCACTAGCATTGGCTCAGGATGGAGCGATATCAATTTAGCATCTTTTGACTTGCCAGCCGCCCAGATGCTCGAATATAGTCTCGATCAGTATGGGATTGGAATTAATATTGGACAGGGTTTTCAGTTAGAACGAGTCTTAGAAGGAACTTTACAACAAGGATTCCTTCCTCCCGGTGGAAGCTGTCTTTGTCCAAGCTACCATCACCAAGCTTACCGTTGGGATAGACGCAATCAGATTATCTATCTCAACTTGGCACCAGAATTATTGAGTCTGCAAGCAACCGCGTTATTGAAAACGGATTGTGTGGAAGTAATCCCTCAGTTTGCGGTTCAAGATCAACTGATTTACCAGATTGGGCTTGCACTTCAGGCAGAACTGCGATCGCAAGGCAGCGGCGGTTGTTTGTATGCTGAGACAATGGCAAACGCCCTTGCTGTACATATCTTGCGACATTACTCGTCCCAAGGACATCGAATTCTCAACTACAACGGCGGCGTCGCTCAACACAAACTAAGACTCGTTATTGACTACATCAACGATAACTTAGAACACGAGTTGAGCTTGAAAGAATTGGCGGCGATCGCTCAAATGAGCCAGTACCACTTCTGTCGTGCGTTTAAGCAGGCAACCAGGCTTAGTCCCCATCAGTATTTGATTCAACAACGGGTGGAGAGAGCCAAGCAATTGCTACAAAAAGGTGGGATGAGTCTTGGAGCAGTGGCGATCGCCTGTGGTTTCACACATCAAAGCCATCTTCATCGCCACTTCAAGCGCCTGACTGGGGTGACTCCCAAAACATTTCTTAATTCATAAAACGTTGCTCAACTCATCGCAAGATTGTGCATTAACCGCACAAATGTGCAAGAGTTTGTTGCTGGGGCGATTTAAGCTCAACTTATTCACCTAAAAGTTGGGTTAAGGGTTAAACCAATGAAAATTACCTTAAACCGAGCCGCTGGAAAGATTGATATTACTACTCCTAGAAATCAGGTTTCCGATGAACTGCTAGGTTCTCAGGTTGAATAAGTCATTTCAAGATCAGTCACACACCAACAACTCATAAGGATTCATAATCGTGCCTACTCAAACTGAAGTTAAATTCAACGCTGTTGTATTTGAGGAAAAAATTCACCAAGAACTAGCCGATCAGGTCAAAGGTTACTCAGTTGCGATCGCCAATGAAGCGGACATCCAGGCAAAGGTTTCTGGAGGTTGGGCACAGGCACCCGGCGACGGCAACGTACCGATGAAAACCTATATTTCCAGTGGCATCGGTTCAGTCAGTAAAGTGCTAACTGCGGTTGCACTGTTGCACCTGTTTGATCGTCATAAGTTGAGCAGTGCCACTGTTCAGGAACAGCTAGACATGTCTATTTGGGACAAACTGCCGCTTAAGTGGAGAGAAACTACTCTGGCTGGCAAGAACATCGAGAGCATTACATATCGTAGGCTATTACAACATAAATCCGGTATTGTCTCTGATGATGAGGGTAAGAATGCTCCTAAAGAATATCAGGAAAACAACATCAGGTTTTACTACATTCTTCAACAAGGAGTTGATAAAGATAGAATTGGCAAACGAGATTATAACAACTTTGGAATTGCCATAGTCGGACTACTCGTAGCAGCGATCGCCTATCCTGAAGAGGTCGCTAAATTTCACCAAGATCATAAACACCTAGATCACCTCAATTACACCATAGCGCTGGGAAATGAATATCTAAGCTTATACGAGAAGTATATGAGAGAGGTCATTTTCCCGCAGGCTTTTGAGTCAATTGCTCCAACCTGCCGGCCCGAAAGTGAACTACCAGACAATAAATACGCTAAGTCATACAAAGATATAAACGATAAGACTGGACGGTCTAGAAATCGACCCAAAGATCCCTGTGATCCTCAAGGTTCGTGGTATCTCAGTACTCAAGAACTAGCTCAGTTTGCTCGTACTATTGCGTTTAGCAATCGCTACATTGGGCCAACCACAAGAGCCTCTCTCTACGATCCAACCAATAGCCAAACGCGAGATGATCGAATTGTTTACGGTTCTCAAAATTTGTTGAGCCATAACGGATTTGAGGAGGAACTCGGACAACGTCATTGGGCTTATCAGGGTGGGGATGTCTATGAATATCATGCTGCCCTGGTCAAACTCCCCTACGACTATTACGGTGTTGCGATGGTCAACAGTGACGAAAAAGGATCTGGGGCACTAGCTAATTTACTGCTTGATTCTTTTTATGAAGCTACCCGCAATCAACCCATCTCCTTAGCGAAACACGGTATTACAGAGGGTAAGTATCAGCAGTACATTTCAGAACTGGCTGAGCACGGCAGTATGCCCGACTGGATAAACTTCTACAACGTCGGAGATGAAGTTTTTGTCAATGCGATCTTTCGACCTGCTAAAACGGGTTGGTTAGCACGGCACGGTTTGAATGGTGCAGAGTATCAAGATTTGTATGATGAATACGTCAAAAATGGCTCCTACAAGCTCAAGCAAGTAGACAGCTATGTGAAATCAGGACAGATCAGATATGCAGTAATTCTGGTCAAAGGCGATAGCACCAATATGCCTGCCTATCACGGCATCACGGCTGCTGAACATCAGGACAAGTTTGACGCTTGGACTGCTCAAGGCTTTGTTCCAGTTAATCTTTCTGTTACTTCAATTGGAGGGCAGCGTCGCTATGCTGCTTTCTATGAAAAGAAAAATGTGAGTGGATTGGCGGTGAAATCGTTCCTCACCGGAGAACAGTATCAAACATTCGTTGACGAACAAGTAGAAGCGAAACGAGAAATTGCCTACCTCAAGTCCTACAACCACAATGGTGACATCCATTACTCCGCTATCTTCTACGGCAATATTGATCGTCCGCAGGTTCTGAGACATGGAATGAGTTCATCGAGTTATCAGGGCGAATTTGATAAGTGGGTCGGTCAAGGGTATGCCCTCAAGATAGTTACAGCAGCAGCAAGGGGCAGCAACCACGTATTTGCGGCAGTTTGGCAAAAGTAAGTCTCCCTACAAAATCAACGATCAAGAGGTCATCCGTTATGCCCGTCGTAATCAATGCCACAACGGCTGGCACAGGGGAGAACAAGCCCAAAATTGAAAGGGGGTTATAAAAGCGGATTTGGTCAGGACTTAGGCAAATTTCCGGTTGAAGAACCATTTGTAGGGGTGAATGGCTGTGTTCACCCCTACTATATGTGGTGTCAATATGTAAGTCCTGTTTCTGTCAGTGCCCTTTCAGTTTCTTCATTCCCTTCCAGACATTGCCATCAGGTAGAGAAGTTTGTCATTGAAGTGGAGGTGTTGAAGTTCATCGGGAGGAGAAACAGGAGGTGGACCTTCAATAATCACAGGAATAATCGCAGGGGGGTGTAGTCCATCTTTTCCTTGTCGTTCAAGGGCATATAACGCCTCCTTTAGCACCCACTGTGACTCTTTAGCAGATGTAGACCAAAACAACAAGAAAAGATCACATTCATTGATGTGACGGTAGAGTTCTTTCTCCCAGCGATCGCCAGGTTCTAAATTCAGCACATCCTGAAACACCTCAATCCCAGTAGCAGCAAGTCCTTGTACTCGTTTGAGTACTTCCTGACGGTCTTTAGAAGAGTAGGAGACAAATGCTTTTCTGTAAAGGCGTGCATCTTCTCCAATCAGTTGAGGTTCTCTATTAGTAGAGGAAGCAGCAGAGGTAATTGACAGCTTGAATTTCAGATGTCCAACGGGAATGCTGTTGTGACTTATGGTGATAGTGCCAATGACTGTTTTCTGAGTCAGATCGAGGGGAACCGTTACTCCAAATTGCACTGATTGTGCTCTTCCATTCCAAATTAACTGTTGAATCGGGTCATCAACTTCAAGTTTAGGAATGGAGAGATTAAAGGTAAGTTCTGTTCCCCGTTCAATAGGAACTCCTAAGCTTTTTACTCCTAGTTGTTTGGTGTCAGGGTCAAATTGTAGAGCATTTTGTTGGGCAATCTCAGCTTGCTCAGGGAGATGGGCAAAAACTTGAACGAAGAACGTCTCTCCACAAGGTACAACAGGGGGACTAAAGACGCTGCAATCTACCAAGTCTTTGTTGGTAACGGTGGGTTGTGAAGGAGGTTGTTGGATTCGGTACAACTGTTCGAGTTGTTCTTTAAAAAACTGCTCTGAATACTCGGTACCAGAGAGTTGTGACTCTTGGGTTTGTTTAACGAATTGAGATGTTTTTAAGATGACCATATCAAATGGAAAAGGATTTGGAGCTGGAGGAACTTCTATGCTCCGCTCAACTCCCCTCGAAGAAGAAACATCGCTTGCTAAATCGTTATCTAGCTCCACATTAGACTGGTCATCTAAAACGTTTGATTTTGAGCCTAATAAAGAAGCTGCTTCATGAATGTCTTTTGCTGCAATTTTCAAGTTCTCAATTTGAGCTTCCCAAGATGTAACAGGAGAATAAGAAAGTACTGGAGAACAAAATTCTTTGACGCTAGAATCTGCTAAGTTAACTGGACTTAAGTTAATGGCAATAACGAGAGCTTTTGTTGTTATTTCTTGTAGTTCCCATCTCCTCCGCTCAACAGAATCTAGGTAAGCCGAACTCACTAGCATCACAACCACATCGGCGGAATTAATACGTAATTCAATTTCCTCTCTTGGTGTTGTTGACGAAATTTGCTCTTCATGATATGGAGAGAGGATAATATGGCTCCACTGCAACGATGTTAAATGCTTCAGCAACTCATCGAGTAAGGCTTGGTCTTGGGATGTATAAGAGATGTAGATATCAGCTTTCGGATTCAATGGCAACGACTCGTCTGACACAGTGTTTGCCCCTTCAGTTTAAGTAAGATGTGTTCTTCAACAATGATGCCGTTATTTGAGCAACAGGGATTGCCGGTTTCAAAAGAAAAAATGTCCCCTAGCTTTGCTAAAGGCTGGGGGAGAATGTCACTTGTAGGGTTTATGAACCCTACTCAGACTCGACGTCATCAGGCACAATCAACTTTCTAACAGTCTCAGTTTCCTCAGTGGTACTAGCAGTAATTTCCTCTATGGAAATATCTCTATCCGTCACGCCGGGAGAGCGAGGGTCATCAGGCTGAGCTGAAGTGTCTGTTACGTCTGGTACAATCAGTCTTCTAACAACCTCAACCTCATCATTAGGCTGTTGAAATGCTATGGCATCTCGATCTGTCACACCAGGAGAGCGAGGGTTATCAGGCTTCTTCGATTCTTCGTTGTTTTCCATAAAACTTGCTGGCAGATGAGTTAACGGGTAAGTCCTGTTACAGATTCGGGTTTTCTGGCATATCGCCAAAACGTTCCCGATAGCGAGCTAGCAGCGCCTCCATTGCGGCTGCTTGTTGCTCAACTTGTTCTTTTGCTGCGGCTAACTCTTGATTGGTGGCGGCTAACTCTTGATTGGCTGCGGCTAACTCTTGATTGGCTGCTGCCAACTCACTAGAAGTCAGCAATCGTTCCCCAGTCTGGGCATCTTCCATCACCAAACGCCCTTCCTGCAAGCTCAACCACAATCCTACTGTTTCGCAGCAGATTCTGCCCTCTTCATCTGGGCTAATCGGTTGATAATGTCCCTGTATCAGACGATAGCCCAATACTTCATCTAAAACTTGTCCCCGTTGCTTGCGTCTGTCAATAATTACATATTCCTGCACTCTGGCGAGGGCGTATTCGACGACCTTGATTTCTCGGTCTTCTTTGCGATATCTGGGCGATACTACTTCTAAAATCAATGCTGGGCGTACACCTTCGGTTGCTACTACAAATTGGCTGCGATTTAGGTGTTTGTCGCTAATGCCCATCGCTACAAAGGTATCGGGGCAATGGTCGCCTAAATTAGGAATATCCCACTTGATTACTAAGTCTCGGAACACACCAACGGTATCATCGTTGGCATAGCGGCGAGTCAATATATCTTTGGCTGTGCCAGCAATATCGTCATGAAAGGTGCTGTTGGGCAAGTGGTATCCTTCCTGGGGATGGAGAAATTCTTCTGAGGTGAGGGGGACAAAAGTTCGAGTTGTTGTGCCGTCGGGTTGAGTGACATTCACAACGCGCCACCCACGTTCGGCAAGTTCCTCAGTAGTGGGGCTGGGAGTGGTGGGCAAAGAGGAAGAGCTAATCATAAGTTGTTGCTCAATTTCTGCGATCGCTGTGCTGCATGGAAGGAGATTGAGAATATAGCTTTTAATAAGTCGCTCAGTATCAGTATAAATCAGTCGGAAGTTAGTAAGAAGTCAGTAAATTCTCAGTCTTGATCTCAGTACACATCCAGTTTTGATGGAGTTGTAAAGCAGGAGATGACCCCCTAGGGACAGCCAACTGCAACATCAAACAATAAGGACGTGTAACATGGCAACAATTACCAAAATCGGCAAACTCTCAGTACAGCAACTTTCCAGCAACAATTGGAAGTTAAGTGTGACTTACGAGGCCAATTTTAGCGCGCAGGAAGTCCAGCAGCAATTTCAATACCGTGACAGCTTTGTGGTTCGGGAAGATGATAATTTCAACGATGACAAGCTCACCGGTCCTCTAAGTGTTGGGACATTCAAACCCTCTGCTCAAACAGTCAAGCGGACGCTGACGACTGAGATCAAAGGCGACACGCTGAACACTGAGCCAGGTGCAGAGGAAATCTACGTGGACATCCACCTAGAGAACCTGGATCTGAATGTCAAATTTCCCACCAAAAGCAGCAACTCTATCAGCATATCTCCCTAGCTCTGGTGAGACAAACGACTGGGAAGGTTAGGCTATCTGACCTAGGAAAACGTGGGACTTGCAGCCCTGGTTGCGATCAGCTTAGAGGAGTGCGCTTCGCGCGATCGCTCAGAGTCTGATACTACCAATTAACCTTCTCAATCGTGCTAGGCAACCGTTTGCTGCTATCGAGCGGTTGCCTTGGTTGTTTGTTGTTTGTTGTTTGTTGTTGGTTGTTTGTTGTTTGTTGTTTGTTGTTTGTTGTTTGTTGTTTGTTGTTTGTTGTTGGTTGTTTGTTGTTTGTATTTTTCAACAAATCTTCAACCTTTCTCAAGAACTTGCAAATCTTGGCTTATTTAAAATGTAAAGGACGTAGAGATACGCCAAGTTTTTGGTGCAAGTCTCAAATAAGCTATAAAACAAGCAGGAGGCATTACTGATGAAAGGGTCTGGAATCCAGTTCATTTTTACGTTTATTTTCACTATTATCTTTATCGTCTATGTACCCGCAGCAAGCGCTGCTGAAAATACCGGACTAAACATCACACCACCAGGAGTAGAAAAGTCTATTAAGACCCAAGTGCTTGAAACAGGTGCGGCAGTGTTGCAAACTCAGGCACCAATAGATGCTATCAATGTTTATGTGGATGGTCTTCATTTTCATAATGGAGACATGAATAGACAGGTAGAAGCTCATCACTACTGTAGTGTAATTAACGAAGAGTTCATCCAATGTACGATCTACGACAGCAATGGTAAGAACGCCCGGTTAATGGGTATTGAGTACATCATCAGCGAGAAAAGCTTTCAGACTCTACCCCAAGAAGAAAAGAAATTGTGGCATAGTCACGTCCACGAAGTAAAGTCAGGTCAACTTATTGCACCAGGTATACCTGAAGTGGCGGAGCATGAGTTGATGAAGAAGCTGATTTCAACTTACGGTAAGACTTGGCACACCTGGAATGTAGAGCAACCAAACATGTCTCTACCGCTTGGTTCTCCAGCATTAATGATGGGATTCACGGCTGATGGTCAAGCCAATCCTACACTGGTGAAAGACCGAGATAAGCGGTTCAATATTTCCGTTGAAACCAAGAAAAACAACCGAACTGATATCCCGACTCCCTCTATTCAACCAGGTGCCGACGCTTGGCAGACGGGTCAAATTGTTCAGTTACAACTAGCGCCGCTATCAAGAACAGCTAGTCAGTAATCTTCTTCTTGGTAATACCGTCCCCGTTGTCCTCCAGCTAACTGCCACAATAGAGGCGCGATCGCACCCCCAATGGCACCAGCACCAACACTAAACGCTAGTACAATACCCACCGGAAGCTGAATTGTCTCAAAGTTCAGGAACTTCAGAGATACTAGCGTGATGTTTTGGATCGATAGAATTGCGATCGCTCCTATCCAGCCAGCCAGGATTAGAGAAGTAAGTAGATTAGCTATAGCTTTCATAGTGATTTGTTGTTTGTTGTTTGTTGTTTGTTTAGAGAATTTGGTTTTAGGTGAATGTAGAGCTAGCGGTAACAAACAACAAATCTGGCGCTCAAACTCCTACAGGTTCTAGCCTATTAATCATCAACTCCAGAATTTCAGCAATTGGGTCTAGTTTCTCTGGGAAATTGGTTTCCATGTAGACGCGCATTAGTGGTTCGGTTCCTGATGGGCGTAGAAGTATCCAACTGCCTTCTTCTAAGAAGAGTTTGATACCGTCTTTTCGACCAATTTCTTTGACTTTGATGCCAGCTATGTCGGCGGGTGGATTTTTGGTGAAGTAGTCTAGAACAGCGATTTTGTGAACATCGTTCAAGTGTAAGTCAAGACGCTGGTTGTAGAGTGGGCCATCAGCTTCAGCGATCGCTTCTTCCACTAGCTGACTCAATGGCTTACCTTCATAGGCGATCGCCTCTGCAACCAGCATATCTGCCAAAATCCCATCTTTTTCTGGGATATGTCCAATAATGCTTAATCCGCCTGATTCTTCTCCACCAATGAGTACATCAGTTTCGCGCATTTTCTCGCCGATGTACTTAAATCCTACCGGAGTCTCGTAAATATCTAAGCCGTACTTGAGAGCAAAGTTATCCAACAGATGGGTAGTCGCAACAGTACGAACAATTGCACCCGTTTTGCCTTTATTTTTAATCAGGTGACGCGCCAGCAACAGCAGCACTGTGTTAGGAGTTAGGACATTACCTTGCTCATCGACAATCCCAAAGCGATCGCTATCTCCATCGGTAGCTAGACCCAGATCGGCGTTATCTTGTTTTACAGCCTCTACCAGCTCCACTAGCTGCTCTCCCTTAGGTTCCGGCATCCCCCCCCCAAACAAGACATCGCGAGTGGTGTGAAAGGTTTCTGTCTGGCAGCCGCAGTATTCTAGAACTGTATCCAGGTAGCCACGAGACGTTGAGTAGAGAGCATCGTACTTCACCTTCAGCTGGGCACTACGAATCCGCTCAACATCCAGCAGAGTATAGATGAACTTTAAATAATCGGGTTTAGGGTCAAACGTTGATATTTTCTCAGCACTCTTGCCACTAGGCAACGAATCATCCGCCTCCTCGATATTGGCAACAATCGTATCCGTAATCTCTAGCGTTGCCGGACCTGCATAATCGGGGATATATTTTATACCGCAATAGGGTGCTGGGTTGTGACTAGCCGTAAACATCAGCGCTCCAGCAGAGTTTAGGTAACGAGCATTGTAAGCGATGACTGGCGTTGGGCAATCTCGTTCAACCATCTTCACCGTCCAGCCCAAGTCTGCCAGAACTTCAGCGGCCGTGCGGGCAAACTGGTCGGCAAGAAATCGAGTATCGTAGGCAACTAAGACAGGGCGGTCTTTGGAGTAAGCCGTTTCCAGGTAACTGGCGATCGCTCGTGTTACCTTACACACATTTGTGAAGGTAAAATCATCAGCGATAATCCCCCGCCATCCATCGGTGCCAAACTGAATCGTTTTTATGCTGCTTGCTGGACTCATTTGGGCTATTTTCTCTCACTTCACCTTAAATCTTAGTCGAAGCCCATCTTGATAAATCTCTTAAGAAAATAGGGAGTAGGGAGTAGGGAGTAGGGAGTAGGGA
>DALYIW010000267.1:0-11978 GCA_031970155.1 Coleofasciculaceae cyanobacterium CTOTU46601 | reverse complement strand
TCTCTTGTGACCATGAATTAGCCCTGCCTTAAAAAGGGGGACTTTGACTGAATTGCCTAAATCTCTCTTAAAAAGAGGGACTTTGACTGAATTCTCTAAGTCTCCTTAAATTTCCCTAAATCTCTCTGCAAAAGGGGCGACTTTGACTGAATTCTCTAAATTTCTCTTAACAAGGGGGAGTTTGTTTGAATTCTCCCCCTTTATTAAGGGGGGCTGGGGGGGGATCTGGGGATTTGAAAACAGACCCTAAGCATAGCCGTAACCCACCCTACAAATTTGTGCTTTAACGTTGCAACTGTTAAATCAACTGGCCTGTTTCTTGCAGCGAGTGCAGACGTCGATAAATCCCATCCTGGCGCAAGAGTTCGTCGTGATTACCGACTTCCACAACCCGCCCTTGATCGAGAACCACAATTTTATCAGCGTCCCGAATCGTACTCAGTCGGTGGGCAATAATAATGGTAGTACGGGTACCTTGGATGCTTTTCATCGCTAACTGAATTGAGCGTTCAGATTCGTAGTCTAGGCTGGAAGTCGCTTCATCAAAGACGAGGACATCGGGTTCTACCAATAGTGCTCTAGCAATTCCTAAACGCTGCCGCTGTCCACCTGATAACCGCACACCTCGTTCACCGACAACAGTGTAGTAGCCTTGAGGCAGTTGCTCAATCACCTCGTCTACTCTGGCAATGCGACAGGCTTCTTGCACTTTCGTGAAGCTAACCTTAGGATTACCATAGGTGAGGTTGTCTAGCAGGGTGCCGTTAAAGACATCGACTTCTTGGTGAACGATCGCCAAACGCTTTCGGTAACCTGTAACATCAAGCTTACGAATGTCGCTTCCATCCATTAAGATGCAACCTTGCTGCGGTTCAAAATACCGAAACAAAAGTTTTACCAGCGTAGATTTACCAGAACCCGATCGCCCCACCAGTGCTACAGTTTGATAAGGTTCAATCAGCAGCTGCACGTCTTGTAATACTGGGCGTCTAGAGTCGTAACTGAAACTTACATGAGAAAACTCTACTTTGCCAGTGAATTGATAGGATTTCCCAGTATCGTTTGCATCTAGAACTATACCGACAGAATCTCTCCCAACCGGATGCTGCATAAACTCATGAAATCGCCTCATCGAAGCATAGCGACGAGCAAAGATTTCGGCCAGCTGGCTAATGGGTTCTAACTCCGCATAAGCCATGCTAGAAACCGTTAATGTCGTTACAAAGTGTCCTAGAGAAATCTTGCCGCGTACTGTCGCCAGTAAGGTAAGACCTAGTACGCTAAAAACAAAAATCTGAATGATAGTTTTTTGCCAGGTTTGGAGTTTGACGTAACCCAAGTGGATGCCGTACAAAACTACCTTTAGTTCGCGGTTTAAGCGATCATTTTGTCGCTTTAGTTCATGGGCTTCAGTGGCAAATGCTTTAACCGTTTTGATATTGGTGACAATTTCTGAGGCTCTGCTTTCCGTATTTTCCTGGTGTTTATCGAAAGTTTCTTCTTTTTTGATCAGTTTTATCAGGTCTTTAAGAGTGAAGCTCAAGATCAGGATAAAGGAAACCAAAAACAAAATGGCGATACGCCACTCGATCAACCAGATAACCACAAAAATACCCAGCACTCTGATTAGTTTGGGAATGAGTTGACCGGCTATTTCTGGGTAAGTCCAAGTGTGGTTAGCAAGGCCTTTAGCCACTCGTCCGGCGATTCGTCCGGGGTTATTTTCATCGTAAAACTCTAGTGGTAGAGTAAGGATTTTTTCAAGGGCTTTTTGGGAGTGATCGTGACGAGAACGAAGTGCGATCGCCCAGTGAAACCAACCACTTAACCATACTTGAAGTGGCGCTCTGACTACAGTAACCAGGAAAATTAAGCCCAATAATACAAACAGAGATAAAGTGCGATCGCTACGACTCTGGGTAAGAGCAGCAACACTGTTTGTCAGGTTTTGTACAGGCTCATCCAACGCTTGATTAGACAAGACGTTCAGAATTTGTCCGATTACATAAGGTACAACGAGATCGACAACTTCAAAGATACTGGCAGCGGCAATGCTAAACACAGAAATGCCCCAGTAAGGCCGATAATAGTTGAGAATATCTCGAAACTTTGCCATGATGCTCCTGACCAGGCAGCACTGGCATGACTTACAATGTAGTCTTAACCAGGCCGCACTTGTAGTATGTAAGAAACATATTATAGTACAAAAAATTTATTCCTGGTCAAGTTTTTTCTGGCTTTGCGCTTTGTTGGTCGTGCAAATCAGTCGGAAGGATGAGGGATGAAGGATGATAGCGTAGCGGTAGCGATGTAACGAGCGCGGAATGAGGGATGAGGGATGAGGGATGAGGGATGTTAGTCCGGGATGAGTATAAAAATTTTCATCCTTAATTCTTTATCTTTTTTTGGTCAACATGACACCTGTATTACTGTTAATACAGGTATTACTCAATAAAACAGTATTTAATATCACTAAGTCTCCGATATCGATATCAAATCTCTAAATTTATTGATGGGGATTCCCTACTCCCTACTCCCTACTCCCTACTCCCTACTCCCCACTCCCTACTCCCTACTCCCTACTCCCCACTCTCTCTTGAAATCTAATTTAACAGTGTTATCTAAATAACACTTTAGGACGGATACTAGGAAAAGAGACTTTCCTTCGTATGTGTACATAGCTCATAAGAGTCTTGTACTATTCGCCGTTGCTGACAAACGTTGCCAAAGATGAAAAGATAGTGTTTTCTACCTTAGATTTTGGGCTTTGCAGACATGCCTTAGATAAGTTATTTCTATCAAGCAGTACTAGCTTGGTAGAGGGCTACGTTTTATGTTTTATCCGGGTGCAGGTCAAGCTAGACAGAAACTAACCATCAAATAGAGAAAAATCGCCCCCATGTTCCTTAAACCTGCAAACCACCTAGTTGCTAAAGTTGTCGGCAAGATACCCTTACGAACCGTCCTGATTGCCCCATTTGTTCTGCAAATCTTCGCCACAGTAGGGCTTGTGGGATATCTTTCGTTTAGAAATGGACAGAAAGCAGTCAATGAACTTGCCGATCAGTTAATGAGTGAAGTTAGCAATCGCGTTAAGCAAAACCTGCAAGTTTACCTAACCACTCCTCATCTAATTAATCAAACAAAGCAAGATGCTGTAAGATTAGGTTTTTTGAAGATGGACAATTTGCCACCTTGGGAAAAATACCTGTTGCGGCAAGTTCGATTATATCCCTATATCGCCTATACCGCAGTTGGCAACGAAAAAGGAGAATATCGCTCAGGAGAAATGCTATCAAATGGCTCACTAATCATTAATGTATTAGATAAATCTACTAACTTTGAGTTTCGTTCTTACAATACTGATGCTCAAGGCGATCGCACGAAAATTATAGCCGTTACCAAAAATCATAATATCAAAACACATCCTGCTTATACAGGTGCAGTTAAAGCTGGTAAAGCAATTTGGAGTCCAGTGTTTACCTCTCTGGTAGAACCGACCTTGATGAGCAGTGTTAATGAACCCGTATACGATAAAAATAACCAGCTCCAAGGAGTATTGCTGACTACCTTACGTTTAGATTATGTTGGTCAATTTCTCAATAGTCTAAAAGTTGGTAAAACTGGACAAGCCTTTATCATCGAAAGAAATGGAACCCTACTAGCAACTTCTACCTCTGAACAACCATTTCGCACAAAAAATAAGCAAAGAGAATTATTTAAAGCTCAAGATAGTAGCAATTTATTGACTAAAAGCACAGCTAGATATTTAACCAGCTATTTACAATTAAATAAAATCAAAGAATCCCAGCAACTTAACTTTGAAATAGATGGGAAGCGGCAATTTTTAAAAATTCTACCAGTCCAAGATGACAAAGGGTTAGATTGGCTGATTGTTGTGGTGGTTCCAGAAACTGATTTCATGGAACAAATTACCACACATACCCAGACGACTATACTGCTATGTTTGCTCGCATTAGCAGTAGCTGTAGCCATTGGTGTACTTACATCTCGGTGGGTAACAACACCAATTTTTCATTTAAATACAGCCGCCAAAAATATTGCCAAAGGAGAATGGGGCAACACAGTAGAAATTAAACGCTCTGATGAACTAGGACAGCTAGCTAAGTCATTTAATAGTATGGCTCGTCAACTGCAAGAATCCTTTGCTACCTTAGAGCAGCGAGTCGAGGAAAGAACAGCTGAGTTAGCTATAGCAAAAGAAAAAGCTGAAGTAGCAAATCAAACAAAAAGTACCTTTCTTGCCAACATGAGTCATGAATTGCGATCGCCTCTCAACGCTATTCTAGGTTTTGCCCAATTAATGACTCGTAGTCAAACCTTATCCTCAGAACATCAAGAAAACATCGGCATCATAGCGCGTAGCGGAGAACACCTGCTCACCCTAATCAACAATGTCCTTGATTTATCCAAAATTGAAGCCGGACATACCACCCTAAACCTGAAAAACTTTGACCTCTATCGCCTGCTTGACGACTTAGAAGATATGTTCCAACTCAAAGCAGACGATCAACATTTACAGTTAGTTTTTGAGCGCACTCCTGATGTCCCCCGTTATGTCTGCACCGATGAAGTCAAGTTACGCCAAGTCTTAATTAACCTAATCAATAACGCCCTCAAGTTTACCTCCCAAGGAGGCGTATCCTTAAAAGTCCAAAGTAAATCCGAAACCCCAACAACAATCACCTTTGAAAGTGAATCCGAAACACCAACAACCAACAACAAACAACCAACAACAAACAACCAACAACAAACAACAATTACCTTTGAAGTCGAAGACACGGGTGCAGGTATTGCTCCAGAAGAACTAGACAGCCTTTTTGAAGCCTTTGTGCAAACTCAAACAGGCAAAGAATCACAAGAAGGTACGGGTTTAGGATTACCCATTAGCCGCCAATTTGTGCAACTGATGGGAGGTGAAATGATTGTCACTTCTGAAGTAGGGCGTGGCAGTGTTTTCAAATTTGATATTACTGTCAGCGTAGTTGATGCCAACGATATCGACACCAAACAACCGACGCGCCGAGTCGTTGCCCTAGAACCCAACCAGCCTACTTATCGTATTTTGATTGTTGATGACAAAGCCATCAATCGCCAATTGCTTATTAAACTACTTAATCCCCTCGGCTTTGAGCTCAAGGAAGCGAGTAATGGGAAAGAAGCCATTGAAGTATGGGACAACTGGGAACCACACTTAATCTGGATGGATATGCGAATGCCCATCATGGATGGCTATGAAGCGACCAAACACATCAAAACAACCACCAAAGGTCAAGCTACCGCGATTATAGCTCTGACTGCGAGTGTTCTAGAGGAAGAGCGAGCAGTTATCCTCTCTGCTGGTTGCGATGACTTTATGCGTAAGCCCTTCCGCGAGGCAGACATCTTTGAGGCAATGAACAAACATATCGGGGTGCGTTACCTCTATGAAGACCCAACTGCCACTGACTTCATAGAAACAGAGGATACTGATAATAGCGTACTTACGGCTGCTGCGTTCAGGGCACTACCTGGGTTATGGGTAACTCAGCTGAAACAGGCACTCCTGAATGTGGACTTAGACCTAATTTCCTCAATCATTGAGCAAATTCACTCCCAGGATGCAGCATTAGCTAAGGCGATCGCCAATTGTATTGATAACTTTGAGTATGACACTATTTTGAAGTTAATTTCAGCTTCTGAAATGAGTAATGGGTAATAGGTGATGGGTAAGGGGTAGTTTTCTATCATTACCCATTCCTAATTAATTGTTAGCAGCTTTTATGGATAGTAGTCATTTAACCAACCTAGAGTAATACCTATGAATGATGAGTTAACCAGCATTTCTCAAGGAAATATTTTAGTAGTGGACGATACCCCAGCTAACTTACGTTTGTTAGTAGGGATATTGACCGAAAAGGGGTATAAAGTGCGCCCTGTGCCTAATGGTGAATTAGCACTATCTGCTGCTAGAGGCTTCCCTCCTGACTTGATTTTGCTTGACATTATGATGCCGGAAATGAACGGATACGAAGTTTGCTCTGAACTCAAAGCAGATGAACGGACTTGCGATATTCCGGTAATTTTTATTAGTGCCATCAATGATGTATTAGATAAGGTAAAAGCTTTTTCGGTAGGGGGAGTAGATTACATCACTAAACCGTTTCATGTAGAAGAAGTTTTGGCAAGAGTTGAAGCCCATTTAACTATCTGTAAACTCCAGAGAAACCTCCAAGATAAAAATGAAGAGTTAACCCAAACATTGCAGCAATTAAAGTCTACTCAAAATCAATTAATTCAATCTGAAAAAATGGCAGCTTTAGGGCAATTGATTGCTGGAATTGCTCACGAAATCAATACTCCGTTAGGAGCAATTCGGTCATCAATAGAGAATATCGCTAATTTTTTAAGCCAAAATATCGAACAGCTAGCCGATTTTTTTCAAAAACTTTCAAAAGAATGTAACCCAGACTTATTAAGTCTTCTGCAAAAACCACCTCAACAACAAAACATCTTCTCTGTAAAAGAAAAACGCCAGTTTAAAAAATCTTTAAGGTCTCAACTGGACTCACTAGGAATTGACAATTCTGACATCCTTGCAGATACCCTAGTTAAGCTTGGAGTTTATAGTGATATAGAACAATTCTTACCTCTGTTAAAAGACCCCAACGGTGAAATGATTTTAAATAATGCCTATCAATTTGTTAGTTTACAAAAAAGCACACAAATTATAACAACGGCTACAGAACGTACTGCGAAAGTAGTGTTTGCCCTGAAAAACTATGCCCGTTATGACTCCATGGCAGAAAAGGTAGAAACTAATATTACTGATGGGATTGAAACAGTATTAACTCTCTATCACAATCACCTTAAACAGGGCGTAAAAGTAATCAAAAACTATCATGACTTACCCCTTGTACTTTGCTACCCAGACGAACTCAATCAAGTTTGGACAAATCTCATCCACAATGCGCTGCAAGCAATGGAAAATCAAGGAACCTTAATAATTGATGTTTCACGACAAGATACAAAGGTACTGGTCAGTATTACCGATAGTGGTAGAGGTATCCCCCCTGAAGTTATGCCAAGAATCTTTGAACCATTTTTTACTACTAAAATTGCTGGAGAAGGTAGTGGATTGGGCTTAGATATCGTCAGGAAAATTATTGAAAAACATCAAGGAAAAATTGAGGTCGATTCAGTACCTAGTCAAACCACATTTAATGTGTATTTACCTATTAATATAAACGAGGATTTTAGTCATGTCTAAGCCAGCAATATTATGTGTTGATGATGAAGTCGTGGTATTAGAGAGTCTTGAAATAGAACTGCGAAATGCCTTTGCCAATAATTATTTCTATGAATTTGCTGAAAGTGCTGACGAAGCACTAGAGATTGTTGAGGAACTACATCAAGAAAAGGTAGATATCCTAGTGATTGTCTCTGATTGGTTAATGCCTGGTATCAAGGGAGATGAGCTGCTCATTAAAATTCATAAAAAATATCCAAGTATTATTACAATTCTGCTGACAGGACAAGCTAATCAAGAAGCAGTTGATCGTGCTATCACTCAAGCTAATTTGTATACTTACTTACAGAAACCCTGGAAGAGTAAGGAATTAATTGATGCGATCAAGTCTGGTCTAGCAAAGTTATGAATAAACTGGTTGTTATCTGTATTGATGATGAACAAACAATACTTGATAGTCTTGAAATAGAACTAAAAAAAACTTTAGGAAATGAATATCTTATTGAAACAGCTGAAGGCGGCGAGGAGGCGTTAGAGCTATTGGAGGAATTGCTACAAGAACAGTACGAAGTTCCTTTAGTCATTTCCGATCAGATCATGCCTGGTATTAAAGGGGATGAATTATTAAAACGCATCCATAAACTCTCCCCAAAAACCATTAAAGTTATGCTGACAGGGCAAGCTGATTTAGAAGCAATCAGAAATACAATCAAATATGCAAGACTATATCGTTACATCGCTAAACCCTGGCAAACTGAAGATTTAAAACTGACAGTCACAGAAGCAATCAATAGTTACTTACAAGATAAAAAATTAACTGAACAAAATGAACAACTTCAGCAAATGAATCAGGTGCTGGAACAATTAAACCATGCTCAAGCCAAACTGATTGCCCAACTTCATGAAAACGAAAACCGCTGGACACAGTTTTTGGAAGCGATGCCAGTAGGTGTAGGAGTACTCGATACAGAAGGCAAACCTTACTACGTCAATCAGAAGGCAAAAGAGATTTTTGGCAAAGGCGTTGTCCCCGGTATCAGCGCTGAGCAATTATCAGAGGTTTATCAAGTTTATCAAACTGGTACAGATCAGAAGTACCCGGTAGATAACTTACCTGTAATGCGAGCGTTGAGGGGGGAAAGTTCCACAGCTGATGATCTAGAAGTCCATCAAGGAGAAAAGATTATCCCATTAGAGATTAGAGCAAGGCCAATCTATGATGCCAAGGGTAATATTGCCTATGCTATTAATACTATTCAAGACATTAGCGATCGCCAACAGGCAGAGACAGAGCGACAAAAATTCATTGAGGAGCTATTTGAACTCAATTGTAATATGGAACTCGCCCTAGATGCCGAATCAGAACTAGCCAGTGCTGCTAGACGTTTTGTGCCTAATGAATTTTTATCACTTCTAGGACATACAAGCCTTGTCGATGTCAAAATAGGCGACCAAGTACACAGAGAGATGTCAGTGCTATTTTCCGATATTCGTGACTTCACTACTCTCTCAGAAGGGATGACTCCCCAAGATAATTTTAAATTTATCAATGCCTATCTCAATCGCATGGAACCAGCGATTATCTCTAATCAAGGCTTTATTGATAAATATATTGGTGATGGGATTATGGCGCTGTTTAGTGGTATTGCGGATGATGCAGTAAAAGCCGCTATCACGATGCAACTTCATCTTGCTGACTATAATCAACATCGCATTACTGCTGGCGATGTGCCTATCTCTATCGGTATTGGAATCAATACAGGTTCGTTGATGCTGGGAACAGTCGGGGGACAAAGCCGAATGGATACCACGGTGATTAGTGATAATGTTAATTTAGCTTCTCGCTTAGAAGAGCTAACTAAATTTTATGGAGTCTCGCTGTTAATTTCTCACCAAACATTGGCGCGTTTGCAAAATCCAACGGAATATTCTATCCGCTTCATTGAACAAGTCACCGTCAAGGGAAAATCAAAAGCCGTAGCCGTTTTTGAAGTGTTTGATGGAGATGAATTGGAACTTAAAGAGGTTAAATTAGCTACGAAATCGCTTTTTGAAAAAGGGTTATACCTTTACTATCAGCAGGCTTTTTCTGAAGCGATAAAACGGTTTGAAACTGTTATCACAATCAATCCAAGAGACACGGTTGCTCAAATCTATCTTGAGCGCTGTCATCTAGAAGGATGGGGGATGGGGGATGAGGGATGAGGGATGAGGGATGAGGGATGATTCGATGGTTTGCTCTTGCGACTATTACTTAATGATGAATTTCTAAATCTAAGACATAATGACCCAGTGGGACTTTTTCTGACCAGAGTTCATATTCTAGGCGCAGATGGTGGGGCAAGGGGTGGCCTTCTAGTTTTAAACTCCTGGTGTAATTTCGTAGGCGCAAGGACTCATATCCCTTTGGTGAACCGCTTTGCAACCAATAACGGTTAATGCCGTAAACGCCTCTCTCCCAAAGGTGACGATAACCCAATTTACCTTTACCCTGCATGGTCATAATCACTCGGTAAGGGGTGAATTCTAGCCACAGGAGTCGAAGTGCTTGACTTGTTGGCGGGTGGAGATCGCTAGTTGTAGTTAGTTCCGGTTCCCACTCAGGAGGGGCTGGCTCACTTAACAATAGGTGAAACCGCTCTTGATCTTTTTGATATAGCGTAGCAGCAGTTTCGATAATAGACCAAACCGGCAGGTCGGTAGACACTAAGGAAAGACAGATGGGCGTGCGGTAATGAGTCAGCATGGAATGTGATAAGACAAGAGGATACAAATAGAATAGCTTTACATTGATATCAATATTGCCAACGATGTGCCTCCGTGTTTTCACAGAAAATTCGCCACAGACTCCATCAACGCCAGTACACAACTCGCAACATAGAAAATAGGGAGTTGGGAGTCGGGAGTCGGGAGTCGGGGAAGAAAGATTTTCTTTTCGCCATTTGTGAGCGATAGCTCATGGTGCCTAACTGCTGACTCCTAACTCCCCATCTCCAAAATTTATTTTCCAGTCAGTACTTGCCAAATTCTATCTTTTGTCGCTATGATTGATAATCGTGACAAAGGTTTGCTACACAATCCTCAGTAGCTCAGTGGTAGAGCGGTCGGCTGTTAACCGATTGGTCGCTGGTTCGAGTCCGGCCTGGGGAGTTTAAAAAAACAGTAAAGAAAAAGAACAGTAAAGAAAAAGGGTGAAGGATGAAACAAGAAGGTTCAGACTTCAGCTGTGATACTTCATCCTTTCAGAGATTCTGGTCGCTTGACCCAGGTGTAACATTTCTCAATCATGGTTCCTATGGTGCCTGCCCTCGGCCAGTACTGGAAGCGCAGCAGCGATCGCGAGACCAACTAGAACACCAACCGTTGCGCTTTTTGATGCGGGACTATGAGCAAATGCTAGACGCGGCGCGGAGTCAGTTGGCAGCATTTGTAGGTGCACAGGCTGATGAGTTGGTGTTTGTCCCCAATGCAACGACAGGGATTAATTCAGTATTGCGATCGCTTCTGTTCAATCCAGACGACGAACTACTAACCACTAACCAAGAGTACAACGCCTGCCGCAACGCCCTAGATTTTATTGCCAGTCGCACGGGAGCCAAGGTAGTAGTGGCAGCAGTGCCGTTTCCTCTCGACTCGCCCAATCAAGTCATTGAGGCAGTAATGGAGCGAGTATCACCTAAAACACGTTTAGCACTGCTAGATCATGTAACCAGTAAGACAGCCTTAATTTTTCCTCTTCAACAGTTGGTGAATAAACTAGCGGCGCAGGGAGTGGATACGTTAATAGACGGTGCCCACGCCCTAGGAATGGTACCGCTAAACCTACATGAACTTGGGGCAACCTATTACACAGGTAACTGCCACAAATGGTTATGTGCGCCAAAAGGAGCAGGGTTTCTGTATGTACGGCGTGAGAAACAGTCTGCAATTCGTCCCCTGACAATTAGTCACGGTGCCAACTCAAAGCGTACTGATAAGTCACGCTTTCAACTAGAATTCGACTGGACAGGCACACACGATCCCACAGCGTATCTATGTGTCCCTGAAGCGATTCAATTCATAGGTTCGCTGCTACCGGGTGGATGGACTGAGTTGATGAAGCAAAATCAAGCTAAGGCACTGTTGGCAAGGCAGTTGCTGTGTGAAGCCTTGGGAGTGTCGCCTCCTTGCCCTAATGAAATGATAGGCTCGATGGCCGTTGTGCCTTTGCCAGATCAGTTGTCGTTGTACGAACAGGGTAGACAACCGCGAGAATGGCCTGTACTGCAAGATATCTTGTTTGAGCGGTTCAACATTGAGGTGCCAGTGATTCCCTGGAGTGCACCTTTCCAGCAAATGGTCAGGATTTCGGCTCAGCTGTACAATACTCCCCAACACTATGAATATCTAGCCGAGGCACTTTTGCAGTTACTATCAAACTGCTGACCAAAAAAGGATGAAGGATGAAGGATGAAGGAGGGATAGCCTCATGAATAAATCAGGACTTACGCAAATTGCTGATTTAAACGCTACTGCTAGTAGTAGTAGGGTGGGCACTGCCCACCCTACATGTAGAGGTTCTGCGTCAGTAGTAGGGTGGGCAGTGCCTACATGTAGAGGTTCTGCATAAGTCCTGTAAATAATGGTGCTTTAAATAATGAAGATTTCTTTTTTTCGACCTAATTAAATTCATGGGCTTGTACCCTCATCCCTCATCCCTCATCCCTCATCCCTCATCCCTCATCCCTCA
>DALYIW010000266.1:0-11990 GCA_031970155.1 Coleofasciculaceae cyanobacterium CTOTU46601 | reverse complement strand
GCTCCATCTCTTTCAAATAGGCTCCAAATATTTGTTTCTTCTTTAGTTGCTTTTAAGTTCGGGAACCCGTACAAGAGAATTTGTTGCGATCGCTTGTCTAAGTTGAGTAAATTAGCACTCAGGAGCTGAGAGTGCTAAATTAGCTCAAAGAAAGTAGATCAGGAGAGACTCATAATATGGCAGCTGTATCTCTAAGTGTTTCCACCGTTAAACCACTAGGCGATCGCGTATTCGTCAAGGTGAGCGCCGCTGAAGAGAAAACCGCTGGCGGCATTCTGTTACCCGACAACGCGAAAGAAAAGCCTCAAGTTGGGGAAATTGTTAGTGTCGGTCCTGGCAAGCGCAACGATGATGGCTCTCATGCCGAACCAGAAGTCAAAGTTGGCGACAAGGTTCTTTATTCCAAGTATGCAGGTACCGATATCAAGCTGGGAACCGAAGAATACGTCCTTCTATCAGAAAAAGACATCCTCGCTATCGTCAGCTGACAAGTAGTCGGCGTTGGCAAGTTGAAAGTTGAAATCTCAAGGCTTTCAACATTAAAACCTTTAACCTTAAAACCACTTACTGACTGAACTCAACACCTATGGCTAAGCGCATCATATACAACGAAAACGCCCGTCGTGCCCTGGAAAAGGGAATGGATATCCTGGCCGAAGCGGTGGCCGTTACCCTAGGACCCAAAGGACGTAACGTCGTTCTAGAGAAGAAGTTTGGCGCTCCTCAAATTGTCAATGATGGTGTCACTATTGCCAAAGAAATCGAACTAGAAGACCACGTAGAAAATACTGGCGTGGCTCTAATTCGCCAAGCGGCTTCTAAAACTAATGATGCAGCGGGTGACGGTACCACGACGGCAACTGTGCTAGCTCATGCAGTGGTTAAAGAGGGTTTGCGTAACGTAGCTGCTGGTGCAAATGCGATCGCACTCAAGCGCGGCATTGACAAAGCTACCAATTTTCTGGTAGATAAAATTGCCGAACATGCCCGTCAGGTTGAAGATTCTAAGGCGATCGCTCAAGTCGGTGCTATCTCTGCTGGTAACGACGAAGAAGTCGGTCAGATGATTGCCCAAGCCATGGACAAAGTGGGCAAAGAAGGTGTGATTTCCCTAGAAGAAGGGAAGTCCATGACCACTGAACTAGAAATTACCGAAGGGATGCGCTTCGACAAAGGCTACATCTCTCCCTACTTTGCCACCGACACTGAGCGGATGGAAGCGGTTCTGGACGAGCCTTTTATTCTCTTGACCGACAAGAAAATCACCTTGGTGCAAGACTTGGTGCCAGTGCTGGAGCAAGTTGCTCGTTCCGGTCGCCCTCTGCTGATTCTCGCTGAAGATATTGAGAAAGAAGCCTTAGCAACCTTAGTCGTTAACCGCTTGCGGGGTGTGCTCAACGTCGCTGCTGTGAAGGCTCCTGGTTTTGGCGATCGCCGCAAATCCATGCTAGAAGATATCGCAGTTCTCACGGGTGGTCAAGTCATCACCGAAGATGCAGGGCTGAAGCTTGACAACACCAAGCTAGATATGCTAGGCAAAGCTCGCCGCATCACCATTACCAAGGACAACACCACCATCGTTGCTGAAGGTAACGAAGCGGCAGTTAAGAGCCGTTGTGAACTGCTACGTCGTCAAATCGAAGAAAGCGATTCTTCCTACGACAAAGAGAAATTGCAAGAACGTTTGGCGAAGCTAGCTGGCGGTGTCGCTGTAGTCAAGGTGGGTGCTGCCACTGAGACTGAAATGAAAGACCGCAAACTGCGTCTAGAAGATGCAATCAATGCTACCAAGGCAGCTGTAGAAGAAGGAATTGTTCCTGGTGGCGGAACGACCCTTGCTCACCTCGCTCCTCAATTGGAGACTTGGGCAAACGAAAACCTCACTGGTGAAGCGCTGACTGGTGCGTTGATTGTAGCCCGTGCTCTGGCTGCACCTCTGAAGCGGATTGCTGAGAATGCTGGACAGAATGGTGCGGTTATTGCTGAGCGCGTTAAAGAGAAGGATTTCAACGTTGGTTTCAATGCGGCGACTAATGAGTTTGTCGATATGTTTGAAGCTGGTATCGTTGACCCGGCTAAGGTAACTCGTTCCGCTTTGCAAAACGCAGCTTCTATCGCTGGCATGGTGCTAACCACTGAATGCATTGTGGTTGACAAGCCAGAACCTAAGGAAGGTGCTGGTGCTGGCGCTGGTGCTGGTATGGGCGGCGGCGACTTCGATTACTAATTGTTGATAGTTCATTAATCCCACGTCTCTAGGGCGTGGGATTTTTTGTTGTTTGTTGTTGGTTGTTGGTTGTTGGTTGTTGGTTGTTGGTTGTTTGTGTTTTTTAACAGACAATCATAACTTGGTTTCCTAGAGCGGCGTTCCTCTCACTTTCTTTTAGGTGTGGTAAGCATGATGAGCGTACTTTATTTCCCCTCAGTCTAGAAGACTGGGGCTACACAAACTCTCGCTGGTCTGCACAGGCTATGGCAGCGCATCTTCACACGAGAATTGTATGAGTAACCCACACAACAGAAATAGAGACGTTCCATCGGAACATCTCTACAACTAGAAAGCAACAGGGTTTGAAAGAGCAAATTTGGTATTACTTGCGATTGGTTGTTTATCAAGAACACAAACAACAAACAACCAACAACCATCGACAGATGAGTTAATTTTAAGAAGCCATTGACTGAACAGACCAAGACTGGGTGACTTGTGGCTGTGACTGAGAAGGTACTTGTGCATTAGACTTTGCTGCACTGCGCGAGGCTTCTAAAGCTGTTTGCACATACGCCATCTGAGCCATGATTTGTTGCAGTTGATTGTGGAGTTGCTCCACTTCACAAGGAGCGAGTTCCTTTACTGGTGTGGCTTCCTTGGAGGCCGCCTGCCGCTGAGAATAGCCTAAGAAAGTTTGGCTAGTAGCAAACTTCGCTGCTGCCGTTTGTACCGTTAGGTTGGACGGTACTGCAACTGGAATCTCAACGGCTTGACTTGTCATTACTGGTGCTTCAACCACTGGCTGTGGCTTTTGGCTTGTAGATGTAGTCTTAATGACTTGCTCTAGTGGTACAGTTTCATCCGCAAATGCATGGAGTCCAGAAACTTCGAGCTTGGATTCGGAGAGTTTAAGAGCTTCTAATTCGGCTTCCTTTTCCTTCAGGTGCTTCGCTAAATCAGATAATTGGGCTTCGATTTCGGAGGATTTGCGGGTAGAAGAGCGCCAACCAGCGACAGCAACGCTAGCAACGCCTGCGCCTAGACTAATGGCGCTGGCTAAGCCGAGATAAGGGGTTGCTACATCCCGTAGTTGACCATAAAACACTGGTTCCCCTTGCAGTTGGATAGTCACTGGCTTCGAGCCGAGCAAAGCTAGCGGTAAACTCAGTACTCCAAAGACAGCAGCAGAAATTACTACGGGGGTAACGATGAATTTCTTAAGTGAAGAGTTAGACATAATGGATAGCTCTCAGTGACTTGTCGAAAGGAGTAATCGTATAACTCAAGGAGTAGAGGGAGAATTTAGTTGGCGCTTGCTAATTGCCGATACAAGTTAATTATTGTTTGGCAGGAGAGATTACCAAGCCCTTAAATCTACTTACCTTTTACTCTTCCTAAGATAGTCTTTGTTTCCGGAAGATACTGTAAAGCCCCGATGAAGAACTCCACACATCGATAAAGTTTTTATAAATCTTGATTGAGATAAAAAATGTATCTCATGAGAAATGTCTAGTTCGGCAAGTAATTCTAGTGAATCCTTGACAGAACAAGACTTAATAGGTTTTTGATAAAGTTAATCTTAAACCTGCAAAATCCTTCTCAGGTAAGAGAGTTAAGTGACATATTATAAGTTATGCAGAAGGTCTGAGCCTTGCCGATTCCTTATATACAGCAAGAAGTTGACTCACTTTAAACTTTTAATGAAAAATAACTTTTGAGCTTTAGGGATTACAGTAGTTGTCTACAATGAAGTTGTTATCGTAACGATAGGAGCATAATTCAAACTAAAAAACAATTAAGTAAACTTACTATTTTTACATCAGAATAAAAATTTTAACCGTGAAACATCATTTAATCAGAAGTTGTCAAATTAAGAGAGATAACAGACAGCTAAAGCGAAAAATATTGAGCTGGTCAAGCGTTTAGTTAAGTTCAGTCTTTTGTTTTAACCAAGTCAACCACTTCACTTTGCCTAAAAAATATGTCTAGACCTTTCCAGCAAAGCTCACACTTTATATTAGCGATCGCACGGCTGATTACCCGCCCCCTAAGGCAATTCCAACCGCTGGGGCGATCGCAAACCAGCCAGCAAAACTTTCACGTAGCACAATCACCCGATAACAAAGGCAATAGAAGCGTCAGGCAATACACCGCTTCTAAGAAACAAAGGGGTTTTAGTGCATTCTCAAGAATGGTCTGGCTCGGATTAGCCTTGGTAGTCTTATCACACATTGGATTGACCTGGCTTTCAGAAAGCCCTGTGGTAGCTGCCAACTCAGCAACCAGAATTGAGCTACCGCTTTCAACCAAAAACTCAAAAATTGTCGATGCTACTAATCGTCCTGTACTACTTAGAGGAGTGAACTGGTTTGGTATAGAGACACAATTACATGCTCCGGATGGCTTGTCGAGTCGCGACTACAAGGACATGCTGGCCCAAATCAAAAGCTTGGGATACAACATCATCCGGCTTCCCTACTCCGTGCAATCTCTGCGCTCCTCAGATGTGCAAGGAATTAACTTTCAACTGGGTAGCAATCAGGAACTTCAAGGTAAATCGCCCCTAGAGGTGATGGATGCCGTCATTCAGGAAGCCCAGCGGCAAGAACTATTAATTTTGCTCGATAGCCACCGACTCAACGACCAACGTATTCCAGAACTGTGGTATGGTGACGGGTTTACCGAAGCTGACTGGATCGACACCTGGAAAATGTTGGCAACCCGTTATAAAAATCAAGCCAACGTCATTGGAGCAGACTTGAAAAATGAACCTCACGGCCGAGCTAGCTGGGGCACCAACGATGAAGCGACTGATTGGCGACTGGCAGCAGAACGGGCGGGCAATGCTATTCTTGCCATCAACCCAAATTGGCTGATTGTTGTTGAGGGCGTCGAGAAGAATGTTCCCGGCCAAAAGCTAGCCAACCATTGGATGGGTGGCAACCTAGAAGGTGTCGGGCGCTTCCCAGTACGATTATCCCGTCCCAATAAACTGGTCTATTCTCCTCATGAGTATGGCCCTGGAGTCTACAACCAGCCTTGGTTTTCCGAGGCGAGTTTTCCTAAAAATCTCGAAAATCGCTGGGAGATTGGATGGAATTACATTGCTACCAAAGGAATCGCTCCGATTTTGATTGGAGAGTTTGGTGGACGACAAGTAGACAGTAGTTCTAAGGAAGGAATTTGGCAACAGAAGCTCGTAAATTATATCCGTAGAAAAGATCTAAGCTTCGCCTACTGGAGTTGGAATCCTAATAGTGGTGATACAGGCGGTATCTTGCAAGATGACTGGCAAACTGTCCAGACTGCTAAGCAGGAACTACTTCAAGGGTTGCTGAGTGCAACCAGTTTTTCTCAAAACTCAGCGAGCGCACCTCCCATCCCTAAAACACCGAGTTCACAACCAAATTCTAAGCCAGTAGCCATTAACCCAACTCCCAACTCTCAACCGAATTCTAAGCCAGTAGCCATTAACCCAACTCCTAATCCTCAACCAAATTCTAAGCCAGTAGCCATTAACCCAACTCCCAATCCTCAAACGAGTTCTAAGCCAGTCGTTATCAACCCAACTCCAAGTTCTCAACCAAACTGGGGTGTTCCTACTAGTCCTCAAGCTCAGCTTCGGGTGGCGTCTAACCTACAATCTGATTGGCAAAGTGGTTTTTGTGTGAGCATGTTGGTTACCAACCAAGGCAGCACTAGTGTTCGCGATTGGCAAGTAACATTCCAGATGAATCAAGCTGCTATTAATAACAGTTGGAACGGCAATTTCCAACCTCAAGGCTCAAACTATGTCGTCACTCCAATGGATTGGGGACGGGTAATCGAGCCTGGCCAAAGTCGAGATTTAGGTTTTTGTGCCAACAAGCTTGGCTCTGACTACCAGCCTCGGCAAGTATCCGTTTCGATGCGCTAAAGTGACCAAAATAAGGATGAGGGCTGAGGGATGAAGGATGATAGCGCAGCGGGACGTTAGTCCGGGATGAGGGATGATAGCGCAGCGGTAGCGACGTAAGGAGCGTCGGGATGAAAGACAAGTACAACAGTTTGGAAAGTGCGACTCTTCATCCTTCATCCTTCCCAATAACAGTCCAGTAATATATATTTTGGTGTGATACTGACATGACTTTAGCAACAGCACCGACTCTTCTAAGTGAAGACCAAGCCCTGTCCCTGGTAGAAAAAGTTATCAAACAATCTGAGGCAGAGGGGGTGTTTGTTAGTCTTGGCACTGGCGAAGACACCCTGACGCGCTTTTCGGAAAACCAGATTAGTCAGAATATCAGCCAAAATCAATTTAAAATTACTATCACTAGTTATTTTGGCAAGCGCTGTGCTTCTGCCTCAACGACGGAATTAGAACCAGAAGCACTTGAAGCAGTCATCCGACGCTCAGAAGAACTAGCTCGTATTGCCCCAGAAGACCCGGAGTGGTTGCCTCTACTTGAACCGCAGGAGTATGAGCAGCGAACTCCTGCTTTTGACGCTAGAACAGTTGCTCTCTCGCCTATAGAACGAGGGGAAATGGTTCAGCGAGTGTGTGCATTGAGTCGTCAGGCTGGGGTTGAGGGTTCTGGGACTCTTAGTACAGACGTGTTTTTGCAAGTAGTGGGGAATTCGCGAGGTTTACGAGGATGCGATCGCGGTACAAAAGCCAATTTTAGCTTTACGGCTCGCATTGAAGATGGCTCTAGCTGGAGTCAACGTACTGCTTTTGCTGTAGATCACTTGCCGATTGAGTCACTAACCGAACAGTTAATTGAGCGTGCCTTAGCGTCGCGTCATCCTCGTGAAGTTAGTCCCGGAAAATATCCAGTAGTCTTCGACGGCGCTGCCTTCAAAGATTTGCTCGGTTGGGTAATTTGGAATCTGGATGCACGGGCGGCGGATGAGGGGCGATCGTTTATGTCCCGCCCTGAAGAAGCAGGCAAACCAGCTGGCAACCGTATCGGCGAACAGATATTTAGCCCGTTGGTGCAAGTACAGCGCCATCCTGCTCACCCATTGTTGCAGCTGGGAAATTGCTTTGGCGATGGCTTACCTAATCGCTATCTAGAGGTAATTAAAGACGGTATTCCCCAAACCCTCTCCTATAGTCGTTACTGGGCACAGCAGCAGGGCAAAGAACCAACAGGTGCGATGTTTCCCATTGTAATGTTTGGTTCAGACGAAAGCCTTAGTGACTTGATTGCTCAGACAGAGCGAGGAATTCTAGTTAATCGTGCTTGGTACGTGCGCTATATCAATCCTAAAACACTAGAAGTCACAGGAATGACCCGTGATGGCACGTTCTGGATTGAGGAGGGTCAGATTGCCTACCCTATCAAAAACCTCCGCTTTAACCAAAGTCTACCGGAGATGCTACGAGATGTTGAGGCCCTTAGCAGCGTGCAGCGCTTCGGCAGCAGTGTAGTACCAGGGGTGCGGGTTAAGGGATTTAATTTTAGTAGTGTGACTGATAGCGTGTAAAAAAGCGGCTGATTTAGCCACATAGTAAGCTGTTCGTCATTTAAACTTGATTGTCAATAATTGTGAAATTCTTGTAGTGCGACCATCTTGGTCGCTACTTATATCCAATTTAAATGCGTGACTGCTTATTAATAGGATAATTAGGCAGCTTTAAGGACTCGGTTGAGGCCAAGGAATCTTACTGTTAGCAGCAAGCTGTCTGGCAACGGCTGCTGCCCCGTAACGATTAAGATGGCTGGGGTCAGTAAAATACTGATTCTCGGTACGCCACTGCCTCCCCATGTCGATAAAGACAAATCCTGGAGTAACTTGTCGCTGCATGAACTGCTGAAATTGCTGTTCGCGAGTCCGGCGCACCGAGTCTAAGTAATCTTGGGTAAGAGGCAAATTGACGAAAACTAAGGGAATCTGTTGCTCGATCGCAAACGCTTTCAGAGCATTTAGAGCAGTAGCTTGTTGACCGCTGAGACTAAACGGCTGATAATCAGCGTCGTAGCGACCGACTACTCGCGGATTTTTTTGATAGTAGATGTCGGGATTGAAGCGGCTACTAAGAGGAAGGAATCCATGGGCATCAATAGCTAAACTATTGTAGCCAGCTATGTTGCCTCCAGTAGTTGGTCGCTGCGCGATCGCCATATCAGTTCCCTGACTTAAAGATAATTGCTGGCCAGGAGATGACACTCGATTGCTCGAATCACTAAAGGACGATCGCATCAGCCGCAAGCCTTTTGAGGCGATATTTGAGCTAGCTAAACCTACTACAGTATTTGACTTGTGTGCAGTAGTGCTAGACGTTGGAGTGATCGAAGCGGCCTCGCAATCCTCAGTAAATTCAGGTTGACTTGGGGGAAGTGTAGGGCGATCGCCTGCCCGCAAGCGTTGATATCCTGCGGAGGCTACAAGGCTATTATAAGTTCGGTCAACTCGCCCACTGTTAAACGCTCGCACTCCATCCGCCCATAGAATTAGGCGTGGCAATTGCTCTGGGGTCAAAAGTTGCCGCAACTGGAAGTCAACCATTTGAGCCGTGGCACCATTCACAGCAAAGTTAAAAATTTTGAGACTGCCTTTGCCTTGAGTTGCTAATGCCTGCTGTAGCTGTCGAGGATCGATACCCACCAAAGCGCGAGAACTACCTACAATTAGAACATCCGGTGTGCCAACTGAAGCAATGTAGGACAGATAAAGCAGTAGTTGGTCGTCAAGGATTGGGTTGTCGAAGCTGGAGAAGGGCAGCTGGGTAGTAGTCGTTGCTGCTTTTTGTTGAGTAACCTTGTTGCTAAGATTGTCCTCATTGCGAACATTCCGTTGAGCCGTAGTCCTTGTGGCTTTTTGTTGAGCAACCCTTAGGTTCTGTAGATATTCAGTGACTTTTTTTTGAGCAAACGCTCGTCTGGGACTGTCTGCTGGGATGGCTTGCAATGCATCAATGGCTTGAAGCCAGCGCGAGACGACTAAATCCCAGTCTTGTTTGGATTGAGCCTCGCGTGCCAGGACAGCTGCATTCCATGCTTTGTTAGTGGCCTTGGTTAATAGATCAATTTGAGGGCAGGGAGTCTCGGCAGACCAAACAGAGTTCGCGTTCTTTGTAATCTTGAATGGTGATATCGAGGAACAGCCGACGGTTAGTGCGAACAAAGCCACGGTAGGAACGCTATGAAGTCGAAGGCAAAATTTAGGCATAAGGCGATCGCCAGTGGGTTACCTCTGTTTCCTCGGCTCCCAGCAGCTGAGGCGTACTTCTCATTTACACAGATCAGTGGTAAGAGAGTCCTACTTAACATTAACTATTAATGGCACTAGGCTATCATTACGATGCCCATTTTCTTGGTAAGCTGCTGTGCATATAATATGCATAATTTCCATTTGGTTTCCTGTGCGTTGTCAGTTGTCCATATGAAAGAGCGACTCATCCGTTGGCTCAACCAGTTTTTAATGCTGGATGTTTTTCTAGTCTTGTTGAGCTTTTTTTGGTTAGCGATCGCAGTTATCGGTCGTTCACTTGGCGTTCCCCTAGGACTCGATCTCTGGTATCGCCTTTGGGAACCTGTATTTACTCCAGCAATTGGTCTTCTGATGGCTGGTGCCCTATTCAGTGGGCTGATTAGTCAGATATCCAAGCGACTGAACTCTAATTAAACAGCTTCGAGGGCAAAAGCTTACGGCGAATGGCAAATGACGACTGGTTAGAAATTGGCAAAATTGTCTCACCACAAGGTCTTAAAGGAGAGTTGCGGATTTATCCCACTTCTGACTTTCCCGAACGGTTTGAAGAACCAGGACAGCGCTTTCTGAAGCGACCGGGTGAAACTGTACCGCAACCTATAGAATTGCTGAGTGGGCGGTTTGTCCCTGGAAAAGAGCTATACATAGTCAGACTAGAGGGTGTCGAAAACCGCGATCAAGCAGAAGCCTTGCTGGATTCTTTGTTGCTAGTACCAGCAAGCGATCGCCCCAAGTTAGAGAAAGATGAATATCACGTCAGAGACTTGATCGATTTGGAAGTCTTTAATCAGCTCACAGGTGAAGCTGTAGGTATTGTAGTGGATGTGATCTCAGCAGGTAACGACCTTTTGCAGGTACAACTGCACGAGCAACCGGAACCACCCCCAGAAAAGCCAGAAGCCCCTCTTCCTAACCGAATCAGTAAGATACGCAAACCCAAACGACAAACCTTGAAGAAATCCTTAACAGTTCTGATTCCTTTTGTCAAGGCGATCGCGCCAGTAGTCGATCTCGAAAATCGGCGGATTGAGATTACCCCCCCGCCTGGTTTATTAGAAAGTTGCAGGCTTGAAGGTTGAGAGAGTGGGGAGGGGGGAAGATAGTCATTGCCAATGCGGAAACATTATCTCCCCAGGAGGAATTAACCGCTGACCTGCTCTCGATTATCCACGGCTTCTCATCCCGCTTGTACGGATTGCGTAAATACAAGACCAAGGTCAAGAAAATTGTGAATGGCATCGATCCTTGTGAGCAATCGTGAGCGGATTAGGGACATATAAAGAGGTTTAGCGATGTATGCGATTAAGCGAGAACTCCAATTGAATAACAAGGAAGTCTCTCAAATGCGCGGCATGGCGGGATTCAAGAGGTTGGTCTACAACTTAGGATTAGAACTCCTCAAGGAGAGCTGGACTGTTCCCAACCGGAAAATGAGTGACTCAAAGCGGATTGATACTATCAAAAAGGTTTTTACCTCGGTAACGATGAAGAAGCCGGAAAACAAGTGGATGAAAAAGTATCCCTCCACCATCTATCAATCCGCCTTTGTTGACCTGAAAAACGCGGTTTCTCGGTGGAGAAAAGGGCTGGGAGGTTTTCCTAAGAAGAAGTCCAAGAAAAAAGGAGATTCCGTCTTAGAGGCCCAAAAAATACCCCCAGTTCTCCACCCTCTCGTTCGAGTGGGGGTAGACTTGGGGGTTAAGTGTTTAGCAACGGTTTCCGATGGCACAAGCTACACAATGCCGCTGACGACAAAAAGGGCGAAAACCAAGCTCAGTAAGATGCAGTGGCGCAATCGAAATAAAGTGCTAGGAAACAAGAAGCTAAAAATTAAAGCCTCAAACAAAGCTAAAAAATATTACGTGAATCTTTCCCGTCAACACTTAAAAGTTGCTAACATTCGGCAAGATGTCATACAAAAAATGACAACAGATATAAGCCGTCGTGCTTACATCATCCGGATTGAAGACCTCAATGTAGCGGGGATGATGGCGAATCATAAACTAGCTGAGGCGGTGAGTAACAATTGCTTCTATGAAATACGTCGTCAGCTCATCTACAAACAGACTCATTATGGAACTCATGTAGAACTGGTAGACCGTTGGTATCCTAGTTCTAAAACTTGTTCCAAGTGTAGTCATGTTCAAGACATAAAGCTGGCTGACAGGGTTTTTAACTGCCAGAAATGTGGGCATTCTCTCTTACGCGATGCCAATGCATCTATTAATCTTGAGAAGGCTCCAATAGACCGAGTACGGAGGGCTTCTCCGGAATTGACGCCCGTGGACAAGTAGGAGCCGACTCCCTTGGTTGATACGGGAAGAAAACTCTAAATTTAACTTCGATTAGGTTTAGGTAAGTTTTTCAGAGCAGAACCTGCTAGAACTTATGCATTTGAACGAAGAATCTAGAGTGCAAGGGAGTCGGGAGTCGGGAGTCGGGAGTCGGTATAAGCCTTCACACATCGCTACTTCTTAATTCTTACCTTCTACTCCCTACTCCAAAACTAAAGCTACCAAAGTAGTATTGGCTCCCTACTCCCTACTCCCTACTCCCTACTCCCTACTCCCTACTCCCTACTCCC
>DALYIW010000265.1:0-12055 GCA_031970155.1 Coleofasciculaceae cyanobacterium CTOTU46601 | reverse complement strand
CTCGCCTCTACAACGTCCCGGAGGTCCGCGACAGCACTGTCGGTTTTCGAGTAGTGTGCGGCGCGGCGAGGACTCTTTAGCCCTTAGCACTTTAGCTCTTTTACCCTTTACCCTTTCTTCTTTTCCCTTAGCGAGCGAAGCGAGCTTTTAAAATTGAATTTTTAAATGGTCACATCGTAGGGGCGAACGGCCGTTCGCCCCTACATGATTGGTCGTTCGCCCCTACATGATTGTTTCTACGTTATTGCCCTTCACCATTTTGAAGGATTATCAGGGTGTAGTTGGTCTACTTCCCAGGACAAAGGGTTATTGCAGATGTACTGACGAATGTTCTGCAAGGACGATTCATTCCGAATAATATGGTCGTAATAGTTGCGTTGCCAGACTGAGGTTCCGGGTGCATTGCGGGTGAGATTGATGCGTCTGGTGGTGGCAGATTTGAACCCTGAAACGAACGAAGAGAGCGATCGCGGTTTCATGCGTATCGGTAGGGGCGAACGGCCGTTCGCCCCTACAGCAACATCGTTCGCCCCTACAGCAACATCGTTCGCTGATTCACAGATGACAAAAATTCCGTGGATATGATTGGGCATAATGATCCAATTATCCAATTCGATCTCTGGGCGGATTTCTGGCGATCGCTCCCATTCATCTGCCACAATTTGTCCAATTTCATTTAACTGCATTACGCCGTCAGTAATTTCTCCGAACAAGCATTCACGTTCATAGGCACAAATGGTGATGAAGTAAGCAGCAGCTAGGGAATAATCATATCCTTTCAAACGAATAGAACGACGGTGATGCTTGGTAGGATCGTATTTCATCTTGGAAGAGGTGATAGTTAGATAACTGAAAATGCACATTGAATTTGGCGATCGCGAACACCATTCGGTGGTAAATGACAACATTTCGTAGGGGCGAACGGCCGTTCGCCCCTACAGCAACACCGTTCGCCCCTACACCTGTAAAACCATTTGCCGCTGCATTCGCCAACGTCTATATCAATAGAGTTCCCTTACATCACCGCAAATCTACTATCGCGCTTTAACTGGCTGGTGCGATCGCCTTTGCCCCCATACCGCCTGAATTCTTTCAGTGAGATAGTGAAAAAGAGGCAGGCAACCCCAACTGCTGCGGGTAGGATTTCAAGTTCAGGACTTACGCATGGACACCACATATCGTAGGGGCGAACGGCCGTTCGCCCCTACACCTACAACGCGGTTGGTGCCAGATGTCAATCTTATAAACCTGTGGTTCAAGCGCTGAGATGTCCTCCCATTTCTATAATCCGGGCATAAGTTGTAGCCAGTGACAATTTCTGGAATTGCGATAATTGTTCTGTCCAATGGGTTGGCTGATTCGGCTTAGTGATGACTCTTGATTTAATAGCTAAATCTGCACTTCCCACGTTCTCTGCTTTAGAAAGGGTGGCAACTGCTTTCTCTGTAGGATTCTGAGCGGAAAACTGTACTAGCTCCTGTTTGTTTGCCCTCAAAGCGGGTTCGCGTTGAACCGAAGGCACATAACGATGGGCTGCAATGCGCTTTTCCAGTAAACGAAGCGCCTCATGGTTCTGAGAAGCACGCAGCCATCCATCCAGATAGACTTGTTCAAATAAGTCCCGCTGAGCATGACTACCGCCGATCGCTTGCAGGCGATGTACCGTTATACCAAGGTACCCACTGGCTTTTTCCCACTCACCTTGAGCATGGGCAGCCAATCCTCTCGCTGTTGGCACGGCTATCTCATTCCACGTCTGCTTGATAAAAGGATTAGCTGCATCTGCATAGGCTTGCATACTTAAGAGCATTTCAGTTACTAGCTCAGCTTGACCCGCCCGTGCTAGAGCATAGACATAATGTAAATCGTTAAAGGGTAGGGCATGTTCGTGAATTCGCCCGATGAGGTAAGGTACGAGTTCCTGCCAGCGCCCGCCCACATCTATCCCTCTTAATTCCAACCGCAGCAGCAGCGAGATCACACCAACTTGGTCTTTAGGAGACTCTTTCCAAGCACGACCCCAGAGATGAGCGTCGTAAATCTGTAAGACGTTCTGAATATCTTCTTTTTCTAGGTAATAGAGGGCGACATGCCACCAATTGTGAGTGTACAGCATTGAATTGCAGTTCTCCCAAGTATCTGAGTGGCTTTCCATCCAGGCAATCCCTTCTTCGAGTCGCCCCTGCATTTCCATAACGTGAGCCACCGCATGTTGCGCCCATGGGTCATTACGATCCATTGCTACTGCCATTCGCCCTACAGCTTCTGCTTCGTCCAGACGGTGACACTGCTCTAAACCGAATGCAATCATGCCATGTAGGTAGTGATTTTCTCGATTAGCTGGTAGAACTTTTTCAGCAATCTTTAACAGCGCTTCTTTGTTCCCCTGATAGAAGTAATGGTACTGACCTAGCTGGACAGCGATCAGGTCACGGGGGTACTTTTCGGCTAGTTCTTCCGTATAGGCGATCGACTGATCGATCGCGCCTATCTCCCAAGCTTCAACCGCTGATATGAAAAGCTGTTCGCGCTCAGTCGTCTTGTGTTTATACCGTCTCGCCGCTTCCAGATAGGGTACCGCTTTTCGGTGAGACTGTGTACTTTCGTGGGAGAGGTAGAAAGCGGCTGCATGAGCATTGGCGATCGCACACTCTTCATCAGCTTCAATCCCTTGGAAAATCGCTACAGCATCCTTTCCGTAAGCCAGCGCCTGGTCAGTATAGCGATCAATCGCAGCAATAGTTAAGAGTGAATCTGTTGTAACTTCTAATCCTTGATAGTCCTTCAACATTTTTTCTACCTCTAAATTGTCTTCATCTATACCCAAGAGATACAACTAGCTCGTCAGTTAATTTTTAATCTACTTTAATTTGGTCGAATTACTGTACTTAATAAAGTATGTCATGGTCAGTAGTAGGTGGCAAGTAGTACTCAATTAACAAAAAATCGCCTATTGACAAGATGACAACAAGTCTGAAAACTTGGTCAGTCATTGTTTGTAAAATTATTAAGATATGTTTTGCTATTTACAGGATTTAGGCAGAACCTCTACATGTAGGGTGGGCACTGCCCACGCTACTACTAGCAGTAGCGTTTAAATCAACAATTGGCGTAAGTCCTGTATTTAATATCATTCCCAATTCATGTAACAAAAAGCTTGAGCAGTTCTTAAGTTCATCAAATCTTTTATTATCTGACTGTATAATCTCAAAGAGCTTAATAATGAGACTCAATACAGGCATTGTAGGAGCTAAGACTCTGCCTTAGCCCCTACCCAGTACATCAGACAATTCAAAACTGTTATATTCTTTCTGTAGAGAATAAGCCTAGAGTGAATCTACGGTTTGACAAGATGATGATGAAGAGAGGAATTAACTTAGTATGAGTCAGTCAACAAATAAACCTCTTTGGATACAGGACAGAGATACTGTTATTGAACAGAGTGTTGATGCACAGTGGCGTGATTCTATCCCTCCTGACTATACCCGTACTAATAACTTTCTCAAGCAAGAGAGCCAATACAATCACTTGGAAGGTTCTCTAGAAGGGATTGTGCAAAATCTGGTTCGTGCCTTTGAGATGGAGGCAAGTTTTAAAACCAACCCCCAGCAGTGGGTATCGATTGTAAATGAAAAGTTTCGGATGAGTACGAACGGCGGACCCGCCTATACCGCACAAGACATAGTAGAGGTGGGAACGTACAATCTGTTTTTAACTGAGACAGAACACTACAATCCGAAAGAAGAGGACTTTGAATCATCAGCAAATCTTTTCATTACAGCTTTTCCTGATGGATTTGTGTGGGAAGTGATGGAAGTCTTCTCCGGGCCGCCTAATGTTACCTTCAAGTGGCGACATTGGGGAACTTTTAGAGGTGCCTATAAGGGTTATGAACCCACAGGAGAAACTATAGAAGTTGTGGGCATGAGCGTTGCCCATGTCAGCGAAGATTTGAAGATTGAATCAGTTGAACACTTCTTTGATACCAATGCTTTTCTGGAAAAACTAACAGGTGGGAAGAAGCTAGCAGATGGGGAGAAGTTAGAAACAGGTTGTCCCTTCCACTCTGAAACGTCTGAAAAACCATAGTACAACCGTTGGATGGGCGGGTTTTGTAGCTTACCCCAATGGTGCAAGATCTCAGTTAAATAGGACTTACGCAAGTTGACCCTGAGCGAAGCCGAAGGGTCAACCTTTGAACCTCCATCTGTAAGGGCGTCTGCTCTTTCAACATTGAGTGCAGATTGAGCGATCGCTACTACCCCATCGTTACTGAAGACCATTAAGAAAATATTGATTTAGCGATCGCTCTTTGATATAAATTGACAAGCTACGTCAGCTTTAGCAAAAAGTTAAGAAGTCGTCAATGGCTGGAGTATATTGCTCCTACAGCAAGTTGCTTGAGCTGCCCTAGATTTAGGCAAGTCGTAAGGACGATGGTACAAATCAACAATTTGGGATAGGTTGGCGACGGTATCTTCTGTGTCAAATAAGGATAAATTTAGGGAGTGGAAAAAAGCGATATCGAGAATCAAACTAACTTGATTACAAAAGTTTTCAGACTTATTGCATAATTCGCTACTTTCTCGTACAATATTTCTCTCCTCAAAAATTTTTTGCAATATAACCAGTTTCTTCAACATAACCTTTATGGCTATTACCGATACAGTCAACCCCGTCATTTCTCTATTAGGTATTGGCGTATTCAAGACGAATTTAAACTGAGTATCCTTAAGTTGAAACAAAGTACAGATTTGCTGCACTACCTGAACCTGAAATAAATGCTTTAGTTGTTCAGTTTGTAAGGCACCTTGACTTCTCAAGTACAAACCCAGTGGTTTATCAGGTGGGCAAAACTGAGCAAGCTTTGTGACTACACGACTGCTAGCCCACTGGTATTGCTCAATCAGAGAAACTAAACCTCGGTCATTTAACTGGTTAGCTGCCGCCACAATATTACCCTGATCCACCCAAATATAAACAAACGATAGGGGCATGGCTGGAGATTCAGGAAAGCCACAAAACGTTAGCAAGCCACTTTTTTGTCCTCTCTCAAGAAACTGAGAAATTTCAGGTAATGAAAAGTCTGTTAGAGAACCTGTAATAGACATAGTTGCTGAAGTACCAAGCTATAAGTTCAACGTTTTATTTTGTACGATCTCGGTTCATTGTTTATACAAATAATTGATACCACTTGTACAGCTGTCTGAAGAGAGATATAAGAAAAATCCAAGAATTCCTGGGATTGAGGGGACTTTGGAACTTAGGGAAGTTGGATGATTGATATCTAGCACCATTCTCAATAAACCTTTTATATAGCAGGCTTTTCAGTATAATGCTATAAAACAACAATCCCTTGCTGTGTAGACAAGGGATTGTCAAAAATTAAATTAGGAAGTCTACACAGGTAGGCTTTATCCCATATAACTGTGACTCGACTTCTTAGGAAGCTCCCTAAACCTCAACTTTCACTCCTTTCCAGAAAGCAATAAATCCTTCAATGTTTTTCGCCTTGTCCTTTGCATTTGGGTAATACCAGGCAGCATCCTTATTCTCTTGTCCATCGACTTCAATGGTGTAGTAGCTGGCAACACCTTTCCATGGGCAGGTAGTGTGGGTGCTACTTTCTTTGAAATACTGCTTGTTGATGGAATCAGCGGGGAAGTATTGGTTACCCTCGACAACTTCGCATTTATCGCTTTCTGCGAGAACAACTCCGTTCCAGATGGCTTTTGGCATTGTTACTTAACTTAATAAACTTTCTAACTACCATTATGAGCACGACCCCACATCAGCGACCAGATTTTTCCAGATTCACATCTTGCATCATGCCCTTGCCCTCTCCCCTAGGATTCTAGGGCTGTACAAACTAAGGAAATTGTAGAATGGGTACAAAAGCAAAAAGGTTAACATGAAACGGAAGCCAAAAGGGGACTGTTGTTTTTTTAACAAACAACAAACAACCAACAACAAACAACCAACAACAAACAACAAACAACAAACAACAAACAACCAACAACCCACTCTACTAGAGCGTAGGCTTTTGAATGAAAGTATCTCGTTCTTTGTTATTGTTCTCTTCGGTAACAGAATGTTGCTTCCGCACCGTTTTTAGTGTTGACTTTTGGGCGGTGGAACCCAAGTTAATTTGAAGCTGAGGCCCTGATCTGGCCAGACAGATGATAATGCCGTCAACTACTGGAACTTCAATGATGGATTGGTCATTGAGATAAGTTCCATTGTTTCCTAGGTTAATCAGTTTCCAATGAGTTGCCATGTGCTGGATTTCAACATGGTAACGCGAGACTACCGAGCTATGCAGAATTACATGGTTATCAGAGGCGCGTCCAATTTTGATAATTTGTTCGTTCTCAAAAGTCCACTTTTGAATTGGGGTAGACTGATACGGTCGTCGAAGTGATATAGTAATCTCTCTGGGGGTGAGAGTTGCTCCAAAAAATGCTTCTCGATCCACTAGCTTAAGCTCCTATTCTTGCTCAGATAACCCTGATTTTTGTTAGTGTTAATTAACATTGAGTTCTGCGATCTCAAAGCACAATCTTGGCTGTCAATTATTAATTGTCAGCCGATATATTAACCTTACAAAATATTGAAAACTTTTATATACCGTGTTTTTACGGATATCCAGTATTGCTTGTCCCCTAACCGAGTACAGGTTGGCGACAAATAACCCATCAGTTCTGATGAGGGGACTTCTTTAGGACAAGGGAGACTCTTGGATAGTAGAGTCAGAAGGCTATCCTATTTATTGACACTGAGTTTGTTACACATCTTCACAACATTCGTCACTGAAGGACATCTACCTACTGACAGGTAGATATCCGGCGACGTTATCCCGCTCATCTGTAGTTCTAAAATAATTTCATCATCAGCGCAAACACCAGCTATCATGCCCCAGTTTCACTCTCTGGAAGAAGCACTTAAACATTTCTTTGGTTACGATACCTTCCGCCCAGGGCAACAACAGATTGTCGAAGAAGCACTCCAGAATCGGGATTTGCTGATTATCATGCCGACAGGTGGTGGGAAATCGTTGTGTTTTCAACTACCAGCACTACTGAAACCAGGTTTAACGGTAGTGGTATCGCCGCTAATTGCTTTGATGCAAGACCAAGTAGATGCTTTGCAAGATAATGGCATTGGGGCAACGTTCCTCAATAGTAGTCTCAGTTGGGATGACGTGCGATCGCGCGAAGCTGCCATCCTCAAAGGCAAGATTAAGTTGCTTTACGTAGCACCGGAACGTTTACTGGGAGAGAAGTTTCTGCCATTTCTAGATCAAGTGCGATCGCAAATGGGAATTTCCGCCTTTGCCATTGATGAAGCACACTGCGTTTCTGAGTGGGGGCACGACTTCCGCCCAGAATACCGACAGATGAAACAACTGCGCCAAAGATATCCGGATGTCCCCATTCTTGCCCTTACTGCCACCGCTACCGGGCGTGTGCGTCAAGACATCCTGCAACAGCTGACGCTGCGAGAACCCAGTATTCACGTTGCTAGCTTCAATCGCCCTAACCTCTACTATGAAGTTCAACCCAAAGAACGACAAAGCTACAACCAGCTATTAAAAAAAATCCACTCTCATAAAGAAGGTTCAGGTATTATCTACTGTCTCAGCCGTCGTAAGGTAGATGAAATTGCCTTTCGACTCCAGAGCGATCGCATTTCTGCCTTACCCTACCATGCTGGACTCAGTGACGAAGTAAGGTCAACTAATCAAACTCGCTTTATTCGAGATGATGTGCAGGTGATGGTAGCAACCATTGCCTTTGGGATGGGCATCAATAAACCCGATGTACGCTTTGTTATCCACTACGACTTACCCAGAAACCTAGAGAGTTACTATCAAGAATCGGGAAGAGCAGGACGTGATGGAGAACCAGCCCACTGTACCCTATTGTTTGGTGCTAGCGATATCAGAACTATTGAATATCTCATCGATCAAAAACCCGATCCCAAAGAGCAACGAGTTGCCCGTCAACAGTTACGGCAAGTCCTTGATTATGCTGAAGGCACAGATTGCCGTCGCACCATTCAACTGAGTTATTTTGGTGAACGCTTTAAGGGAGATTGTGCTAATTGTGATAACTGCTGCAATCCTAAACCTGTAGAAGACTGGACGATTGAGGCGCAAAAATTCCTTTCCTGTGTAGCGCGTTGCAAGGAACGATTTGGGATGACTCATATCATTGATGTGCTGCGCGGCTCTAGAAAACAGAAGATAGAGCAGAATGGGCATCATCTACTCTCTACTTATGGCATAGGGAAGGATAAAAGTATAGAAGCTTGGAAGATGTTGGGGCGATCGCTTTTACACCAAGGTTTAGTAGACGAAACTACCGATGGTTACCGCATCCTGAAACTCAACAAACTCAGCTGGGAAATACTGCGAAGTCAACGTTCTGTCCAAATTGCCATTACTGAAACACCAGCAGCTAAAGCATTAGCCGATATTAACCCCAAAAGTGCTGAAATAGAAATCCTCTTTGAACGGCTGCGAAAGTTGCGTAAACAGCTAGCAGATGCCCAATCTGTTCCTCCTTATGTTGTTTTTGCCGATTCCAGCCTTAGGTTAATGGCGCAGGAACAACCTCAAACCATAGAGGCTTTTGCTGAAATTTCCGGCGTCGGTACTCATAAACTCACTCAGTACGGAGACAAATTTGTTTCAGAAATCCGCGCCTTTTGCCAGGAACAAAAACTGCCAACACCTCTTCCGTCTAATACCCATATGGTGACGCTGCAATTTCACCAGCAAGGCTTGAGTATTGAAGAAATTGCCGAAAAACGCAATTTTAGCCCCAGCACTATCATTAATCATCTTGGTGAATTGATTGAGATGCAACAGCCAGTAGATTTAAATCAGCTAGTGCCACCGGAACATCAAAAACCAATAATTCAAGCTATCCAAACTGTTGGCGATCAATTTCTCAAAAACATTCGAGAACATCTAGGAGAAGAATACAGTTATGACGAAATTCGGTTAGTGCGATCGTGGTGGCGGCGAGAAAAAACTTGATCAGGACTTACGCCAATTTTGGTTTGAACCGCCATTTGTAAGGGTGAACGGCCGTTCACCCCTACCATCTGTGGTGTCCATGGATAATATAAGTCCTGTTTCCTTTAAACTGACATCTGTCTTGAAAGTGGGGAGTAGGGAGTAGGGAGTGGGGAGTAGGGAAATGAACTTTCATCTTTTGTTTAGGACTTATATCAAATAGCTATAGCACTACGCATTAAAGTTAGGACATCTGTATTGAGAATGTAAGAGATTGTGTACATACTGCCTTCAGAGATTGTCCTAATCTATTTGCGTAGTGCTATAAATGTTTGCTACAGATACTCCCCTTGCTCTCCAATCCCTTACTGTAGAACTTTTAACAGTTGCTTGATTTTACCTGCCTGCCGTTGCTTGTATTGCTGCGGGAAAATCAATTCAAGAGCGACTGTCCGCTGTGGGAAGTTGCTGCTTTCTGGGAAGGGTAACTTTTCTACTTCTACGATTTGAGCTAACAAGCGGCTGGGTAAGGGGTCATTTACCTCTTGGCCTAGGAGCAAACCAATCAGGGGTTTTTCTTGCTGCATCTTGACTAAATCTTGTTCTTCAAGGCTCTTGTCCGCAGAGATTGCTCTACCATCGAGTTCCAGCCGTACACTGTTGATGCCAATTTCGATCGCTTCTCCAGGATAAAAGATTCCGTCCCAGTAGATCTGGGCGGCCGCCCGAATGTGCTTACGTACTTTACTAGAATTACTGGCTGGATTAAACTCTCGCAAAGCACGAGTCAGACTGGTAGCGAGGAACCTCAATGAACCCAGGGGCTGGTCTACATATTCACGATTTTGAGAGTACCACTCCCCGACATCCGAATAGATAACCACGACTAAAGCATCTTGTTGAGTGCGGGTGGGATTGACAAAATCGATCGCCAACTGAGTTTGAGAGTCGTTAATCGGTGTCCCCCGGATAATCCGCCCCGTGAGAAATGCCTGTGCGCCGAAATCACCCCTGATCTCAACTTCTACTTCATCCGGTAGATTGGGTGAACTGTCTAAACGGATGAGGGCACCTGTTTCTGACACATTTATGGTTTCGCCACTCCAAGTCTGATCGGCGCTATGAATCATAGCCGGAAGGCGTCGCGGTAAGCGGTGTGCAGTCCGCAGTTGTGGTTGTTCTAAAGCAACAAGTATGGCAGCTAGCAACAGAACCAAGTTAAAAACGCACCACATGCCGTTAACTAGCACAGCCTCCATATCTTCCGGCCGTAGAATCAACCAAAAGGGGACGGCAACTAAAGAGACAATAACTAATACCGCTACCACCAATAGACCACGCACAGACTCCCAATCAAAGCTGCGTTTCGTCACCGATAACCCCTTATCAGTAACGTTAAACGAACCTAACCTAGGGTTGATTAGTGCCATTAAAGTGACATACCCAGCTTGGAAAGCCATCACAAATTCAAAAACTTCGTTCCAGAATGAAAAGCGAACGTTCTTGTAAGTGATGTAGTTGGCATTTAGGGAAATGAGAATGTGGGGGAGGGCGTAGGCTAAGGTTTCGGTACCTAAACCCTGGATGGGATTGAGACCAAATAATAGAAATAGAGTGGGTGCGATCGCATACATCAACCGGGGATAGCCATAGAAAAAGTGCGAAGTCGCACTGAAATAACAAATTCGTTGGGCTAGTGAGAGATTCAGCTTAGGATTGATGAGCGGGTTTTCTAGCCGCAAAATCTGAGCCATACCCCTTGCCCAGCGCACTTGCTGACCGACATAAGAGGAAAACTTCTCAGGCGCTAAACCAGCCACCATAATCTTGTCGTAGTAAACCGACTCGTAGCCCAAAGAATGCAAGCGAAAAGCCGTATGACAATCTTCAGTAACGGTTTCTGTCGCAATTCCCCCAACTTGGAGAGCATGTTCTTTGCGAATCACAGCGGCTGAACCACAGAAAAATGCAGCGTTCCAAAAATCGTTGCCTTTTTGTAGCACTTTATAAAAAAGTTCATTACCTACTGGTACTCGACCACCAGTTAGCAAGTTACGCTCAAAGGGGTCGGGGTTATAGAACCAGTGGGGAGTTTGCACAAACGCTACATTGGGATCAAAGAAAAAGCCCACTGTATGCATGAGAAACTGTCGCGATGGGATGTGGTCGCAGTCGAGGATCAGAACTAAATCTCCCTTAGTGCGACGAAAAGCCGTATTAATATTACCTGCTTTGGCGTGTTCGTTATTATCCCGAGTTAGCATCATCACGCCGAGTTCTTCACACATTTGGCGCAACTCTTGCCGTCGAGCTCTATACTTCTCAGCTCGACCATCATCTAAAACATAAACTCGTTTTTTATCCTCTGGATATTCGATCGCGATCGCTCCCAATACCGTCTTACGAACAATCTCAACATCTTCGTTGTAGGTAGGGATGTAAATATCGACTTTAAACCATTCGTTTTCAGGAAAAAGTGACAGGTCGATGGGTTCGCGGTCTTTTAATTTAAGGGTTTGAAAGTAGGCAAGTATCAGGGTGATAATTGCATACAATTCTGCGGCGAACAAAAGTAGACAAAATATCCCATTAAGCCAAGAATTAAAGTTTAGGGTAAAGGCTGTGCGGTAGTAGAGATAGCGTAGCGTGGTTACGATACTCAGCCACACCAAAAATAAGTGGAGATACTCGCTAGTTTGCTCATCAGACTGTCGAGACTCTATACGCACAACTATTTGACCAACTGCTATGAGCAGCACAGCTACTAGACCTTGCTGCCAAACTTTCAGTGGTGTAGTAATTAAGGGGATGGATAGGACAAACAGCAGCAAAATAATCCACTTCAAATGGCTGAATCCCATCCAGCCTAGTGTCCGGTCAAAAAATCGGGGCAGGAGTTCAACGAGCCAAGTAATTGCCGAAAGGCGCTGACGGCGAGGCCTGAGCGAGTTGGGATTGGAGGAAGAAGACATTGGTTATTGGTTGTTTGTTGTTTGTTGTTTGTTGTTTGTTGTTTGTTGTTTGTTGTTTGTT
>DALYIW010000264.1:0-12067 GCA_031970155.1 Coleofasciculaceae cyanobacterium CTOTU46601 | reverse complement strand
TCCCTCATCCCTCATCCCTCATCCCTCATCCCTCATCCCTCATCCCTCATCCCTTTAAAGTCTATATTCGCTAGTTTCCAGTCTCCGTATAGCCCCCAGCTCCTAGCTCAACGAGCCTGCCAATCCGTTTGCAATTCTTATTTTTCGCCTCAGTTTTCCCCAAACATTCCCCAGCGTTTCCACACGGTTGTGCAACCTTTTCCACAGGTTATTCCTAGTTTTCCACAGCCAGAAACGGCGGGATCAGCTCTTCCAGTTTTATTGGGGATTTTCCCGGTGAGTATTTTGTGACGGGAATAAACCGAGTTTTTATGAATATATGTAACAAAAAAATACTTAAAACACTCATTCTCTCGTAAAGATTTTGGGATTTTGAGAGAGGTTGTAATATTTCGCAGCATTGACAACCCCACCCCATCTCAGCCGACAATAGTGCGACCAACCAATAAACTTTTGATTTGAGAAAAGCTAGAGCGGAAGTAGAAGTGGGTGCTTTTCCCCAGTTCATTTGTCGCGAACTTTCAGTAGTCAAGCCAAATTCAAGAAACTCTGAAAGTAAGGTGGCTTGGTTCCAACACCCCATGAAACGAGAGGTAAACATGAACGCAACCGTCAGCATCCTGGCAGAAATCCCCGAAGACCTACACGAATCCCTCAAGCGGTACTTGGAAAATCATCCTAGCTGGGATCAGGATCGGGTCTTTGCAGCAGCACTGTCGCTGTTTTTGCTTCAAAATGGAAATGGTAAGACGCCAGAAGCATCCCAGAGCTATCGCGCCTGTGCACGAGTCTATTTGGAATCCCTGTTTCAGTATCCTGCCTAATTGACCAACAGGACTTACGCAGAACCTCTACCTGTAGGGTGGGCACTGCCCACCCTACTACTAGCAGTAGCGTTTAAAACAGTAGTGGGCACTGCCCACCCTACTACTAGCAGTAGCGTTTAAAAAAGTAGTGGGCACTGCCCACCCTACTACTAGCAGTAGCCTTTAAAAAAGTAAACCGCAATGTCCGGATTGATGAAGCCGTTTCACCTCTGTGTTGGACGTGGAAACTTATGACAGAAACAAAATCACCATCTACTTTGGTGATTCCTCAGCTGATTGTAGGTTTGGGCAATCCAGAACCCAAGTATGACAAAACGCGGCACAATATCGGCTTTGACGCCGTTGATGCCCTAGCTAAAACTTGGCAAGTTTCTTGGAGTGAAAATCGACGATTCCAAGCGTTGTGTGGCGAAGGGCGAGGACCTCGTGGAGATAAGCGGCTTTTGCTTAAGCCACTTACCTATATGAATCGATCTGGGCAGGCAATTCGAGCGGCCTTAGATTGGTATAAGCTGCCGCCTGAGTCGGTGCTGATTATTTATGACGATATGGATTTACCAGTAGGGCGTCTACGGCTGCGACTTTCGGGTTCAGCTGGAGGACATAATGGCATGAAATCGGCGATCGCACATCTGGGTACCCAAAATTTCCCTCGCCTACGGATTGGCATCGGCAAGTCTGGCACGGACAAGGATACCGTCTCCCACGTACTAGGGAAATTTTCACCTAGGGAAACCCAGTTAATGCCTGAAGTCCTGCAACTTGTCGTTGATGCCGTGGAACTCGGTCTCAAGCAAGGGATAGAAAAGGCAATGAGTCTCTACAATAATCGCACGGTAGAGATTGGTGATTAGTTGTTTGTTGTTTGTTGTTTGTTATTTGTTGTTTGTTATTTGTTTATCGCTGATCAATTTAGGTGTACAGGCAAGATTAACCACTAACAACAATTTGGATATGCAGCAAGACTAACAACCAACAACCAACAACCAACAACCAACAACTAACAACCAACAACCATTTACATAATCTGATTCAAGCAGGACAGGTCAGCCGCTCCAAAGTGGACGCTCAAAGCCACATTTAAGTTTTCCATAGATTGGACTAACCAGGGTACGCCGTCTCTAGTCGAAGCTTCGTAGTGGTTAAATAAAATAGCAAATCGCTTTTCTAAGTAGGGCTTGACTTTGCGGCACAGTAGCACAATCTTGAGCAAAAGTCCAGTAGTAAAGGTCGCGCCCAGGTTGGTAATTAGATCGACAAAAATAAAGTGGTGAGGTCGCTGAGGACTTTCTACCACTAAGAAGTTCAACAACTGGCTACAAGTCCGTAGAATCAAGAATTCAGTTGGCTTTTGAGCGTCGCTTATCGTCAGGGTGTTGTTGAGATGAGCATGTAGTCGGTCATTAAACTGACGTTTCCCATAAGCTGGATCGATCGAAGCTGTTAGGTACTCATACAAATCGTGCTTAAATTCTTTGTATGAAGAGGTGTGACTACTGTGGGTCAGGAAGCTCTGGGCAACATCCCGGTAGGTGTCGGCACCTTGCACTTTGCCAACAAACTGCTTGAGAGCAGCACCTAATTCGCGATCGCTTAACAATGTGGGATTTTTCACCGGCTGAATAATTCTTTCCGGTGCTTCTCTCGATGCTGCACGTATCGCTTGGGCGCGTCGCACCTGATAGGTAACGTACTGAGACAAGTCAAGCTCAAAACGCCGTTGAACCCTAGATTGAATTTGTCGAACCGTCTGCTGATGCTCGTAGCTGCTGTCTTCACTTAGAAGGCAATGCTCATATAGGTAAGGGTATCGCTGTATTAGAGTTCCCAATACCTTAGAACCATTGCCATTGGCTTCTGCTGTTGCGCTACTAATCACCTGGGCCAAACGTCGCAATGTCAAATATTGCTCTGTCTCTGTGAAAAGCTGCACCAGCTGACGCAGACGCCTTGCACTGCGAGATTGAACCTTTCGAGGATCGGGGGGATTCTCGAACAGTGACACCAATTGAGGAATGGCCCCATGCAGTTGAGGTTGGATCTGCCAACGATTGATCATAATGTGGCAACATCGGTTAATCACAAACTTGAACTCTTGTTCAGCTCGCTTGTCTATTGCCATTTTTTCCAAAGCCAACGAGATTTGTGGATCTACGTATCTGGCTCCATCCAAGAAGAGGCGTTGGAATCGCTCAATCAGTTGCGTTGGGGTCTCTACCTGTACGCAGTAGAGTAGATGGTCGTACAGTTGCTGCTCTTCTACACTAGCTTGTCGAATATCAGATGCTGTCCAAGTAGTCACATCAGTGAGCCCTCCTAGGTGCACATGCTAGGGCTAATCCCTATCGGTCTTGTCAAGAAGTTTTCAAGGTAAACTTGACTTGCCCTCTGAGTAGACATCAAAAATACAGATGCACCATAATTAGATACCCTGCATAAGCGAGTACGTTCATTAATTTCCGAGACTAACACAGGGTATTCACGTATAAGCATATCCTGAGTAAATCTTCATTGAGATCTCCAGAGCTGGGGCATTCTTGTAAAGATTGTGTGAATCAAGCCTTTTACCTGATCCAGACCTGATATTTTCACAAAATTTTACTATAAATTTTACAAAGGTTTACTATAGTCTGGCAAAACTTTACTCATCAAAGCATATTTTTGTCAAATTTGGTCAGATAGACTTATGCCCTGTCAACTTTCTGTGACTCAACTCATTGAGATTCTCTCGGCAACGCCAGTGAATCTATCGGATAAAGAGGCGGCGATGTTCTTCACCAGCATTACAACCGATACCCGTAACCTTAAACCGGGTCATATATTCTTAGCACTGCGCGGGGAAAAGTTTGATGGGCATGACTTTGCAGGAGTTGCTGTAGAGAAAGGTGCGATCGCAACAATCACTGACCGTAATATAGGTAATCAGCTCAACGGTGTTCCACAATTACAAGTCGAAGACACACTACAGGCATACCAGCAAATTGCTAGATGGTGGCGCGACCAGTTTGATATCCCCGTGATTGCCGTAACAGGCTCTGTGGGCAAAACTACCACAAAGGAGTTAATCGCGGCAGTTTTGTCAACTCAAGGGAAAGTCCTGAAAACTCAAGCAAATTACAACAATGAAATTGGCGTGCCTAAAACCTTGCTGGAATTGAGGCCAGAGCATGACTATGCTGTGATAGAAATGGCCATGCGTGGTGCTGGACAGATTGCGCTGTTGAGCCAGATTGGGCGTCCAACTATTAGTGTGATTACAAATGTAGGAACAGCTCATATTGGCCTATTGGGTTCTGAAGAAGCGATCGCCCAAGCCAAATGCGAACTATTAGCCGAAATGCCGACTACTGGTATGGCGATTCTCAATCACGATAATCAACTATTAATCGACACGGCGGCTACTGTTTGGCAAGGACAGACATTGACCTATGGGTTAGAAGGCGGCGATTTACAAGGGCACCTAATCGACTCCGAAACGCTGGAGGTTGAAGGAATGCAGTTTGCTCTTCCTCTAGCAGGCCGCCACAACGCCCTAAACTATCTAGCGGCACTAGCAGTAGCTAAAGTTCTTCAAGTTGATTGGACACCGCTTACCCAAGATTTATCAGTTGAAATGCCCGCTGGGCGATCGCAGCGCTACGATTTGCCTAACGATATCGTGATTCTTGATGAAACCTACAATGCTGGGCTGGAATCAATGCTAGCGGCGCTACAACTATTGGCTGGAACCCCAGGATCGCGACATATTGCTGTGCTAGGGGCGATGAAGGAATTAGGAGAGCGATCGCCCGAATTTCATCAACAAGTCGGACAAACAGCGCAGCAACTGAATCTTGATGCTTTGCTGATTTTAGTCAGTGACCCAGAAGCAGAAGCGATCGCTCAAGGTGCTGTATCTTTACCAGTAGAGTGCTTTTCGACCCATGATGCTTTGGTAGAGCGATTGCAGGAATTGGTGCAAGCGGGCGATCGCTTATTGTTCAAAGCCTCGCGTTCAGTTGGTTTAGATCGGGTTGTCAAACAATTTATTGAGGGTCTCCCACGTTAACCTGAGAGTGTGACATCCTCCCCTGGCGTTATGGTGGCAGTACCTCGGCGAAATACTGATGGAATTCGATTACTCCCTAGACTTCAAACAAATTGACTTCCGATCGCACCCAGAGCTGTATCGTATAGGTCGAGGTGAACAAGGAGTTTTGCTGGTTGAACCCTACAAAAGTGAAATCCTGCCCTACTGGAAGTTTAAGACCCCAGAAGTAGCTCGTCAGTCTGCCGATGCCATCTACGACATGTTCCTTAATTACAAATCTCAAGGAGACTTTGTTGGCATGGACATGGCGCGTAAGTTTTTGCAAATGGGCTACACTCGTTCCCGGCGCTATGCCAACCACAAATCCGGGCAGAAATATGCGCCAGGGAGTAAAACAGTTCTCCCTCGTCAAGAAGATCCCATCAAAGCCGAATCCGCCAAGATTTTTTACGAGAAATGGCAGTTAGCCAAAACAGATCAGGAGTATCTTGCACTCAAACAGCAGCATCAAGCTTTGTACGAACAGTCGGATTCAAGGGAATCGCCTAAGGTCTAGTTATGAGTTAGGGCAACCGTTAACCGTTAACGTGAAATCTTCCGTACTTTAGTCGGGGAATGAGCTTAAGAATGCATAGATTCGTTAATACCGTTTGCTAAGATTCCTAAAATTTTATTGACGTTGTTTAGAAAATACTCTCCTAAATCTATTTCAACCGTTTGTTCTTCTAATTTTAAAAACTTCCATATACTACCTGTTGTAACTGTCCCGTAAATCGCCTTAATTTTATTACCTTCGCGCTCATTGAAGATTTTAGCTGCTAACATTTCAGCTACACATTGTCCTAATCCAGCGTTGAGATTTTCCTTTTTTGCTTCAACAATTACGATGACTGGAGCAGTAACAAGTAACAGTTCTGGAGAACGGCTAATCAGAAAATCACAATTTCCATTCAATCCTTGAGCTGCATCAACATTAAACTCTACACCAGAAAATAAACTGATACTTTGCTGCAATTGCTTTCTGAGTTCAATTAAAATTGGCACAATAATCATCTCAGAACGGGATTTTTCTGTATTACTTGCTAGTGCTAACGGCACGTTATAATCTAGAGTCTCTATTAGGTAACTACTGCATTCTAGTTCTGGTGTAGATGAAAACATCTTGAGTTGATCTGAAAGGGTTAACCCAAAAGTTTTCACCACTTTATCTAGGCTAAAGTCACTATATGCCATAGGATTTGACCTTTTTCAGCTTGGTTGTTAAATGTTAAGGATCAAAGAGATTACCTAATACCAATTCTCTATAACATTGCACTTTATTTACCCTCAGTCTAGAAGACTGGGGCTACACAAACTCTCGCTGGTCTGCACAGGCTATTAATTGCATCTTTATAGAAAAATGGTATAGCTCAAAATTCAAACCTTGACGACCTCATTGCTTGAGTAGCAAATAATATAACTGCCCGTGGGCAACCGTTACTCCAGCGCGATCGCCTGCATCCTTACCCGTACCCAGAAAATAATCTACACGGCCAGGCCCCTTGATCGCGCCTCCTGTATCTTGGTCAAGCACATAGCGGCTGACAGAACGAAACACCATTTCTCCTTTCGCATTCCTAAAAGGAAACGGGGCGCGAATCAGTGCTAAAGCCCCCGGCGGCATCAGCGATTTATCCGTTGCAATAGAGCGTGACGCTGTTATGGGAACATGGATGCTACCCATTGCTGGGCCACCGTGGTTTTCCTGGAAAAAAACAAAGCTTTTATCGCGTGGTATATAGATATTCAGATCGGCGGGATGCTGATCAAAGTATCGGATGATATCCGGCATTGTCAAACCTTTTAGCGGCAACTTGCCATCATCAGCCAATGCTCGCCCAATACTGACATAATCGCGAGCCGTATGACCGGCATAACCTACCGACGTCGAAGTGCCATCAGTCAGCTGGAGGCGAGCAGAACCTTGGATATGAATTTGGTAGGCGTCCAAGCGCGATCGCAACCAGAACAACTCCAACCCCCGCAACCGACCTTTTGAAGCTTGTAAACCATCAACCCCTTCTAAATCAGCACGAGTAGGATGAGGTTTAGACCAAGAGTCCAAACCGGGTGGACGCCGATAGATGGGATAGCGATACTCTGAAGTAGGTACACGACTGGCCGCATAAATTGGCTCAAAGTAGGCGGTGAATAGAACATTTCCCACACCATCTTTGCCAACTGACTGGTAAAAGACAAATTCGCGCCTTACTGCTGCCTCAAGTGCTTCTGGTGAATTCGATGAAAGTACCAGCTGGCGGAATCGTAAAAGACTGCGAAAAACGCGATCGCGAGTAATCCCAGCCACTCGATACCCTTGGTAAGCCGTCCCCGCTTCACTGGTTTGCAGGTAACGCAGACTGTAATCAATCGACCTCACCAACGCCTGCTTATTTCCCGGCTGATCGAAGTCACTTAAACTCTGATCATCCAGACCTAAATTCTGTGACCCACAACCTTTAAATGATGCTACTGCACTGATCGGTCGTAGGGGGTTCCTGAATCGTTCTCGATCAGAAGTGGGCTTATAGTTATTTTGAAATGGGTTGGGAGAGCTGGAGAAGACAACACAAGGAAAATTGGAGACTTTTTCTAAATAAGGAGTGGCAACCTGTCTTGGTGTTTCTGTGTCATTAGCATTTCCCAATGGTTTTTGCATTCCGTAGAAGGTGATTAGAGGCACTCCTAGACTGAAGATGATTAAAGCAAGTGTCTTTTTCATGGGGAAAATGAACATGTCATCAGATTAGTGTTATTGGTGCCATGTACTCTTGAGAGGTGGCAGGAAGATGAGTAGCAGTTGAATGCCAGAGTAGCTAAGTATTCTGGCTTTGGCTCAGGCAAAAGGTCAGTAAGATTTGCGATCGCCCCATGATGTTTCTAAAGAGTCTAGTCAATTATAAAAACAGGAACTTGGGTGATTGGAAGAACTGTTTAGAGTGGTCTTCATATAGGATTATTGAGTCAGTGCTGACTATTACTTTTCTATGGACAACGATAAAGTTATTTTTCTGGCTAGCATAGGTGTACTAGTTCTCTATCTGATTTTCTCCGCGCTGACTGAGATGGGCACCAAGTTACCTTGGAAGAAATAGCGCCAAAATAGTTCCCTATGGCGTTAAGAAAGATGAGGGGGTGAGGGGGAAAGAGGGTGAGGGGGAAAGAGTTACTTGTGTGAATGCAACTTGGGATATTGGCTGTTTGATTTTACCCAGGTTGCTTTTACTTGAAATCACCTTGAATTCCTATCAGGGATTGAAACCCGATATAGGTTATCGCCGATATTCGTCTCCACAGTCGCCAATCAGCTGATACAAATCCCGTGACTGTCCAAGTACACTATTAATCTGGTCGCGCTCTGATTGATCTAGTGTCAAACCAAACACTCTCGCATTGTCCTCTAAGTGCGAAGAGACACCCAAGCGTGCACCGACAATCACACCCGCCACCACAGGTTCATCCAGAATGTATCGAAGTGCAATATTAGGAATGCTCACTGCATGTTTTGTGGCAATTTGCTCAAGTACAGAAAGCAGTTCTTGAAATAGATTCCAACCTCCCCAAGCATCTACCATATTCTTGTATTTCCTCAGGCTAGCAGTAGAAAGCTCTCCTCCTTTCGGTTCGGGTTGCCCCAAATATTTCTCACTTAACAAGCCGCCGCAGAGTGACCCGTAGGTGAAAAGCTTGATATTGTGTTCAGTACAAAACTTCACCATGTTGACTTGGGGACGACGGTCAATAAGAGAAAACTGTACTTGATTAGATACGATTTTGATGCCTGCTTCGGTAATAATTTTTAGGTGTTCGGTATCAAAATTAGTTAAGGCAAGGTGTTTAATTTTTCCCTCATCCTGAAGTTCTGACATGTACTTGAGGGCGTCCAAGTAGCTTTTATCTCGATATTCCCACCAGTGGAATTGCATGAGGTCGAGTGTTTCAACGCCCATCCTCTTGAGGGAGATATCAATGTTCTTCTCGACCAACTGCTTAGTCATTTTTGTTGGTCTGGGCACCCATTTGGTGAAAGCTTGGAGGTTAGAAAGAGCATCTTTGCCACGGGTAGCAACCAGTTGACGCCTAAACTCTCCGATAAAATCTTCAGCTGGGCCGTAATGATCTGCCAAATCCCAAGTGGTGAAGCCTGCATCCATGTACTCGAACATGCTGGGAATGGCGGTTTTTGGGTCGATGCGTCCATGAGCTCCAGATACTTGCCACATCCCATTTAAAACACGGCAGATGTTCAAATCTGAGGTGAACTGTAGTCGGCTTGAAGAGGGTAAGTTCATTTTGAAGAAGGAATTGATGATTTTTGGTAAGCGTAGCAACAGCTTGTCCCAGCCGCTGCACATCACCTTATTATTTCAGCTGCTGCTGAAATATTTGGTTAAAGGGTTTGGAACTCCAGAACTCCTCCTAGAGAGAGAGATGCTAAAGAGGTAAGTTGCGGTATAACGAAGCGGTATAAGAAATATAAGAAAAAAGCCAGACGCTTGGAAAGATTCTCTACCAGGCACTGACTTTAGACGTTCTATGTTGTCTTTGTTAGTCATACCAAATAGAAACCCAAAGCGAAGGACATTCGTACCAGTTAGCGAATTGTCCACTTGTTGTAGTGCGATCGCGCAATTTTGGGCTTAGAGTGACCTGAAGCTGACAGTCATTGGAAAGAGTCGGGAGTCGGGAGTCGGGAGTCGGGAGTCGGGAAGAAAAAATCAGTTCTCAAGCAACTGCATAAGTTCGATTAGTTGAAGAGATATCTTCGCTCAGTACTAGATAATTTGCACTCACCCACTGGTTAACTCAGTGGGTTTTTTGCATCTGCTACATAATTAACAACTAGGTTGCGGCAATTGTGTATAGTGGTTCCGGAGTTGAGCTGACCGCTTGTGGATCATCCAGTACATTAGATGCTCACCCCCAGACTAAGGAGACATTATGGAAGTTCCTATAACCCCTGCTATGCTCGATCCGAAAACGCCGGATGATGTGATTATCCGGGCCGAGGCGCGTGAACCCGTTACCGATCCAACTCTTGGCATTGCTGTTAATGTTAATAGACAAGGAACTCCCCGCCATCGTTTGGTTACGATTGGTGACTCTTTGACACAAGGCTTTCAAAGTGGGGCAATCTTCAATACCAAGCTTTCGTATCCCATGATTATTGCTAGAGAAATGGGCTGGGATAAGTCTATGCGTTATCCTACCTACGCGGGGCCTGGAGATGGGTTACCGTTCAACTTGGAACGACTGGCACGTGAGCTAGAGCAACAGTATGGTGACAATCTAGATTGGTGGGACTTTGCACCAGGTTTGGTGTTTGTACGTAATTACCTGGACAAAGTGGAAGATTATTGGGAACGTGGCGAAGGTTCCTCTTTACCCAATCAACGAGAGATTAACCATAATCTGGCAGTCTATGGATGGGATCTGCGAAATACTCTGTCACGAACGGCAGACCATTGCCAAGCTGTACTCAATCAGAACAAACCAAAAGATGATTTGTTAAAGCAGGTTGTCGAGTTTCATAACGAACGTGCAGCCTTACGGGTTTTAAACTCGGCACGGGATTCAAGAGGTAAGGCACTCTCGCCACTGCAAGCAGCAGCAGCACTGGGGGCAGAGGGTACGCAGGAAACCAAGGACGGAGATGGTATTGAAACCCTGATTGTTCTGATTGGTGCCAATAATTCTCTGGGCAGCATTCTGACATTTAATGTGGCCTGGAGTGCTCAAGGCTATGACGATATGGCAGTAAATGATAAGTATACGGTCTGGCGTCCGATTCACTTCAAGGCGGAACTGGATAAGATTGTTGCAGAAATTAAGAAAATCCGTGCTCGTCATGTGATTGTAGGAACGGTGCCTCATGTGACGATCGCACCTTTTGCCCGTGGTGTAGAAGCTAAGGTTCGCTCAGGGTCTCGATACTTCCCATACTACACTTTGCCTTGGATTAGCGATAAAGATTTCGATCCTAAGAAACATCCGCATATTACGGAACAAGAAGCACGAGCGATCGATAGTGCGATCGACCAGTACAACGACTACATCACAGATGCAGTACGAACAGCTCGCAACGAAGGCAGAGACTGGTATGTGTATGAAACGGCTGGGTTACTTGATCGCTTTGCCTCTAAGCGCTATATCAACGACGTAAAAGCTAGACCAAGTTGGTGGGAAAAAGTTGGTGGTCAATACAAACTACCACCTGAGTTGCAACTCCTCAAACCCGTGCCCGACTCCCGCTTCTTTACATCCGATGCAACAGGCCTCAAAACTGGTGGTTTATTCTCCATAGATGGCATTCATCCAACCACGATTGGCTATGGCATTATGGCTCAGGAATTTATCAAAATCATGCAGCTGGCGGGTGTCAAGTTTTATCAGAGTGATGGTAAAACGGAGCGAACCAGTGAAATCAAAGTAAACTTCAATCGCTTGATTGCATGGGATACGTTGAATGCTAACCCGCCCCATTCGCTCTCTAGCAATCTGAGTTTAATCGGTTGGCTTGACTCAAACTTCCAGGTTTTCAGTAATCTGCTCAAGGGTAGTTACTAGGAACTATTTGAAAATACTCAGCTGGGACAGCAGCTGGGTTTTCCAGCAAAATTCACTCGATTAGCCAACCAAACAACTCTCCTAGAGTCAGCCCCAACTCACTGGCACAGGATGGCACAGGAAGCAGCTGTTCTGGTTCATCAAACACTTCTAGTCCTTGCTGTGGGAGATAAACGAACACACTTTGATCGTCTGGATCGATTAGCCATCCCATTTGAGTCTCATATTTCAGGCAGTGCAGAATATTTTTGGTAACTTTTGTTTGGCTTTGATCGGGCAACAAAATCTCAATTGTCCAGTCGGGAGATACCTGGAAAACGTTGGCAATTTCGCCATTTTCATCGCGAGGAATCCTATCCCAAACAAACACCGACACATCGGGTACTGTTGAACGTCCACCAAATGTACACCGCAGTTCTGAGAAGGCCCGTCCAGTCCGCCGAGGCTTTATAACCGCATTGATAGCAGTAGGGAGTTCAGCTTGAATTATGCTGTGCTTCCCTTGCGGCATTTGTTTTTGAATGATTTGACCATCAATGTACTCACTGGCGGGCTTGGTTTCTGGTAGCTGTAGAAATTCTTCCAGTGTTATGCCTTTTGGTGG
>DALYIW010000263.1:0-12141 GCA_031970155.1 Coleofasciculaceae cyanobacterium CTOTU46601 | reverse complement strand
AAACAACAAACAACAAACAACAAACAACAAACAACAAACAACAAACAACTAATGAGCTAATTTGAGAGCCTCAGCTGTAACCGCCAGACTTTCTTCAAAAAGCACCTCGCGGCCCCAACGTTGCAGCTGCTGACTTAGCAAATATTCTGTTTTTTGATCGAACAGCGGTGTTACTTCCTGAATGCGGCAAGCCTGAGCACCTCCACCTGACTCCATCCGCATACAACCTGCTGTTTCTGAACACAATGCCGTACAGCAGTCTGCTTCTTGATTGGTTGAACCTAAGCGCAAGCTGATCAAGTCTCCAGCTACTTCTCCCACATCCGTAGTGGGGATTCCAGCTAACTCGGCTTCAACAGTACGTTGGTTGGGTCCTGTGAATTTAATACGCCTAATGTCATATTCACCGCCCTCTTTCTCATATGAGACGGGATGCCATTTCAGCCGACTCGCCAACCAACCTAGAAACATCAGTGCTTGAGCTTGATTACCTTTCTCGTAATCGATGGTCACTCGGTCAATTTCTGCGATCGCTGCACGGCGTTCTGGTGGGTCAAATGCCTCAGCCGTCAACTCTTGCCAGGGGGCGAGTCGCCGCCAGTTAAGGTCAGCAATTGCAGCGCCCTGTTCGATCAGAGTGTACATCTGCAAGAGTTCTTTCTCTGTATCATTGAAGGCACTAGAGTCAATGATGACGCTATTGCTCAGGTCTTTGAGTCTCTTGAACAAACCATACTCAGGGTCAGGTGTTCCCTTCCACCAGAGAAACTTGGGAAGTTCACCAATTGCTAGTGCTGCAATCATGCCTGCGTTGCGTTCCAGTGCCGCAGCCGTACCTCGTAGGGTAATGTATTCGCAGCAAACTAGTGTGCTCTGACCGTGCTTGTGCACTGGGCAAGAGGCTGATACCTGGGCGGTAACACCTTCGTCGTCACCTGAGGTTGGACAAAGGGCGATGATGCGGCAGGGGTTGGAAGCGGCGATCGCATCGGCGATTGTCGATCCTTCAAGATCTGGAGAATACTTGAGCCGTTCAGTTGCTTCTGCACTACTTGCCGTGCCCTTCTGAAGTTTTTCGGTAAACTCTTCGCGCAGTTTTGCCTTGGTGGCTTCGTCTGCATTACCAGTCCTCGGCAGTCCATGGACTTTCTGTACTGCCTTGAGTGCAGCCACCATGCGAGGACCAAAAATACCGTCAATTGGTCCAGAGTAATATCCGAGTGCAGCCAACAGCTGCTGGGTTTCTTCTGGTTCATAGACAATCAAACTAAACGTTGTCGCTCTTATGGCAGAAGGAAAATCGCCGTATTCACCAGCACTACCATAACTTTGCCAGATTTGATGAAGTTCCGCCTCAATTTCACTAATTGAAACATCTTTGGGCGTTTGTAGAGAGACTAAGGGAGGTGATTGTGTTGCCATATTAGTTATTTGTTGCTCGTAGTTGGTTGGTAGATATTGCTCATTATTGAATGAGTTGTTAGTGGTCAGTTGTTAGCTATTTAACGGCTTCTGACAACTTAACGGTACACCACTAACAACATCTTCTAGGGACGTGAAACCGTAATCCCCTAAACTCTGCGCCAGCGCCGTCCATCACGGTTGAGCAATAGCTCCGCCTCCGCTGGCTCCCAGGTTCCCGCTTCGTACTGGGGAATAGACGCCGGATCGGTTGGTGCTTCCCAAGCTGCCAGTGCTGGTGTGACAATCCGCCACGCTTCTTCCACTTCATCGGCACGGGTGAAGAGAGTTTGGTCGCCTAACATACAGTCTAGTAATAGGCGATCGTAAGCATCAGATGTTGAGATGCCAAACGAAGAACCGTAGCTAAAGTCCATATCTACCGTGCGTGTCCGCAGATTTGGCCCTGGCATTTTGCCTTCAAAACGTAGCGAAATTCCCTCATTAGGATAAACGCGCAGTGTCAGAACATTAGGGTTTGCCTGTTGAGCAGCTGATTGGAAAATCAACAAGGGAACATCACGAAACTGAATTGCAATCTCGCTCACCTTCTTCGGTAGCCGTTTGCCAGTTCGTAAATAGAATGGCACACCCTGCCAACGCCAGTTATCGACTTCTAGCTTCATGGCTACGTAGGTTGGCGTTGTGGAATTGGGGTCAACTCCTGGTTCCTCCCGGTAGCCAGGAACTCGCTTACCTTTCATCCAACCTGCCGAATACTGACCTCGAATTGCTGAATTTTCTAGGTTAGCAATATCAGCTAGGTGAGTCGCCTGAAGTACCTTAACTTTCTCCGTCCGGATGCTGTCTGCATCTAGTGAGTTGGGTGGCTCCATCGCCGTGAGGCAAAATACTTGCATCAGGTGATTCTGCACCATGTCCCGCAGCGCCCCTGATGATTCATAGTAACCCGCTCTGTCCTCTACCCCTACTGTTTCTGCCACTGTAATTTGTACGTGGTCAATAAACTGGCGATTCCACAGGGGTTCAAAGATGGCGTTGGCAAAACGGAATACCAACAAATTCTGAACGGTTTCTTTGCCTAAGTAGTGGTCAATGCGATAGACTTGCTGTTCTTTGCAGACTTTTTGCACTACTCGGTTGAGTTTCTGAGCCGAACTCAAATCTGTACCGAATGGTTTTTCAATTACCAGGCGGTTCTTCACGGGATCAGTCAGCATTCCCGCAGAACCCAACTGTCGGATAGCTTCTGGGAAAAAGTTAGGAGAAACTGACAGGTAGAATACTCGGTTACCTCGCGTTCCTCGAATACCATCAAGTTCACCTAAGAAGGCTTTGAGTTTCTGATAGCTTTCTGGCTTGTCGATGTCACCAGAGCAGTAGTACAAACCTTTAGCGAAGTCTTCCCACAGTTCCTCGGAACCAATGCCAGTGGAAAGTTGCTCAATACCCTCGCGCATCTGCTCGCGGAAGTAGTCATGACTCCAGTCGCGACGGGCTACTCCCACAACGGTAGTTTCGGGGGGTAAGCGGCGATCGCGTATCATCTGGTAAATTGCTGGTACTAGTTTGCGTTGGGTCAGATCTCCCGACGCTCCATAAATTACCAAGATAGATGGTTCCGGCGTTCTTTCCTGTTGTAATCCAACGCGTAGTGGATTTTCTAGCAGAGTCACCATATGTGTTTCAACGTCCTTCAGTGGAATAGTGATTAAATGAATAGAATTTACGCACCCTGTTGAAGAATTTAAGGTAATTTAGCCCCATAAGAGCTAAGTTGCTCCCCCTTCATCAGGCAAGGATATTAAAGGGGGGCTTAGGCGTGTTTTCTTGCCCAAGAATTGGCTTAAATTGTAGGTTAGTACTTTGAAATGAAACCCAACATTTTTCGTAACTTTGTTGGGTTGCGCTACGCTTAACCCAACCTACACAAGAGGCCAGATTAAATTGTAGGTTGGGTCTTTGGAACGAAACTCAACATTTCTGGTAACTTTGTTGGGTTGCGCTACGCTTAACCCAACCTACACAAGAGGCCAGAAAACACGCCCTAGGAGAGTGAACACGTAAATCCTGAACTAGACAAAAGAAAAAATCTCCAAAAACTTTTTCTGTTGCCTTTTGATACCAAGTTGCAGCCAAGTCTCGGATTTTCAGAGAGAAGGTTTTAAGGTTTGCTCACTCAAGCTGCCAACCTTCTAACTTTCCAACCTTTCAACAATAGTGAACGCAACTTCGCATGACTTTTGCCTCGATTAAGAAAGGAGCAGGAATGAATTATTTTTGGATTCATACCTCGCCCTAGCCAGAGCGTTATTCATCCTGCCTCCTTCCTTTGACTTACACTGTCGCCAACTTTTGAACCTTCTCCTCTAGCGATGCTATTAAGGACTCAAAAGGCTTGATGAATTTGTCAATGCCGTCGAGTAGGAGTTCGTCCATCACCTGGTCGATGCTGATCTCAATATCCGGGTCTTTGAGACTTTCAATCAACTGGTAGGCTTCTTCAACACCTGTTTCAACGCGATTGGCAGGAGAACAGTGGTCAGCACAAGCTTCAATTGTGTTAGGCGGCAAGGTATTGACGGTATCAGGGCCAATTAGCTCATCGACGTACATGACATCGCTGTATGCAGGGTCTTTGGTGCCGGTGCTTGCCCACAGTAAACGCTGGACTTTTGCGCCTTTTTCTGCTAAGGCTTTCCAGCGATCGCTTTCAATAATCTCCTTGTACTTCTGGTAAGCCACTTTGGCGTTGGCGATCGCAACTTTCCCTTTCACCGCTTCCAGCTTCGCCTTCTTCTCGATCCGATCAGAACCTGCGGCGAGTTTTTTGTCAATGCGGCCATCAATATTAGTATCAATCCGGCTCAAGAAGAAACTGGCGACGGAAGCAATATTGCTGATATCTTTACCTTCAGCAACCCGCTTTTCCAAGCCCCGGATATAAGCCCAAGCCGTCTCAACATAGCTATCTACTGAGAACAGCAGGGTGACATTGACATTAATTCCGTCACTGATAACTTGCTCAACCGCTGGCAAGCCCATTTTTGTCCCTGGAATCTTGATCATCACGTTTTCCCGACCAATTTCTTGGTAATACCGTCGGGCTTCGTTGATGGTGCTTTGTGTATCATCAGCGATGGTCGGTGGAACTTCAATACTGACGTAACCGTCAAGACCATTAGATGACTCATAAACAGGCTTGAAGATATCGCAGGCATTGCGGAGGTCTTCAAATACCAGGGACTCATAAATATCTAGAACCGATTTGCCAGCCCGGATACCTGCTTCGATATCGGCGTCATAGACAGCATTACCAATGATCGCTTTTTCAAAGATAGCTGGGTTAGAGGTGATTCCAACAATACCCCGATCCTCAATCAGCTGCTTGAGTTCACCGGACTCGATTAGAGTGCGGCTCAGATTATCCATCCAGATACTCTGACCGTACTGTTGTTCAATTTGAAAAATGGGATTCTTGACTGTCATTAGTTAACTCCTACTGATTGTGATACTTAGAGGTTGTTAGCGTAGCGGGGCATTGCCCAAATTAGAAGGTTGTTAGCCTAGCAGTGCGTAGCCCAGGTAGGAAAGTTGAAGACTGTAAGATAGTTAGCGTAGCTCAGGTTTACGGTTATAACTTGTAACCTGTGAACTTTCAGCCACAACTAACTTGTAACCTGCAAACCTTTTTCCAATTCCCGTGCCCCTTCCTGAATAAAAGACTCGACAAGAGCTACATCCTCTTTGCTGCCGATCATCAAAGGGGTTCGGCTATGCAGAGCCTTTGGCACAACGTCTAATATATTTTGAGTTCCCGTACTTGCCCTACCACCCGCTTGATCCATCAAATAGGCAAGGGGAGCCGATTCATAAAGTAGACGCAACTTTCCTTCCGGTTTCTTCAACGTACCCGGATATAAAAAGACTCCACCCTGCATCAAAATCCGATGAAAATCTCCCACCAATGCCCCGCTATATCGGGCGGTATAGCCTTCATGGCGCTGAACATAGCGAATGTAGTTTCGTATGGATTCATCCCACTGCCAGAAGTTACCTTCATTGACACTATAAACAGGTCCATGTTCTGGCACCCGAATGTTTTCATGAGACAAAATAAACTCGCCTAAGCTGGGATCAAGGGTAAAAGAATGAACCCCCGTGCCGATGGAGTACACCAACACCGTACTCGGACCATAGAGAACGTAGCCAGCACCAATTTGTTTATGCCCATCTTGCAGTAAATCGCTGGCCTCACCGTCGGTATCGTTTCCTTCTTGCCGACGAATCGCAAAAATCGCACCAACATTTAAGTTGATATCTACGTTTGAAGAGCCATCAATGGGGTCATAGAGCAGCGTGTAACGTCCGATAGGGCAATTTTCGGGGATATAGTATGGTTTTTCCATCTCCTCGGAGGCTAAGCGACAAACCAGACCACTTTGCTTAAACACCGAGATAAAAACATCATTGGCGTAGATATCCATCTTTTTGACAGATTCTCCTTGCACATTGACGTTACCTGTAAATCCTAACGCTCCCTCCACTAAACCAGCACGGCTCAAACGTCGAGAAATCAGCTTTGCTGCCAAAGCAATGCGATTCATGATCGCACTGAGATCTTGAGCATCTGCTGAAAAACTCTGGAGTTCTTGTAAAACGTGACGGGATAGCGTTGTACAATCACGATCCAGGGAATGTTCCTGGGCTAAAGGCCGATCTGCATCTGCCATAATTTTCATCCTCCCTATGGGGTAATGCACTCTCGTCAGAGGCCAGTTGCTCAATGCACTGCCTCAAGAAAGACGAATGCCCAACCTCTTTACTTTCTATCTTAGGGAGGCATTTGGGTTGGGGCTTCAAACCTTTAGAAGAACTAAAGAAACTTTAGAGGAACTATAGAAACTTTAGAAATAGGAACGAAATCTTTATACGGCCTTCCTTGCATGTACATAAAGGGTATGCATTAAATGAAATCTCTAGTTGTAGAAAAGTCATTTGGAAGGATGAGGGATGAGGGATGAAGGATGAGGGATGAGGGATGAGTTTAAGAGTTTAGCCCGATTGTGAATTCTAGATTCTTCCGTTGAAAGGACACAATTCAATTTTAAGAAGGCAGCATGGGAGAACATAAACGGATTGGAATTCTCACCAGTGGTGGAGATTGTGCTGGGTTAAATGCGGTGATTCGGGCAGTGACTCACCGGGCTGTGGGTACTTACGACTGGGAAGTACTGGGAATTTATCGCGCTACACAGGGTTTAATGAGTCGTCCGCCTCAAGTCATGAAACTTGACCCAGATAAGGCTGATACATGGTTGACCCTAGGTGGTACGGTGCTGGGGACAACGAACAAAGGTAATCCATTTGCGTGGCCAATGCCTGATGGAACGCTAGGCGATCGCTCCGAAGATATCATTGCCGGCTACCATCAGCTGGGGCTTGATGCTTTGATTGGTATTGGGGGAGACGGAAGTTTAGCAATACTTCGCAAAATTGCTCAACAAGGCAATCTTAACTTTGTGGCAATTCCCAAAACGATCGACAATGATGTCGGAAGCACAGAGCGTTCAATAGGGTTTGATACGGCAGTTAATATCGCGACTGAAGCACTTGATCGCTTACACTTTACTGCGGCTAGTCACGACCGAGTGATGATTCTAGAAGTGATGGGTCGAGATGCGGGTCACATTGCCATGTGTGCAGGGATTGCCGGGGGAGCTAATGTGATTCTCATTCCGGAAATTCCTTACACCATTGAGAATGTTTGCCGTAAAATCCAAAAGCGTCAGGAGCAGGGTAGACACTTTTGTTTGGTGATTGTGTCAGAGGCGGTTTGTACAGAAGCCGGTGAAGCGGTTAAGATTAGCGATCGCTTTGGTGAATGTCGCTTAGGTGGAATTGGTCAGTATTTAGCTGACCGCATTTCTACCGCTAGTGGCGCAGAAACACGAGTCACTGTCTTGGGACACACCCAACGAGGCGGGATTCCCTCCCCCCTTGACCGCTTAATTGCCTCTGCCTTTGGTGTGGCAGCGGTTGATTTGATTGCCAATGAGCAATATGACCAGATCGTGACTTGGCAACAGCGTCAAGTTGTGCATGTGCCAATTGCAGAAGCGATCGGTCATTATCAAGCAGTAGACCCGAATGGCACCCTAGTCAATACAGCTAGAGGGTTGGGTATCTGTCTAGGAGATTAGACAAATTTGGTTGTTGGTTGTTGGTTGTTGGTGGTTTGTTAAAAAATACAAACAACAAATAACAAACAACCAACAACTCTTACATCCCACTTGCTCTAGAAGCGATCGTCACTACTGCGCTTGGCAACGCTGCGATTATTCTCTTCACGAGGTCTTGCTTTATTAACTCTGAGTTGGCGTCCCATCCACTCAGCACCATCTAATTCGGAGATGGCAGAGTCTTCTTGGGCATCATCTGTCATTTCAACAAAGGCAAAACCACGCATCCGACCCGTTTCACGATCTGTTGGTAACACAACTCGCTTCACGGTGCCGTAATCAGCAAACACTGATCTCAAGTCGTCTTCGGTGGCTTGGTAAGACAGGTTTCCGACGTATATGGTCATGTCGATCGATAAAACTGAACGAGGAACAAAAGTTCAGAGCTACAGACTAGAGTTCGCCGCTGTAGGTTGAGCAAAATCTGGTCTGGTTGACCAATGGGCAATTTTTAAGAGCGAACCACCACTAAATAGAGGGTAATAGAACTAAAAAATTGAACCAATGGTAGAACTGATCTTTTAGATATCGTCTTATGATAGCCTACCCATTTACTTGTAAAGGTTATCTATCTCACACTCACATATTGTGTAACAAAAAAGCACGTAGGGGTCTACTGTTCTTCAGTAAACCCCTAATCACAAGCCTGATTCAGTTAAATTTGGACTTAATCAATTGAAATTGACTGAGGCCCGCTAGTTTTACCGTTTTCGCTGCTATTAGTACCAGCTGTGTAGCCAGTAGCTCCAGCTTGCTCATCCAGCCAACTTTTAACTGGGTCATCTGCGAGGTTGAGTCGAAATACCCCAGAGAAAAATCCGCCCAAGAAAGCAACAGGCTGTTGGGTTAGTTCTTTAAAAATTGGTGACAATTCATCGAGGAACATCTTTTGTATATCCTTGTGCGATCGCTACATTGATGATTACTTCCTCTGGCATCCTAGCGTGTCCTGTGATTTGGAGGGATGAAGGATGAGGGATGATAGCGAAGCGGGACGTTAGTCCGGGATGAGTAACCTGTAACTTCCTGTAGTGGAGAACAGGATATATGTCACTTTGTTGGTTGTTTCTAAATAAATACAAACAACCAACAACAAACAACCAACAACCCTACATAATCTTTTGCTCAGAGAACAGACACTTGTCAGAATCACAACCCGATGGACCGGATTCTCCTAAGTCAGTCACATCATATTGTCTCAACGCGGCATGAAAATCATCGGTCTTGCGGCGTGATTTGACTTCCTGCATCAATTGCTCGTACTGCTGTTTCGATATTGGCTCGAATGGCAAACGGGGAAAGCTTTGGTGATCGTCAAAACGAGCTAGAAGCGCGGCAGAAATATAGCCTTCGTCATTTTGGATAGCTTCATAAATCCGATTACCCAAACCTTCAACCTCCTCTTGGCGTAGTTCTATAGTGGCTGAGGTATTATGCCGCACATACCATCGCTGGACTTGGAGATAAAAATCCAGTTGTGTGAGAGCTGAAAACTGAGATATATCAATTTCATCAGCTCCTGGTAAATTAGCCCAATCAACCTTAACTGGAATTTCCACTAGCCATTCGGTTGCTCTCGGATGAAAGGGATCGTTTAAGAGATTGCCGTTTTCATCTTTGTCTGATTGAGAGGGTATGACATTGTAACCGTAGTCAATGCAAGCTAGAGCAACGGGATCGTTCTTTCTGAATGTAATCCGGCGGATAAAGCGCTGTGCTTTCGGAGGGTGCCAACCTGGTGAGGCACTGGTGAGTAGGGATTTTGTACCCGATGGTTGAACTGTCGTGCAGCGGTTGGGGCGTTTGAGTCCGTTGCGATCGCAATAATCCCAGACTACTCGTTGCACAATTTCTCGCCAACGGCTTAAATACTCCTGCTCCCGTTGCTTAAACTCAATACCTACTGGAGTATCTGGGCGTCCTTTTGCCCACCAGCGTAACCAATCTACTCCGAAGGCTTTGATAAAGAAATCAAACAAGCCAGTGAAGGATACACCAACAATTGGATCTAATTCCCGTGACTTTCGATAGCGTTCCTCAACAAATTGATGATTCAATAGTACCGCTACGGACAACGCACCAGCTGTGAAAGCTTCCTCTTGTTCTTTGTAGTTTTCTGGGTCGAGCTGATTCAGATGAATTTCCGCTAAGTTGCAGTGGAAGTTAGCACCAATGATTTCCAGTTTTGTTACCCTAGAGGCTTTTTATCCCCTAGTTCTTACACTTCTTTTTCGTGTAAGCTCCGCGTACATCTTATATGTATAAATTTATCAAAACAGCCTAATTTTTACTCTGTCTTTATCCATACATATCCTCACACTCTTGGAGAGATTTTATTCTAGATTCTCCTAATTTTTTTAGTTAATCTAGTTTCACTCTCTACGCTGTACGGTGGTAAAAGCTTGTTAGTTCCTTTACTTACCTCGGTGTTAGCCTCTCAGCTTTCTCCGATTTTGTGAGGTTTTTAACGTGAGGCAAATTACTTACCACACGGGTTTAAAGCAAATCGACCCATTCTGTGTTCTAATTCTTCCGGGTTGATACTGTCTTTTAACTGTTTGAGATACGCGCCAGCTTCTACCGGGTTCTGATTATACAAATTTAGAAATTTGCATTTTTTATCTTCCGTATTCAATACATCAACATTAGCCCTAGCAACCGCTTCACCAGCCCATTGAATCGCACCTTCACCCGAATAGTACTGTTTTCTAACAGCATCAATACATTCGTCTAATGTCGGTTTACGGTGAAAGACACGGGTATGGTTTGCCATCCGAAGAGAATCTCGTTCTGGATCGATACGCCAGTTTCCACTTTCATCCTGTTGCCATAAATTATCTTTAGCATTAGCTCCTAATTCATCATCAGAGATAAATTGCCTCATTCCGGCACTTCTTCTGATATTTCCAGCAACTACACAAGCAGCGGCTTCGTCAACTAACAGGCAGCATTCCACTGAGTTGAGTTGCCGTCCCACAGCTTTGTTGAGGATAGACGAGCAACGCTCATAAAGTTCTGGTAACTTAACAGGATTAGCAACGCCACCAAAGCCTTTGAGGAGTTCTCCTGCTGCACGAACATCACTGAGGTCGATGGATACGTTGACACAGCTACTGAAGCGCTCATCTGTAGATAATTCCAGCAGGGCTTGATAAGACTCAACCCAACCTTGGCGAGAGTCTCCTACATTGATACAGACTTGATTTCCTTCAATCTTGACTTCTGTAAATTCGCGACGCTTTGAGACTGGGGTAGAGCCAAGCACGCCCTGTACGTTTACAGACAGATGGTTGCGAATGGGGGGGAGTTGGTTGATGTATTGGGGTTCGAGAACAGCACCTGTGCCACAGCCCATCATCGCCAAGTCCATCATTAGACCAAAGGCTTGCCAGTCTACAGCATTAGTGCTGGTGCAATTGTAAGCTCCTGAGAAGTTTTCTTGCTTTTTAATCCAATCTATGCCTCCAACCCACAGCCAGCGACCGGAGGGAAGGCTCTTGAGCTGGCGCATCATCCGGTTGAGGAGGGCAGTTTCTTCGCGGGTGAGCTTGCCTAGTTCACTTAAGCCACGGATGGTGCGATCGCATACTTCGTCCCAACTCTCCCTCCCCTCTGGTGTTCTGCGGCTGTAAGTTCTAAAAAATACTGGGTTAGCTGCTGGTGCTGTTTCTGGAAAATCCCCGGTTTGGCGTTCTCGTTCAAGCTCTCGAACCATATTCAACATTTGTTCTTGGTTTAGCTAAACCTTGACTATAGGCGATGTTAGATGTAGTGGTCAAAGCTTGAAAAACTCTAAAATTTGCGCTATGTGTAGGGCTGAAAGCTTTGAAACCATGTCTTTGACTTCTACTCCTTGGCGATCGCTTCTAGCCCGTGCGCTTCACAAAAACCGCAGCTTACCTTATGCCCGCTACTTCCAGCTGGCAACTGTGCGTGCAAATGGGCTTCCGGCTAACCGTACCGTTGTTTTTCGCGGATTTTTAGACGATACTAACCAACTGAAAATCATTACCGATTCTCGTAGCCAGAAAGCTGACCAAATTCAGAACCAGTCTTGGGGAGAAGCTTGTTGGTACTTTCCTAAAACTCGTGAGCAATTTCGTTTAGCAGGGCAGTTGACCCTTGTTGAGGCTGATCATCCCGATCAAGCACTAAAAAATGCTCGTCAGACTACTTGGCAAGACATCTCAGATGCGGCTCGCGTACAATTTGCCTGGCCTGACCCTGGTAAGGCAAGAATAGAAGATGATGCTGCATTTTCGCCACCCTCGCCAGATCCAGAGCAGCCACTCCCAAATTTTTGTCTATTATTGCTAGAACCTGTAGAGGTCGATCACTTAGAGTTGCGAGGCGATCCTCAAACGCGATCGCTTTACCAGCAAAACAGTTCTCGTGAGTGGTTTATGCAAGCTGTTAATCCTTAATTTGTTGTTTGTTGTTTGTTGTTTGTTGTTTGTTGTTTGTTGTTTGTTGTTTG
>DALYIW010000262.1:8813-12147 GCA_031970155.1 Coleofasciculaceae cyanobacterium CTOTU46601 | reverse complement strand
GGGGTGAACGGCCGTTCACCCCTACTATATGTGGTATCCATGCGTAAGTCCTGTTATGGGTTGTTGGATGAAGAAGCAACATTTTTTATAATAAATCTTGTTAAGAAAACTGACAAAGGGCAGCGAACACTCAAAACTCAACACTCAACGTCCAATCCCTCTGCCGCAAGGGAATTTCAATGACAAACTCCGAACCTTTCCCTATTTCACTGTTCACTAATAACTGACCTTTGTGCTTTTCCACTACAATCTGGTAGCTAATGGCTAACCCTAAACCCGTTCCAGAGCCGACTGGATTTGTTGTAAAGAAAGGCTCAAACAGTCTCTGACGTACATTTTCTGTTATCCCCAAGCCGTTATCTGCAATGCGGATGACGATGCGATCGCCGCTATCATAACGCTCTCTTTCGACGGGAAACTCTTGAGCGTCTGTGTTTATGCCTGTTATGAACTCAGTAGAAATCCGAATACAAGGCGTTGCAGGTTGCAGGCTATAAGATTGAAAGTTATCTCCTATATTTTCAATTGGAACTTCGCCCCACTGCCCTAACAACCTTTCAACATTCAACTCCTCTAAAGCATCAACTGCATTAGTGAGGATATTCATAAACACTTGATTCAGCTGACTAGCGTAGCACTCGACTTTCGGTAGATTGCCATAGTCTTTAATCACTTGAATTGCTGGACGGCTTGCCGTTGCTTCCAAGCGGTGCTGCAATATCAGGAGCGTGCTATCGATGCCTTCATGAATGTTGGCTAACTTGAGTTGAGCTTCATTTAAACGGGAGAAATTTCGCAGCAATAGTACAATCTGTGAAATGCGTTCAGCGCCAACCTTCATCGACGTTAGTAATTTGGGCAAGTCTACCTTGAGAAAATCAAGGTCTATCGCCTCTATTTTGTCTGTTATTTGCCCAGTAGGATTGGTATAAGTCTGCTGGTAGAGAGCGAGCAGCTCTAATAGTTGTTGGATATATTCTTTAGCGCACTCAAGATTGCCATAGATAAAGTTGATTGGGTTATTAATTTCATGGGCAATACCCGCAATCATCCTACCTAATGAGGACATTTTCTCCGCTTGCATTAGTTGAGCTTGGGTTTGTTGTAACTCTCGCACAACCTGTTCAAGTTTTATAGCTTTCTGCTGATTTTCGTTGCTCTCGTGTTGCAAACGCTCATTTTGCTCTTGAAGTTGCTTTTGCAGATTTCGGATTGATAAGTGTGTTTGGACTCGACTCAATACTTCTTCGGATTGAATTGGCTTAGTAATGTAATCAACTCCCCCTATATTAAATCCATGTACTTTATCGACGGTTTCAGAAAGCGCGGTCATAAAAATCACTGGAATGTCTTGAGTTGACCGATTAGCTTTCAATCGACTACAGGTTTCAAACCCATCTATTCCAGGCATCATCACATCCATTAAAATCAAATCCGGCTTGGTATATTTGACTTGCTCAATGGTACTTTCACCATCTATCGCAACCAACACTTTGAAGCCCGAATTAGTTAAGTACTCGAAGAGTAAACCTAGATTCGTGGGGTTATCATCAACGATTAGCAAAACGCTTTTTTCGTTGTTTTGGTCATTCATATTCAGTTTTTTTATAACTTTAATTTGTAAGTTTTATGTGAATTATTTTTTCAGTAATTTTTTCTGAAAAAGAATCCAAACTAGCTTAATAAATTTACAATGTACCTTGCACGCAATGATTCTTAACACAGTCAAGTAGTTTTAGAACATTATTGGGTCATAAGTCAGCATTATTTACTATATTATTTACAAATCTATTGATTATCGGCAAGAGATTGTTGGATAATTTCACGAAGTTGCTTTAATTTAAAGCTTTTTGCTAGTTGACGGATTTGAGTAGCAAACGGCACTAATTGGTTATCCAATTTTTCTAACTTATCCGCCTGCTGGAGAATTCCTTGGATATCGCCCATCTTCACCAACTCGGATAAAGCCATAATTTCTGATGATGGCAAAGGAACTAGAAGTAAATCATCTATATTAGGTTTAACTTCTGTCGAATACAAAAATTCTTCGTAAATACCTTCTAGACCTAAATGCCTGATTAGCAATTCTAAGAGCTGCTGGGTTTGCACGGGCTTAGGGAGAAAATCTTGGCAACCGACGGCTAAACTCTCTTGCTTGGTAGTCTCAACAACGTTGGCGGAAAGCGCGATCGCTACTACATCTTTGAGGTGGGGCAATTGTCGCAACTGTCGTAGGGTTTCTAAGCCGTTAGTCCCTGGCATCACCAAGTCCATCAAAATTAAGTCAGGCCTAAACTCCACGGACTTGTTCAAACAGTCTTGACCATCCACCGCCTCAAGAATATTAAACCCTAAAGGCTCCAGCAGTTCTCGCAGGATAGAGCGATTGACACAGTTGTCATCGACAATCAATACTTTGCGCTTGTCACCTTTGAAACCGATGATTCGGCGATCGCTCGATGGGTTCGACTCATTCCATCCTGAAACAGGAGGCAAATCTAAATCACACCAGAAGACACTACCTGCCCCCAATGTACTTCTCACTTGAATTGTGCTGCCCATCATCTGAGCTAACTTCTGGCTGATAGCTAATCCTAGTCCAGTTCCTTCCACCGCATGAGCGCGATCGCCTACCTGATGAAACGGCAAAAAAATTTCTACTAACTTACTCGCTTCAATACCGATGCCTGTATCTTCTATTTGAAAACGAATTTTATTTGTTGTTTGTTGTTTGTTGTTTGTTGTTTGTTGTTGGTTTTCTTGTGAACACTGGCTACTGACTGCTGACGGATAGCCTACTTTGAACGTTACTCCGCCTTTATCAGTAAACTTAACGGCATTGCTGAGTAAGTTGCTAAGAATTTGTCGCAGCCTTTTCTCGTCAGCAATTACACCTTGAGGCAGTGGGGAAATAATTTCGTAAGTAAAGAAAATTTCCTTTTGTTGAGCACGCATCTTAAAGAGGTCGGCAAGGCTGTTGAGAAAATTAGGCAAATGAAACTCTGTTGGGTAGAGTTCCATTTTCTGGGCTTCAATTTTGGAAAGATCTAAAATGTCATCGATTAAGGTTAGTAGGTGTTCCCCACACTGATAAATGATGCTCAGGCTATTTTGTTGTGGGTTGGTTAAATTTGTATTTTTTTTGAGGATTTGAGTGTAGCCTAAAATGCCGTTCAAAGGAGTTCTCAGTTCATGACTAATATTTGCGAGGAATTCGCTTTTGACACGGTTGGCTACTTCAGCAGCTTCTTTAGCTTGTTGCAGTGCCGCTTCTGCCTGTTGTAACTCAGTGAGTTGAGATTCTAACTTGAAGTAAAGTTCAGATTGTTGAATG
>DALYIW010000262.1:0-8707 GCA_031970155.1 Coleofasciculaceae cyanobacterium CTOTU46601 | reverse complement strand
CCACAGTGAAGTTTGAGAGGAAGATAGGGAAGGTAAAGAAGAAATTGCTCCCCCTGCTTCCCCTGCTCCCCCTGCCTCCCCTGCTCGCCCTGTTCCCCCTGCTCCCTCTACCTTCTGTTCGGCTCGATGAGTGCTGCATAGAATGGGAATCACCAGCTTAGACTTTACTCCCAACTCTTGCAGAAATTCAGTCAGACAAGGTGCAAAATCATCACGGGTAATATCCGGAACAATACGAGGTTGACCTTGGAGGTAAAATTGCACACACTCTTCTGGGAAAGTTTCGTCAGGGAATTCCCTTCCCACAATTGCAGGTAAACCATGAGCGATTGACTCTATTACTACCCTACCTGTCTCATCGTCACAAAGTTTAAAGAGCAAAACGCGGTCATTTTGCAGTAGGTGCCGTACTTCGGCGACAGTGGTTGCTAGGATTTCATCAAGCTGCAACGACTGGCGGATGCGCTGGGTAATTAACCCGATGAGTTGCTCTCGTTGAGCTTGCGATCGCAGCGTTTCTTCTGCTTGCTTTTGTTCGCTGATGTCAGTGTAAGCGATCGCCACCCCGTAACCTGACAGAGGAATTGGTGCAGCTGTAACCGCAAGCCAAGTAATCTCTCCGTCTGGCTTCACCATTCCTAGTTCAACATTGGTAATCACCTTATTTTCAGCGAAAACTCTAGCACAAGGAAACTCAGATACTGGCATGGGAGTGCCATCGGGTCGAACAATTTGCCATTCTGGGGAATCATACCTTCGTCTGCTAGATTCAGCATTTGATAGCCCTAAAATTTGCTCGGAAGCTGGATTAACTTCTATAATTTTTCCCTTCTCATTAGTAATAGAAATTCCAATCGGGAGAATCTCAAACAGGGTTTTGTATTTTTGCTGGTTCTCTTTTAAAGCCACCTCCATCCGTTTGCGTTCAGTAATGTCACGGGAAATCCCGCGATAGCCACAGAATTTTCCTTCGGCATCAAAGACGGGAACTCCACTAGTCTCCATCACAACTAAATGACCATCTTTATGGATTCTGGTACTCTCCAAACAACTAAATGGATCTTGTACTGTAATTAGCTGTCTGTAAAAGTTAGTCATTCGACAAGCATCCCTGTAAGGCATGAAGTCAAAGGGGGTCTTGTCTTGTAGTTCTTGAACGGTATAACCTAATAAATCTTCTACTTTGGGACTGACGTAGGTGTAAAATCCGTGTTCATCGACTTCCCACACCCAATCGCTAGTAGTTTCCACTAAATTGCGGAACCGTTCTTGGCTCCTTTGCAGAGCTTTTTGAGTGCGTATGCGATCGCTAATATCTTTAACCACTGCGATCGCAAATTTGACTTCACCCGATGATTCCCACACTAAAGAGCAGGAAAGATTGACCCAAATAATAGAGCCGTCTTTGCGGACATAACGTTTCTCTAGTATGTAATGATCGATCTCCCCTTGTGTGAGGCGACAAAGGGCATCTAGATCAGCCTGGATGTCTTTAGGGTGGGTAATATCCATCCAAGTTCGGTTGAGCATTTCCTCCTGGGTGTAACCCAAAAGGTTACAAAACTTTTGGTTAAGCCGTAGAAATTGACCGTCTAAACTAGACTGGCAAATGCCGACAGCTGCTTGCTCAAAGATGGCGCGAAAGCGTTCTTCACTTTCTCGCAGCGCCTCCAAAGTAGACTGTAATTCTTGGTTAGCGCTCGCTAGGTTGATAGCTTGGGTTTCTAGATTATTATTAGTGGTTTGCCGTGTCTCCTCGGCCTGGTGACGTTCAGTGATATCCCTAGCCATGCCATCAATTCGTTTGGCTTCACCGAAGGCATCCCGAATTAACCGTAGCCGATGCTCAAGCCATCGAACTTCCCCGCTAGGGCGCAGGATTCGGTATTCTAAATCCAGCACACCTGTGGAGAAGAGGACTGGGATCTGGGTTTCAACCCAAGGGCGATCGTCCGGATGAATTAGCGATCGCCACAAATGGCAGTTATCATAAAACTCCGCTACCGAGCGTCCATAGACTATTTGTGCACTCTGGCTCAAAAAAAGAGTTTCCCAAGTGGTAGCATCAGCAGACCAAGCAACATCATTAAAGGACTGGAGAATCTCCTGCAACCATTCCTGGCTTGACTGAAACGTCTCATCCATCCTTTTTTCCTTACCCTTAACCTAAAACCCAGCAACTCCGTATGCAATTTAGATGCACAGCAGCTTAAAATCAAAAATCAGTTGTAAATTGACAGAATGTAGCACCCAAGCTTCTAAGATTTAAACGCCAACTTCTTACTATTAAAGTATTTCCTAACGATTCTCCCCATGCATAATCCAGCAACTTCACTCCCTAAACTCTCTGTGTCTTTTACCGCTAAAGCCAATCCTCGACCTTGGAGCTGGTCAGTATTATTTTTACTAACTATTGGTTTAATCGGGGGATGGGCAGGGATTGCTCGAGCAGACAAGCCCGAAACAGCACCCCCTCAGCTTAAAGATACCTTGAAGCAAATCGATGCAGCCGCCAATCGCCGCGACGTTCAAGGAGTCATGCAGTTCTATGGTGCAAATTTCAAGAATTCAGATGGTTTGAATCGCGCCTCAATGGAGCAAGCGCTGACTAAACTGTGGCAGAACTACTCTCAGTTAAGTTACCGCACAGAACTCAAGGAGTGGAAAAGCGAGAACAATGGGATTGTTGCAGAAACGGTTACTCAAATTACTGGTGTTGGCAACAGCGACGGCATGAAGATGAAGCTTGATTCTACATTGCGATCGCGCCAGCGCTTTGAAAATCAAAAAATTGTTCAGCAAGAAATTTTAGCTGAACGTTCTCAAGTCACTTCAGGAGCAAATCCCCCCACTGTACAAGTAAATTTACCAGAGCAAGTGCGTCCTGGCGAACAGTTCAACTTTGATGTGATTGTTAAGGAACCATTGGGAGATCAGTTACTGCTAGGAACGGCTGTGGAAGAACCGATTAAGCCAGACACCTACGCTAAGCCTAGTAAACTTGACCTAGATTTATTGCCAGCAGGTGGAATTTTTAAAATAGGTAAAGCTCCTACTACCAAAGAGAACCGTTGGCTTTCAGCGGTGTTGATTCGCAGCGATGGCATGACATTAGTCACACAGCGCTTGCGAGTAAGCGATCGCCCGTCTGCGTCGAGTTCCTCCAAATAGGCAGCGCCCTATGTGATTTGAGAGCAGCGAGAAGCATTGCGAATCGAGGCAGCTCAAAAGCAATACCCTTGGGAACTCATTTCCCAACCTAAGATAGCGACGGATTTTAAGAGTAAAGCAGACAAGGCGGACAAGGAGGAAGAAAGCAAGGTTTTTTCGCTTCTTTCTTGTCTTCAAGAGTCTCTCTTGTTCTTAAGAGTTCTCTCATCAGAACTGACGGGTTATTTCTGCAAACCTGCACTAGCCTGTTGCTGAGGTTACACTACCAGCAGAAGTAGTTTACAGATTTAACACTCAAAACGATGCCCTTGAGCGCTGCGAAGGGTCAAAGCTCACAACTTCCCCCAGAACGCTGGTTAGCCGTCAATCTCTCAATGTTTTTCCCTGGTATTGGACAGCTATATGCTGGGGAGAAATTAAGGGGAATGGGGTTTATATGTACCGAAGGAGTGCTGATTGCGATCGCTACTTGGTCGATATTCAGTCCCACTGGTAACACAGTTACAGGCCTTTGCTGTTTAGCCCCAATGGCGATCGTCTATATCTTGAATTTATTTGACGCCTACGCCTGTGCCAGCAAGCAGCTAACAGTACAGACAGCTGAAAAAATACCTAGAACTCATAAAGACCCTTGGTTTGCTGTTTTTCTGTCTCGAATCTTACCAGGGCTAGGTCAGCTGTATGTGGAAAAAGCGATCGTAGGTGGCTTTCTTCTTTCATCAATTATTCTTGTTTCTGGACTTGCCAATATCTTCTCCAACCTGCTGATATTTGTTCCAATCATCTCAGCCGTAGCTTGCTACCACGCCTTTTTCGCTTTCGGTAGGCATCTCAGACCAAAACAGTCTCTAATTATGGTCATTACTGCATTGGTTTTGACTTTTGGAATTGTTACTAGCTATTTACCCACCTGGATTCAGCAAAAAATTGAACTGTTTGAAATACCCAGTAAGTCGATGTTACCGACTCTTCAAGTAGGAGATCAAGTTTTTGTCAACAAATCCAGCACGTACTCACCACAACGAGGCGATCTTGTGGTTTTTAGAGTGCCTCAGGCGGCTAGAATTCTTCAGACAGAAGCAGACAAAAAAGATGAACAATTTTTCATCAAACGAGTGATTGGTCAACCCGGACAAGTTGTTCGCATCGCTGAGGGCGTAGTTTATATCGATAACCAGCCCCTACAGGAATCTTACATTACAGAGCCACCAGCTTATGACTGGGGGCCGATGATGGTCCCTGCTGAGTCTTATTTTGTCATGGGTGATAATCGCAACAAGAGCTTTGACTCCCATATTTGGGGATTTCTGCCAGGATATTATCTTGTAGGCCAAGCCTACAAAATTTTCTGGCCACCCGAAAGAATCCAGTCGCTGACGAGTAGCCAATAGCTAAAATCTCAAACCCACGCCACCTTGCACAGAAACTGCTGCTCCTCCTCCATCACGAAAGGCATCAAACGCAATAATCGCATTACCAAAGAAAACTGTATTGCTATTGGGAACCATGTAATCTACACCCGGTTGCAGCGCAAAGCTAGTCTTATCTCCCACTGGCGAAGGCGAATCTCCACTAGCAAAAGCAACACCTGCCCCCAAGTAAGCATCAGTTTGCCAGTTGATGGGAACATCATAGGAAACTGTTGGCACAATAGCGGTACCAGCACCAATGAGGGCTTGTGTTCTCAGGGAAATAGGAAGTTCCACGAATTTGTAACGTACAGCAAGCACTCCACCCACTTGTTGGCCTGGAGCAATACCAACCGTAGCACCAGCACCTACATAACTCCCGTAGGCAGCTTGAGCAGATGCTGAAGTAGTGGAGAAACCCAGACTTCCCAGCACCACAATTCCTACGGTTGAAAATAAATTGATCAGACGCCGCATTTCCCCACTCCTCAGTACCGAAAAAACACAAAGCTTCGTTTGCGCTGATTTTAGCCTAATTGATTTTCAGTTCCCAGTTGCTAGATTCTCCTTACCCAATTCACAGCTTTTCACCTTTAACTCATGAAGACAGCCTTATAAAAAATGAGTATTGGTTTACTATTCTTAACAGAGGATGTTTCTTAAAATAAGGTGAAATACATGGCTGATATTGTTGATATTGCAGTTGGGGCGGGTTCTTTTGAGACTCTAGTGACAGCAGTTAAAGCTGCTGGCTTGGTGGAGACGCTGAAAAGTCCAGGGCCGTTTACTGTCTTTGCACCGACTGATGAAGCATTTGCTAAGTTACCACCGGGAACGATACAAACTTTGATCCAGAATATTCCTCAGCTCACGAGAATCTTGACGTATCATGTCGTCTCTGGCAAGTTGACAAAGGCTGATCTGGAGAAAGTTAATTCAGTTACCTCTATTGAGGGTTCACCAATCCGGATTGATTGCTCTGATGGGTTCGAGGTGAAAAATGCCACAGTAGTAGCACCAGATATTGAAGCAGATAATGGTGTCATCCACGTTATTGACAACGTAATTTTGATGGGGTGATTGAGCTCTAAAGCAAGTAGTGTGGGTCTTGCTCACACTACCACTAGAAAAGACAAGGGGGATTAGGGGGACAAGGAAGACAAGGGAGACTAGGGGGACTAGGGAGACTAGGGGGAAGAAAAGTACTACGTATGAATGCAACTCGGTATAACTTCCGATAAAAAATAATCGGCAGAATTGCCTTTTTTAACTGAGCTAGCTAAAAGAAACGAATTCTACCGATTACTGTTAGTCTTACTCCACTCTTTTTGATGAGTTGGAATGAGCGCTTTTTATGCCTCAGCCACCCGCAACTGCTGGCACAATACTCACTTCATCTCCATCTTTGAGGGCTGTATCTGTTCCCTCTAGAAAGCGGATATCCTCACTGTTAACATAGAAGTTTAAAAAGCGACGTGGCTTACCCTGCTCATCGCACAGACGCGCTTTAATACCAGGACAGATGCTTTCCATGGAGTCGAGTAACTCACCAACACTGTTACCAGAGCATTCAAGGGTTGCTTGGTTGTTGGAGAATTTTTGCAGAGCAGTAGGAATCAGAACTGTGATCGCCATAGATTCGTTATTGGTTGTAATTTGTTAGGTGTTAGAGCCGTGAGCTGTTAGGATTTTTATTACTATTTAGCTCGTTGTTGGGCACAGGAACACCACTCCTACCAAACTCTAAACTCAGACAAGAACTTGTTGCCATTCGAGACGGTCAAGGGTGTGTGCTCTCTCCAGTGCTCGCTCAAAACTATCCAACTTCGGCTCAATCGTCAACGGTTCGCCAATGTAACCTTGGATAGCTTCTTGAGTCTTCAGACCGTTGCCGGTAATGTAAACAACTGTGGTTTCATCTGGGTCAATTTTCCCAGCTTCCACCAGTTTCTTCAAGACAGCGATCGTGGTGCCACCAGCTGTTTCCGTGAAGATGCCTTCGGTTTCTGCCAACAGCTTCATTCCTTCCACAATTTCTGCATCGCTGACGGATTCAATATTGCCACTCGTTTTTTGAGCAATTTCCACGGCATACACGCCATCAGCAGGGTTACCAATGGCAATAGACTTAGCAATAGTGTTGGGCTTAACTGGCGTTACAAAGTCGCGTCCTTCTCGGAAAGCTTGAGCGATGGGCGAACATCCTTCTGCCTGTGCTCCACTGAAGCGGACTTTTTTATCTTCAACTAGACCAACTTCAATGAATTCTTGGAAGCCCTTATAGATCTTGGTAAATAAGGAGCCAGATGCTAAGGGGGCAACAATATGATCGGGTAGCTTCCAGCCTAATTGTTCAGCAACTTCATAGCCAAGGGTTTTTGAGCCTTCGGAGTAGTAGGGGCGCAAGTTGATATTGACAAATCCCCAACCATGTGTGTTAGCAACTTCGCAGCAGAGACGGTTCACTTGGTCGTAGTTGCCTTGTACAGCCATAACCGTGGGACTGTAGATGAGGGTGCCTAGAACTTTACCCGCTTCTAGGTCAGCAGGGATAAAAACACAGCAGTCGAGACCTGCATGAGCGGCGATCGCAGCCGTAGAATTAGCTAAATTACCAGTACTGGCGCAGGATACCGTAGAGAATCCCAACTCCCGCGCTCTAGTCAAAGCAACAGACACCACCCGATCTTTGAAGCTGAGGGTGGGCATGTTGACAGCATCATTCTTAATGTAGAGGTTTTTCAGACCCAGGCGTCGCGCCAACCGATTAGACTTCACCAAGGGTGTCATGCCTGTGCCAACATCAATGGGGTTGTCTGTGGCAACTGGCAAGAATGCACGATAGCGCCAAATCGAATTCGGCCCTGCTTGAATACTTTCGCGGGTGACATGACGACGGAGAGCATCGTAATCGTAGCTGACTTCCAGGGGACCGAAGCACAGTTCACAAACGTGTATTGCTTGAAGTTCGTACTCAGCACCACATTCTTTGCACTTCAATGCTTTAAATGTGGCAGATGTCCGTGTTGTCTGGGTTTCAGTCACCTGGGTCATAAGTACCATCCTTGATTTCCTTCAACTGTCGCCTGATAGTAACACGGGTGACAATACCCGTCAAACATACCCGACTTTTTTTGTCGGGTTTATTTTGCTAACTGAAACCGTTTCGTTAGATCTCCGAGGAAAATAGAAGTCAGGAGTCAGGAGAGTGTAATTTTCATTCGGAGGTTTCAACTTTGCTCCTTATTGTCACGACAATTCAGTTATTTTGTAGGCATCAGTGCCCCATTTAAATTGACGCCAAACAGACTAGTCTTAGTAAGATTAGCCCCAATTAGATTAGCTCCACTCAGGTCTACTCCAACTAGCGTGGCTCCACTGAGGTCGGCTCCACTCAGGTTTGCCCCACTCAGGTTGACTCCTCCTAAGCCAGATGCCAGAAGTTGAACACCACTAAGATTAGCGCCGCTGAGATTGACTCCAGCCATACCCACGCCTCGTAGAGTAGCCCCACTGAGATTAGCTTGACTAAGATTCACACCAGCCAAGCCTGTTCCTACAAACGTCGCGTTACTTAAATCGGCTTCTACTAGGTTTACGCCTGCAAGACCTACTCCGACGAACGTTGCACTATTTAGGTTAGCTCCATTGAGATTCACACCAGCTAAACCTGTTCCTACAAACTTCGTGTTACTTAAATCGGCTTCTACTAGGTTTATACCCGCAAAACCAACTCCGACAAGCGTTGCACTATTGAGATTAGCGCCATTGAGGTTCACACCAGCTAAGCCTGCTCCTACAAATGTCGCGTTACTGAGAGCAGCTTTTACTAGATCTACGCCTGCAAGACCAACTCCGACAAGTGTTGCACTACTGAGATTAGCTCCACTGAAGATTGTTCTTGCCAAACCGATTCCGATTAAAGTGGCTCTGTTCAAGTTTGCTTGATTCAGGTTGGCTCCAATCACGCTAGTGCCAAATAGTTTCACTCTTTCCAAAACGACTTCTGAAAAGTCTCGTTCACCCTCGGCGTAGCGCTTTAAAAGTTCTGATGCATCCATGTCACTGATTAAAAAAAGGATGAGGGATGAGGGATGAGGGATGAGGGATGAGGGATGAGGGATGAG
>DALYIW010000261.1:0-12240 GCA_031970155.1 Coleofasciculaceae cyanobacterium CTOTU46601 | reverse complement strand
GGTCACTGAGCTTGCCGAAGTGTGGCTCTCAACTTCTTAGATGCCTTGGTAGAGCAGAAATTTTTGGTTAGGGATGAGAAGGTTCCTGACTTAATGTACCCTCAGTCTAGAAGACTGGGGCTACACGAACAAAGCCTGTCTGCACAGGCTATTAAAAATAAAGAAGAGAGCCACTTGAGGCGACTCTCTCAAATATTAGGGTGCATCTACTAATATCATTATTGCCTTTAGGGGTGAGGGGCGAAACCTCTTATTGCTTAAGATTTCATGAATTTATTAGTGATTAGCGATCGCACTATTCTTGCAATAGACAATAGTTCGGCTGAAACCCTCTCTACATTAAGGCTTCATCGATTTTAGCCATGTAATGCGACCAAAAAAATTGCAGAACGTTGCTCTAGGTAAGCATTCCATGATTTGGCGCTGGGGGAACTTCCGGCTAGAGAAGCTGTTCAAAAAATTTAGCTACCACATTATTTGACAATTAAACGAACTGATACAGGGTTTTTAAGAAAAAAGGGATATGGTATTTAGGGTCATTGCTCTGTTCAGAGTAAAACCTTCCTATTTCTAGCAAGAGTTGCTCTCTAAATCTTTCAGGTGAACCAGGCCAGTCACTTGATGGGTGAACTTGATGCCAATACTTTTTAGCTTTTTTTATTGTCAATAAAGCTAAAGTTAACTCTTCCTTGCGCGTATCATGCAGGGCTTTTTGAAACTGATCTTTCCATGAATCCTGCAATTTGACTATTTCACTACAATCTAGTCCAGAGCAGCAACTAATACGAGCAAAAGCCCTTACTAAGTTATTCTGTAAATCCAAGTCGGTACTAATTTCATTCACCAGACATAGATAAATGTCTTGAAGTATGAGGAAATTGCCTTTATAACTCGGAGGAGTAGAAAAATTGTCAAATACTGATTGAAGTTCAGGTATCAAAAAATAGGCTTCTTTATGGATTAACCCGGTAACCCATATACGATGGGGTGCAGTATTTTCATTTTTAACTTTGAAGTTCTCGTAGAGAGCGTAAAAAATTGCTTCTGTATCCGCAAATCTGTAACTATCAATTGTTTGTATTTGAATATCTAGATCTACAATTGCAAAAAGTCTATTTGGATCTAAATATGAGCTAGCGCTGTCTTTATTGTGTAAGTTTAAAAGAGTAGAGTAGGTATCTATTACATCTTTGCGATCGCCACAGTTAAAAAATTGTGGTCGATACTGACTCCACCCTTGTGGAACACATGCATGATAAAAGTTTGCATCTGGCATTTGCTCCATTCTTCTATAAGATTGAGGAGATAGCCTGCCCTGAGTTTTCGGAATATCGCCTTCGCAGAGAACAACAATTTTATTTAAAATCCTACGAGACTGAAGAATTTCTTTACAGTGTTGCTCTAGTTCTTCTGGGCTAAGACTCATATTTACTGTTGGGCTTCTGGCTTGAGAAGTTTTGGCTCTAGTTCCTTAACATGAGAAGGTGTGAGAGCCTGACATAGTTCATATGAATGAGTTGCAAGGATGTATTGATTATTTGGTGCCCACTGCTTGAGGTCTGAGATTATTTGATACTGCCAATCTGGATGAAACGCGATTTCAACTTCGTCCATTAGAATAATTGCATCTTCCATACTATGGTACTTTGTCCACATATAAATACTAAGTCTTTTCAATTCCCCATGACTTAGATCTTCTGGGAGAAGTTCTATACTCTCACCATCTCTATCCAGCTTAAAATTTACTCCAGAAAAATCTGGATTTAGATTTATTTTTTTATTAGATAACATTGCATTTAAATCATTCATTAATTCTTTATAATTATTTCCATATTCTCCGGTTTCTATGGCTTCTTTAAAATCTCGCTCTCCAGCAGCTTTAAAAGATTCAACGAGGAGTTCTACAGCCAGAAAATCATAAGCAAAAAAACCGGGTAAATTAGAATTTGCAGCTTGAAGTTCTGAATAATAGCTATGATTTTTATTTTCTTCATCTTTACTCAGATTTCTAAACAGAAATTTTCTAGATTCTTTAGAAATAAAAAGAAAAACTTGTGTAGCAGGAGCTGCAAGAAAAACTTTTTGAGACAATTTTTCTAAAAAAGATTCTGCTTTATTTATATCTACATTGTCTATTTTACAAAGCAAAACTTCGTCTTCATCTTCATTGACTGAATAACTACATATATATATCAGGTTTTTTGATTGCAAATATTGAATAATTTTTTCTGAGTAAACTTTGAGCTTTTTGTATTTATTTTCAAATTCTTCAAGCTCAGATTGAGTTCGCATCAATTCTTCAGATTTTGCTTTACCGAAGTACTTTCTTATCTGAGAAAATTTAATACCTTTTGTTTTTCTAAATTTTTTATCTTGAATTTCTTTAATATCTTCTAATGTAGAAAAATAAAGATATTTATAATCATCGTCTTCATCGCCAGCTTCATCGCCAGCTTCATTTAACAAATTCCTGATATATGAATCTTTATAAGAAAAAAATTCAAGTTTTACACTTTTCTCTCCATCCCAAACGTCAACTATAGCTATTACTCTCTTGTCCGCATTTTCATATATTTTGAATCCGTTAAGCATATTTTTCAAAAACACTGTCCTATCAGAATCGGTAGAACAATGAAGTAGCACGAAAATTAATTGCAGCAGTGTACTTTTACCGCCACCATTTAGACTGCCGAGAGGAAAAATTCTAGGAACGAATTCCTTTTCAAAAGTGATATCAACATCCTTTAAGACACGAAAATCGGGAACTTGAATTCGTTGTAAGTGCATAAACGGCTCCTGTTTTGGCTTGCTATTAACTTTATAGCGGTTCTCAGTTGTATAGACTACAAGATAAGGGCACGATATTATCGTGCCCCTACAAAAACTGTGTTCAACTCAATTGAAAACCGATATAGACAGCCAGCTAGGCAGAGTGGGCAATGTTCACCATAACCTCTGAGACTCTATAGGACGAGTCTAACGGAGAAGATTGGCGATCGCACTTTAGTTAGCCAGTGAGTTAAGAAAGCGATCGCATAACTTGGTATTCAGGAGGGCAACTGTCCTTGAGTTAACTTTGCCCCGGTTAAATCAGCGCCACTTAGGCAAGCTTCATCAAGAATTGCCCCTCTTAAATCAGCAAAGCTCAAATTTGCTCCTGTCAAATCTGCATTACAAAGACAAGCATCATTTAAGCAAGCCTTGCTAAGATTCGCTCCTTTTAAGTTGGCTTCGCTAAGATTTGCCCTAATCAGTAGAGTCCTATGCAGGTTGGTTTGACTTAAATTAGCTCCACTGACAGAAGCATCACTTAGATCTGCCGAGCTTAAATCCGCTCCACTCAGGTTTATCTCATTCAGGTTAGCCCAATTTAGCTTTATATTACTGAGGTTAGATTGACTTAAGTTCAGACCAGAAAGAACAGCACACCTCAAATTAGCGTTAGCGAAGTTTCTGGAGCCTGCTGTATATAGTCTCAAAAGTTCATCGGTTCTCAAGCAGGCTAGTAAAGCAGTTGAGTCTCCTTGATGACACCATGAAGTTCCTACCAGTTTTGCTACCGTGTTAACTGCCACCTCATCCTGGTTAGCCATCACAACAGCATTGCAACCATCCCACTCACCACCGAGCATAAATGCAATATCAGAAGCGGCATTTAGGGAATCAAACAAGATAACGTCAGGTTTAGGCGCTGACACTAGCTTCATACCAATCAATTGGTTTAAAGCTAAAGAATGTTTTCTTCGTAGAAAATCTTTCATGGTGTAGCCTGTACTAAAAATATTCTGCCGTGCAGGCGTCATTGAGGCAGTACAGGGCGATCGTCGTCTGGAATTCGTGCGGGTACATTCATTTTTTTACGAGCTGCATCCTCTGCTAGAGAGCGATCTTTTTCGCTATTGAACTGACTTTCATCTAACAAAGATTGGCTTTGAGCCGCTTCATCTCTGCTGGGCGGTGCGCCATTTTTCCATCTGTATTTGAAATCCATGAGTTCTAGTCGCAGCTAAAACTGCGCCTCTAGTTGTGGAGTTTTCATACTAGAAACTCAACAGTGATTCGCGCTTCTGCTATTTGGGCTATTCACAACGATATACAGACGAGAAGCTACCTATTGAGCGTCGCTGCGTAACGAATAAAGTTATGTTGCAGAAATTTCATTTACTACCTTAAGCCGCCCCCGTCTGATGCCATGTAGCAACCTGTTGAGTGAAGCTCTTTCTTCGGAAGTGAGGGACTCCTCTAACAAGGCTGCCATCAGCCCGTATTGGTCAGCAAGTGTAATCTCGCCTGTACTAGTAGCTTGAGCATACAAGTCAGACAGAGCACCAGGTATGAGGCGAACTTGGTGTTGCATTTTTTTATAAAGGTTTGTGAAAAAATAAGTATATTTAATATAAAACCTTTCTGAGTATTAATTAAAAATCTTTAAGTTATCTTTACAAATCAGGAACAATACTTCACACAAAATCTTGGCGTAATTCTTACCATTCATAGTCGCCTCTCAAAAAAAAGCCCACTGGCATGAGTCAGTGGGAAAATTTTGACACTCGTTTTTCTTATGCTTCCATCATAAAAATCAGTCCCCGTCGAGGACATCAACAGAAAGTCACGACTTAGACCATGACTTTAGTCATGTTGTTTGGTTTTAAGATGTAGCGTTGGGTTGAGTGTCAGTACATTAGTTCTAGCCGCGCTCAATTTGAGCAAAGATTTCTTGTAGAATCTCTTGTGCCCCCTGTTGGCGCATACGTTGGGCGAGTTGATTACCTAGTTGTTCGGCTTGACTAGCGTCACCACTTATCGTATCTTTCACCACCTTTTGCCCATCAACACTAGCAACGATGCCAGTTAAGGTAAGCTGTTCGCCATCAAGGCTGGTATTAACGCCAATGGGTACTTGGCAACCGCCTTCAAGTTCTCGTAAAAATGCCCGTTCAGCATAGCAGCGCTGTTGCGTGGGGGTGTGTTCAAGGGCTTTGAGTAGTTCTAAAACTTCAGGATCATCAGCGCGGCATTCAATACCCAAGGCACCTTGTCCGACGGCATGGAGAGAGACTTCTGGGGGTAAGATTTGATGGATGCGATCGCTCATTCCCAACCGCTCTAACCCGGCTACTGCCAAAATAATCGCGTCATACTCACCTGCATCCAGTTTCGCTAAGCGAGTATTCAGATTACCTCGAACATCTTTAAAAGTTAAGTGAGGGAAGTGGTGACGCAGTTGCGCGAGCCGTCGTAGTGAGGAGGTTCCGACTACAGCACCTTCTGGCAGTGTATCAATTTGCTTGTCTTTATGCTTTTGGTGAACCACCAGAGCATCAGCGGGGTTTTCTCGTTCGGTAACTGATCCCAATATCAACCCTTCTGGCAGTCTTGTCGGTAAATCCTTCAGGGAATGAACGGCAAAATCAATCTCATTATTGATCATGCCTAGTTCCAGCTCTTTGGTAAACAGTCCCTTGTCCCCTATCTTCGATAAGGCAACGTCTAGGATTTTGTCGCCGTGGGTGCTCATTGTCTGGATTTCAAAGGTTCTCTCCGGAAAGAGTTTCTGCAATTGTTCTTGCACCCAGTAAGTTTGAACTAGAGCGAGCTGACTTTTGCGGGAACCGATACGAATCGTGCGGGTAGGACTGCTGACAGTAGGGGACATAAAGCGATCGCGATCAAATACGAGTGAATAGAGTCACTTGATCTAGACTACCGCAGCACGAGACTCCTATGTCTCTCTTTTAGCTTCTGATGAAGAAGATGAGGGAGTAATTTTTTCTTTAGCTTCCCCACTTTCCCCCATCAATTCCCTCAAGAGGTTTCAGGATAAACTGAGGAGAGGACAGTGGGTGCATAAAATTGAGGACGTGTTGCTTTTACCCACAAGTTTGGTACAAGCTATTGCCTAAGCCTTCTAAAATTGGTTTTGTGAACACAGGTTCTGTACTTGTTGAATCACAAGCCCTAACTTCTCCCGTCACAACTGCTCAGGGTGTTCAACAGATAAGGGCAAAGTAGAGTTCAAGGGAAGCCATCGCCCGTGCAGTGTATGGCCAAGCTACACTAAGATGTCGCTGCTGTCAAGGTGCAATTAATTGCGACTGTATTGTGCAGCCCGGTCTTGCTGCCGTAGAGTTTACGGCTCTTGAAGAGTAACCGAGGCATGAACTCCAGGCAATATACCACGTCCATGTACCCAGTGAAGCAGGTAATTTAAGGAAAGCAACTTCACTAAATCTCCTGCTGAGAGCGCCACGCGCTTGTTGAAGAAGAAACATGTTAAATCAGCCGCTAAAAACCCAGTTATGTCATCTGTGCCAGTTGGCATTTTGCATTCTCTCAGTGGAACAATGGCAATTAGTGAAGCTCCCCTAGTAGAAGCTCAACTAATGGCGATCGCCGAAATCAATCAAACAGGAGGAATCCTGGGTAAGCTCATCGACCCGATTATAGAAGATGGTGCTTCAGAGCCTGCTTTCTTTAAAGCCAAAGCCAAAAAACTGATCCAACACGATCAAGTTACCACCGTTTTTGGCTGTTGGACTTCAGCCAGTCGCCAAGCCGTTTTGCCAGTCTTCGAGGAGTTAAATGCTCTGCTCTGGTATCCTGTGCAATACGAAGGATTAGAGTGTTCTAAAAATATTTTTTATCTGGGGTCTTGTCCCAATCAACAAGTAGAACCAGCCGTCACTTGGCTGCTGAGAAATAAAGGAAAACGTTTTTTTCTTTTAGGTTCAGAAGATATTTTTCCTCGTACTGTCAATAAACTCATCACGTCGCAACTTAAACAGCAAGGAGGCGTAGTCATTGGTGAAGAGTACGTTGCTCTAGGAGCTAAAGAGTTTCAAGAAATTATTACAAAAATTGAGCAACTTAGACCGGATGTGGTCTTTAATACTCTTAACGGCGACAGCAACCTTACGTTCTACCGCCAGTATCAAGAATCAGGAATTACCGCGACTGACATTCCAATTTTAGCAGTTAGTGTTGCCGAAGCTGAAATTCAAAAAATAGGTGCAGCTGCTGTTGGTCACTACGCTAGTTGGAGCTATTTCCAAAGTTTAGATAATCCCAAAAATCAGAAATTTGTACAAAATTTTCAGGCGAACTATGGAGCAGATCGAGTCACATCAGACCCGATTGAGTCCGCCTATACCCAGGTTTATCTGTGGAAGCAGTCAGTAGAACTTGCTGCATCGTTTGAGGTAGATCGAGTGCGAGTTGCGGCGTATGGTCAAAGCTTTGAGGCTCCTAGTGGATTAGTCACAATTGAGTCAAATCATCATGTCAGGAAAGCTTGTCGAATTGGTAGAGTTTTGCCGACAGGACAATTTGAGCTAGTAGGTGGTAGCAACGATTTGATTAAACCGTTACCTTGGTTAGGCGTTGAAGAGGAAACTTTTCGTGCCTCAGATGTTGTCGTAGATATGCTAGCTGAGGTTAGTCAAGGAATTCACAAAGTTTGCCAGTTAGAGCAAAAAGTCCGTGAATTAGAAGCAGCCAAGGTACAGCTACAGCGTGACATTGCTCAACATCAACGAGTGGAAGCTATATTGTGTGACTCTGAATCTCAGCTGCAAGCCCTATTTGCGGCGATGAGTGATGTTGTCTTGGTTATCGATGCACAAGGGCGCTATCTAAAAATTGCACCAACGAAGTCAGCACTGTTATACAAACCTGTAGACCAGTTAATTGACAAGACACTGCATGAGCTGTTTGAGCGATCGCAAGCTGATATCTTTGTTGGTCATATCCAAGATGCTCTAACTACGCATCAGACAGTGAATTTTGAGTACAGTATAACCATTCGCGAGCAAGAAGTTTGGTTTGCTGCTAGCATTTCTCCCATTGCAGAAGATTCTGTTATTTGGGTAGCGCGTGACATCACTGAACGTAAACAGGCCGAAGAAGCACTGCGGCAAACCGAGGAAAGGTATCACAGCATCTTTAAGAATTCTGATGAAGGTCTTTTCCAAACAACACTTGATGGGCGTTATCTGAGTGCCAATCCAGCACTAGCCCGAATCTATGGCTACTCCTCTCCCGAAGAACTCATCGCAACTCTAACCAACATCAATGAGCAGCTTTATGTTGACTCTGACCGTCGGGCAGTATACTTGGCTCGGATGCAAGCAGACGATCGCGTTTCAGATTTCGAGTCTCAGATCTATCGCCAAGATGGTAGCATCATCTGGATTTCGGAGAATGCCCACGTTGTTCGCGATGCCCAAGGTCAGCTACTTTACTACGAAGGCAGTGTGATCGATGTGACGGAACGCAAGGTCTGGGAAGAAGCTCTCCGCTATCAACAAGCCTGTGCTGAAGAACTATTGCTAAATATTTTGCCTTCTCCGATTGCCCAACGGCTGAAAATGGCAGAAAGTACTATTGCTGATAGCTTTGCTGAGGTCACAGTTTTATTTGCAGATTTAGTTGACTTTACAAAAATTTCGGCTCAAATCCCTCCGACTCAACTAGTGGACTTGCTCAACCGAATATTTTCACAGTTCGATCAGCTCTCAGAGAAGCACGGTTTAGAGAAGATCAAGACAATTGGAGATGCTTACATGGTAGTTGGTGGTCTCCCGACATCCAGACCTGACCATGCAGAAGCGATCGCGGAAATGGCACTGGACATGCAACAAGCGATCGCTCGTTTCAAACGGCATAATGACGAACCCTTCCGCCTCCGCATAGGCATCAATAGCGGACCTGTGATTGCAGGTGTGATTGGCATGAAAAAATTTGCCTATGACTTGTGGGGTGACACAGTAAATGTTGCCTCTCGGATGGAATCCCAAGGAGTTGCCGGAAAAATTCAAGTAACCTCTTCCACATACGAGCCGTTAAAAGACAAGTATTGCTTTGAAAAGCGAGGTGTTACCCTCATCAAAGGTAAAGGGGAAATGATCACTTATTGGCTGACAGGGAGAAAAGTTAGTTAGCTTTAATTGTTATTTGTTATTAGTTGTTGGTTGTTGGTTAACGAATTCATCAAATTTTTGGGCAGATCCGACGCCTAGCCCACAAGGAAAAATGATTAACAGTGAGATGGGCTCAAGAGCCAGCGCCTGCGCGATCGCGAGGGAAGGGAGTCTATCGATGAAAGTTACTTATACCCCAAACAGCTGGATTAGGCACCATGAAAAGGGAGCGCACAAAGAAGGAATGAAAATTTCTCTTCTCCCCGACTCCCAACTCCCGACTCCCGACTCCCTATTTTCAGATTAGAAAATATTAAGTGTGTCAAAGTATATTGCAGCGGGTCTTGAGGTTTAAGAATATGATTGAGGGGGTAAGTGTTCAAGCAAACATTCCCCGTGACTTCATCGACGCGTTCAAATTCTTTAACCGATCTGGCAATCGCATGGCATACCCTGGATATTGACAAGACACTGTCACAGTTGGGCAGCGACCCAGATGCTGGTCTGACCTCCCAACAGATTGAACAGCGGTTGCAGCAATATGGCCCGAATGAACTAGAGGAAGCGGCTGGTCGCAGTGCCTGGGACATCCTCCTCGATCAGTTCAAAAATATCATGTTACTGATGCTGATTGCGGTAGCACTGATTTCAGGAATATTAGACCTGATCGCACTGCAACAAGGCAAAGCTGATGGTGTTCCATTCAAAGATACGATCGCTATTCTGTTGATTGTTATCCTGAACGGTGTCCTAGGTTATCTTCAGGAAAGTCGTGCAGAGAAAGCATTGGCAGCTCTCAAGAGCCTCTCTTCCCCCAAGGTGAGAGTTATTCGTGATAGCAGACCAATTGAGGTAGATGCTAAAGAATTAGTGCCAGGAGACATCATACTCCTAGAAGCAGGTGTCCAAGTGTCAGCAGATGGACGGCTGATTGAGGAATCAAATCTCCAGGTACGAGAAGCCGCGTTGACTGGGGAAGCCCAGGCGGTAAACAAGGATGCAGAAATACATCTACAAGAAGAAACACCCTTAGGCGATCGCATTAATTTGGTGTATCAAGGCACCGAAGTCGTTCACGGACGTGGCAAAGCCATCATTACTGGCACCGGAATGCGGACAGAACTGGGCAAAATTGCCGAGATGCTGCAATCGGTGGAAAGTGAACCGACGCCCTTACAACAGCGGATGACCCAATTGGGTAACGTCTTGGTTACTGGCTCACTAATACTGGTGGGGATAGTAATCGTAGGCGGTATGCTCCATTCCTTCATTAGTACTGGCAGATTCAACTGGAATGTTTTGCAAGAACTGGTGGAGGTTTCTCTGTCAATGGCAGTCGCTGTCGTTCCAGAAGGTTTACCCGCCGTAATTACGGTGACTCTTGCCTTAGGAACCCAGCGCATGGTACGTCGCCAGGCCTTAATCCGTAAACTACCCGCTGTAGAAACTCTAGGTAGTGTCACCACAATTTGTTCAGATAAAACAGGCACGCTGACTCAAAACAAAATGGTGGTGCAGCAAGTTGCCACCGGGGAGCAAACGTTCTCTGTTACAGGCGAGGGTTACACCCCTACAGGTGAATTCAAAATTGATCATCAGTCTACTCAACCTGAACAGTATCCAGAGCTGCAAACCCTGCTGATTGGCTGTGTACTTTGCAATGATGCCGTGTTGCAGCAAGAAACACCGCCAAATCAAGACAATGGTAAAAACAGAGCAACGCCCAATGCGGCAAACCAGTGGGTAATTTTAGGTGATCCAACAGAAGGCGCGTTACTCTCCCTAGCTGGAAAAGGCGGTTTGGAACAACAATCTTTAAACCGTCAATTCAAACGAGTAGGAGAATTTCCGTTTTCCTCGGAACGCAAGCGAATGAGTGTAATTTGTGAAGGCAAAACTCAAAATACCGCCCTCCCTACTCAAGACTTGCCCTTCCTAATGTTTACGAAAGGGTCGCCTGAACTGATTTTGGAGCGTTGTCAAACCTATCAACAGGGCAATACCACTGAAACACTGACAGAGCAAAAGCGTACTCAAATCTTGGATCAAAATAACCAGATGGCGAGTGCGGGCTTACGGGTGTTGGGATTTGCCTATAAGGGGTTAGACACCAAACCTCCAGAAGATTCAGATGAAACGACTGAACAGGGATTGATTTGGCTGGGATTAGTGGGAATGCTGGATGCCCCACGTCCAGAAGTGCGGGATGCTGTGGCCAAGTGTCGCGATGCTGGGATTCGCCCGGTCATGATTACTGGAGACCATCAGCTGACAGCACAAGCGATCGCTCAAGATTTGGGTATTTCTACAGTAGGCGATCGCGTTCTCAGTGGTCAGGAGTTACAACGACTCAGCCAAGAGGAACTAGAACAACAAGTAGATAATGTCGGCATCTATGCCCGTGTTTCCCCAGAACACAAACTGCGAATCGTCCAAGCCCTTCAAAACCGTGGCAAATTTATTGCTATGACTGGCGACGGGGTTAACGATGCACCCGCACTTAAACAGGCAGATATTGGCATTGCCATGGGTATCACTGGCACCGACGTTAGTAAAGAAGCCAGCGACATGGTGCTACTTGATGACAACTTTGCCACGATTGTTGACGCTGTTGAAGAAGGTCGAGTTGTCTATACCAACATCCGCCGATTTATCAAATACATTCTGGGCAGCAACATTGGTGAAGTGTTAACCATTGCCGCCTCGCCTATCCTAATTGCCACCGGGGGTGTTCCTCTGACACCGCTACAAATTCTCTGGATGAACCTTGTAACTGACGGTTTACCAGCCCTTGCCTTAGCAGTAGAACCAGCAGAACCCGATGTGATGAAGCGCCCACCTTTTAGTCCTCGTGAGAGTATTTTTGCTAGAGGGATGGGGTCTTATATGATTCGCCTCGGTATTGTGTTTGCGATTATCTCCATTTCTTTAATGGTATGGGCTTACAACTATACTCATGCCCCTGGATATCAAGGAGATAAAGACGTCTGGAAAACAATGGTGTTTACTACTTTGTGTATTGCACAAATGGGTCATGCTTTGGCAATTCGTTCTAACACTCAGCTAGTGATACAGTTGAACCCCTTCTCTAACCCCTATTTGCTCTGGGCTGTAATTGTTACTACAGCCTTACAACTGGCACTGGTTTACGTTCCACCTTTACAAAGCTTCTTTGGTACTCATCCTTTAAGCTTTGTGGAGCTATCTATTTGTTTGGGCTTTAGTGCGTTACTCTTCGTCTGGGTTGAGATGGAGAAGCTATTTTTCTGCTTCTACTACTCTCGTCGTCGTTCTTAGTCTGAAGGATGAGGGATGAAGGATG